>JANOFY010000113.1:0-2219 GCA_031413895.1 Planctomycetota bacterium | reverse complement strand
CGCTCGAGCCTCAGGCGCGCGAAACAGAGCATGAGGATCATGAACGCGAGCGACGAACCGATCGAGAAGAAGGCGTTGAACTTCAGCTCCGACGTCCAGCCGAATTGCTTCTCGTACCAGGCGTTTGGATCTTGGAACCCGCCCGCTTGGGCGAGCTGGATCGACTCGAGGAAGGCACCGAGTTTCTCGTCGCGTTCCGACTGCGACAGTCGGTCGGAGTTCATCGTCGCGACGACTTCGAAGGACCAGTCGCCCGACGTGAAGACTGCGGCGCGGCACGACGCCGCGGATTCCGTCCATTCGACGAACACGGGATACGCTCCGCCGATGGTGGCTGGGTACGCAGCCGAAGCACCGCTCTGGGAGTCGTTCGAGCGAATGATCTTCGGCGGGGTGATCGCCCGGCCGCTCGCGCTGATTCGCTCGGCGAAGCCGTCGGCCGCCGCGCTCGTGCTCAACTTGCGCGGCTTGCCGCTGCCACCCGAGCGTTCCTGAAGTCGACTCTTGCGCACGATCTCGACGCGCGCGAGTTCCGCGCCGTCGCTGCTCTTCGCGGCCCAGACCGCGGGCTCGCGCAAGAGATCGACGACCCGTCCATCCTCGCTGAGCTTTGGATTCGTCGGCGAGACGAGCTCGAAATCCGGCGGTGGCTTCGACACGGTCAGCTTGCCCGTCGGATCGATGACGGCGTCCGAGGGTCCAGCGACGGCCTTGCGCAGCATCTGCGCCAAGTAGTCCGCGTCCTTGGTCTTCGGCAGCGTGTAGTGCAGGACGTCGAGCGTGCCCGAGAGAAATCGAACGATCCAGGGCTTCGACGGGCCATCGACATCCGGGGTCGTCTCCGACTCGCCTTTCTCGTCCTGCACCTGCGTCTTGACGACACGGCTCAGCCCCACGTCGTCGTCCCACTCTCGAACCTGCCAGATGCTGTGGACGCAGCCACTCGTCATGAACATGACGAGCGTGAGCAAGATCGCCGCGACGGTGCTGCGCGTGAACACGCCGACCGCGGTCGAGAACGCGTGCAGGATCGCGAAGAGATAGACGAGCGTGAACGCTCCCCACAGGAACCCCGGGTCGTGGTATCCCGACACGACGAGCAGGCCGAAGTAGATGCCGACGATCAGGAGCACCGACAGGATGGCGACGAAGAGCAGCCCCGCGAAATAGCGCGACAGAAGCAGCGTTCGGCGCGAGACGGGCTTCGAGAACAAGATGTCGGCCGAGCCCTTCTCGAGCATGGACGGCACGAAGAACGCGGTCGCCGAAATGCACACGGCCATGCCCATGTTGCCGACGAGCGTGTCGACGAGCAGGGATTGATAGATCTGGATGACCTTCGTCTGGAAGTCCATCGCGGGAATGGATCCGGACGGCACATTGAGGAAGCGCAAGACGTCCGCGTAGGAGATCGAGCTCCATCCGTAGAGGAGCGTCACTTCTTCCTTGCCGAACTCGATCAAGTACGCCGGCGCAATCAGCGCCAGCACGAGGATGAGCAGCAAGCGGAAGATCTTGTTGTCGAGGACTTGATAGAACGCGTCCTCGAGAAGCGCGCGCGTCGTGGGCGAGCTCATCGCGGTTCCTTCACCAAGTGGATGAACGATTCCTCGAGCGTCAACCGTCGCTGCGAGATCCCACGGATCCCGACGTTCGCTTCGCGCAGGCGATCGATCGCGCGCTGCATCTCGTCGTCCGACACTTTGAGCTCGAAACCCGCCGCTGCGAGCCGGAAGTCCGTCCCGATCCCTTCGAGCAGCCGATCGAGATTCTCCGGAATCGCGCGCAGCTCGAAATGGGCGGCACCCGTGCGCGGCGTGAGCTCGTCGACCGAACCAGCGCGCAGCACTTTTCCCTTCGTCATGATCACGACGCGGTCGCAGACGAGCTCGACCTCCCTCAAGAGGTGCGAGTTGATGAACACGGTCACTCCGTCGCGCTTCAGTTCCTGCACGATCGAGCGGATCGCCGCGCGTCCGACCGGGTCGACGCCGTCGGTGGGTTCGTCGAGGAAGACGAGCTCGGGGCCGTGGATCAACGCTTGCGCGATTCCGATCCGCTGTTGCATCCCCTTGGAGTACTCGCGCACTTTGCGGTCGGCGCTCTGTTGCATGCCGACCAGATCGAGCAGGCGGGGCATGCGACGATCGATGTCCGACTCCGCGGCGCCGGACATCATCCCGAAGAGCCGCACGACCTGCCGTCCGGTGAGATAGCCG
>JANOFY010000112.1:0-5986 GCA_031413895.1 Planctomycetota bacterium | reverse complement strand
GGCGGATGACCGGGATCAATCCGGTCGTCCAGTCCATGCAGTGCAAGATGTCCGGCTCGAACTTGAGGAGCGGAAGACTCTCGAGCACGGCGCGCGCGAATGCCGCATACCGACGCCAATTGTCGGGGTAGGGGCCTTCGTCGTCGCCATACGGATGGCGCGCGCGGAACAGCTGGGGATGGTCGATCAGCACGACCGGCAGATCGCCGAGGAGCCCCTGGTGGATCGTGATCGTCGCGCGCGACTGGCCGTCCTTGACGCGAACTTCCCCGACGACCTTGAGCTCCGCCAGAACCGATGGATTGACGTCGGCCGAGTACGGCAAGAAAACACGCACATCGCCGCCTTCTTGTCGAAGGGTGCGAGCGAGCGACTCGGAGACTTCCGCCAGGCTCGTGCGACGAACCAGGGACTGGAGCTCGGGGCTTATGAATGCGATTTTCAACGCCGTGCGGCGCCCACCGGGAGCGCGTGCTCGGCGCTCTCGCAACGCGGCTGTCGTGTGCCGGATGTCGATCGCATTCCGAAGTGGCGCTCGGGGCTAGCTTCCCAGGGGCTCAGGGACGGAAAAGACGGGGGTCAGACCCGCCGTGATTCCGAGCCCAGAGCTGTCAAGGCGCCGATCAACCTAGAAAAGTCGCCGCTCGATCCCCACGAAGCAATCGCAACATCCTTCTAAGTAGCTAACTCATAGCAACTTAAAATATGGTCTTGGGGGCGGTTGGAGGGCCAAGTTCCGAGGGTCACCCCGTCGCGAGGCGCGCCTGCGGCGGTCGGTGCTTCTGTAGAATCCGCGCCCTTCGTCGTGCGGCGGCAGACCCGCGCGTGAGGAAGTTCCCGCAACTGCGCTGCATGACCGACAGCCCGAACAAGCTCGCCGAACTCTCGCTGTCCGCGTTCACGGATCGACTCGCCGAGCGCACGGCGACTCCGGGCGGAGGAAGTGTCGCAGCGCACCTGGCCTCGATGGGGGCGGCGCTCACCACGATGTCGTTCCGCTTCACGTCGGGGCCCAAGTTCGCGGCCGTCGAAGCCGCGATGGCGGCGCGCGTCGAGGAACTCGAGCGGCTCAAGCGGCGCGCCGGCGATCTGGTCGATCGCGACACGGCGGCCTACGACGCGGTCAGCGCGGCGATGAAGCTGCCGAAGGACTCGGACGCGCAGAAGGCGGCGCGGGATCAGGCGATCCAGTCGGCGCTCGGCGTCGCGCTCGAGGTGCCGTTCGAGACGCTCGAAACGGCTCTTGCGGCGCTGCGACTGTGCGCCGCCGGGGCGAGCGACGTGAACTCGAATCTCGCCAGCGATTGCGCGACCGGCGCATTGTGTCTGGCGAGCGCGTGCGAGAGCGCCCTGATGAACGTCAAGATCAACGCCGGCTCGATCCGCGACAAAGACTACGCACTCCCCAGGGTCGCTCGCGCCGAAGGGCTTCGTCGCGAAGCCGCGGAGTTGCTCGAAGCCGTACGTTCGGCAGCGCGTCAGAAGCTCGGCTGAGGAATCCTCGATGCACCGAATCGTCTTGCTGCGACACGGGGAGAGCCAATGGAACCGGGAGAACCGGTTCACCGGCTGGCGCGACGTGCCGCTCTCGGAAAAGGGAGTCCTGGAAGCCGAGGAGGCGGGACGGCGGCTCACCGAAGAGGGTTTCGTCTTCGATGTCGCCTACACGAGTCTCCTCAAGCGGGCGATCAAGACGCTGTGGATCACGCTCGAGCAGATGGACTTGATGTGGGTGCCGGTCGTCCGCGACTGGCGGCTCAATGAACGCCATTACGGGGCGCTCACCGGACTCGACAAGGCCGAGACCGCGGCGCGTCACGGCGAGGATCAAGTGCTCGTGTGGCGGCGCAGCTACGACATTCCGCCGCCGGCGTACAAGATCGGCGATCCGGAGAATCCGGCCAGCGATCGACGCTACGCGAAACTCTCGGACAAGGAACGGCCGCTCAGCGAATCGCTCGCGGACACGGTCGCGCGCGTTGTGCCGTGCTGGGAGAACGACCTCGCGCCACGCGTGCGCAATGGAGAGCGTTTGATCGTCGCGGCGCACGGCAACAGCTTGCGTGCGCTCGTCAAACACCTCGATGGCATCCCGAACGACAAGATCGTCTCACTCAACATTCCGACGGGCATCCCGCTCGTGTACGAGCTTGATCGCGACTTGAAGCCGATCAAGAGTCGCTACTTGGCGAGTGAGCACGAGATCGCTGCGGCGCAACATGCGGTCGCGGCGCAAGGCAAAGTGAAGCGCTGAGCGCGACTCACGGAGCGCGGGTGCGCGCCTCGTGTCGACACGTCACTCCCGCTCGTCGATCCACGCCATCTGGATCGCTTCGAGGAGCTGCTCGTTGCTCCGCTTCGGATCGCCGGCGAAGCCGTCGAGTTCCGTCACCCAGCGGTGAAGGTCGGTGAATCTCACGCTCAGCGGATCGACTTCAGGGAACTTGTCGACGAGCGCGATCGCGATCTCGCGCACGTCCGTCCAGACGATCTTCGGGCCGGCCATCGCGTTCACACGTCCTCGAGCGATTTGCCCATCAATGCTTTCTGCGCGACGTTGTTCATCAAGAGCGAGGCGAGCGGCAATGTGGCGCGCTCCAGCTCGTCGCGCGTCTTCTGCAACGCGACCGGATCGCTCGCCTCCGCCGCATTCTTGGCCTTCGCCACGGCTTCGGTGAGGTCCAAGTAGCTCTCGCGGTCGAGCCCCGCGTGCGCCGCGTTGAGGTGCTTCTCCGTGGCGTGCACCATCGTGCCGATCTCGATGCGAAGGTCGGCGATGCGTCTCGATTCGAAATCGTCGCGCGCGTGGTCGAACGACGCCTTGAGCATCGCTTCCACTTCGCCGTCGGTCAGTCCGTGCATCGGCTGCACTTCGATGTGCGCACTCGCACCGGTCGACTCTTCCTTGGCGCTGACGGAGAGCAATCCGTCGGCGTCGATGTGGAACCGCACCGCGATGCGCGCCATTCCGGCGGGCAACGGCGGGATGCCGCGCAGTTGGAACTTCCCGAGGCTGCGGCAATCGCGCGCGAGCTCGCGCTCGCCTTGCACGATGTTGAAGTCCATCCCGGTTTGATTGTCGGCGTACGTCGTGAAGCCCTCCGTCGCGTGACAGGGAATCGTCGAGTTGCGCTGGATGACCTTCGACACGGCGCCGCCCATCGTCTCGAGGCCGAGCGACAAGGGTGTCACGTCCATCAAGAGCATGTCGCGCTTGCCGCCGACGAGGATGTGCGCTTGCACCGCGGCGCCGAGCGCGACGACTTCCTCGGGGTTGAGCTCCGTGTGCGGCTTGCGTCCGAAGAACTCTTCCACGCGCGCGCGCACCGCTGGAATGCGCGAGCTGCCGCCGACGAGCACGACCTCGTCGATCTGCTGTCGCGCCAGACGGGAGTCGGACAGCGCTTGACGGCACGCGTCGATCGAACGATTCACGAGGTCTGCGGTGATGCTGTCGAACTCGTCGCGCGTGACGCGCCGACGCCAGTTGAGCCGCAACTCAGGGACGACGATGTGCATGTCGGCTTCGGGTTGCTGCGAGAGCTCGATCTTGCACTTCTCTGCAGCCAATCGAACGCCTTGCTGGAAGCCCGGGTCTTCGATCGTTTGCGGACCGACCTTCGCACGCAGCTCCGTGCGCGCGATCTCCGCTAGGCGCTGGTCGAAATCGTCGCCGCCGAGGTGCGTGTCGCCCGCGGTGGCAAGCACACGAAACACGCCGTCCTCGATCGAGAGAATCGACACGTCGAACGTGCCGCCGCCCAGGTCGTAGACCGCGACGTTGCCTTGGCCGCGTTGATCGAGTCCGTACGCGAGGCTCGCGGCAGTGGGCTCGTTGACGATGCGGAGCACGTCGATGCCTGCCAGTCGCGCCGCGTCGCGCGTCGCCTGTCGCTGCGTGTCGTCGAAATACGCGGGAACGGTGATGACGGCGCGCGTGACCTCTTGGCCGGCCAGCGCTTGATACGCGATGTTTTTGACACGCATCAGGATCAGTGCCGACAGTTCCTGGGGCGAGTACTTCTTGCCGCGCACTTCGAGTTGAATGAGCCCGCGCTCGGTCTCGCTCGCCTTGTACGGCAAGCTCGCGAGCTCGGGTCCGACGTCCTTCAACCCGCGGCCCATGAAACGCTTGATGCTGAAGATCGTGTTGCGCGGGTCGACGACGGCTTGATCCCGCGCTTCTCGACCGACGAGCGGCGGCCCGTCCTTGGGGAAATAGATCACCGACGGAACGAGAGCCGAGCGAGCCTCCGCGTGGAGCACGCTCGGACGTCCGTCGCGCCACACGGCGGCCAGCGAGTTCGTCGTGCCCAGATCGATTCCGAGAGCGAGTTCGCTCGCGCTGTTGTTGAGGACTTCGAGTTCGATGTAGCCCATGTTGGAGTGTCAGCGCACGGCCGGTCGGGAGAGTCGCTGGGCTTCGATGTCACCCAACGCTCGATCCAAGTACCGAACGGCATTCAGGTCGCGGCGGATGTCGCGCAACGACGGCGCGCCGCGCTCTGGAAGCGGTGTGAGCCGGGCGCGGATCGAATCGATCGTCTCGGCGCGCTGCGCGCGCAGTTCCTGTTCGAGCTCGTCGAGATGCGCGGACGTCGCTGCGCTCGGTCCGGCGGCCTGGGCTTCTTCCAGCACTTCGTTCCACTCGAGCACTTCGAGCAGGAACTCCTTCGGCATCTGACGCTCGTCGTTTTCGTCGGGACCACCGAGATCGTGAACGAGCCAATCGGCGCGGCGAACGTCATCCGCGAGGATGTCGTGCGCTTCGTTGATCCGCGCGCTGTTGTCTTCGGCCATTGCTCGCACGTCGGCCGACGCGGCCGCGAAGTAGTCGGGATGCGTCAGACGGCTGTACCGCAAGAGTCGCTTGTGGAGCTCGCGCGCATCGATCTCGTCGTTCGGCGGCCAACCGAAGATCGCGAACGGCGTGATGTCGGCGTCGAGCTCGACGAGACGGCCGCACGCGAGGCAGCCGACTGGCGTTTCGAGCTCGGCCGCGCAGTGGGGACAGCGGGACATGATGTGACCGAGGGCGGTGGAGTCCGCCGCCGTCACACGGAGAACGACTCGCCGCAGCCGCAGCTCTTGGCGGCGTTGGGGTTGCCGAACTTGAAGCCGCGGCCCATCAGGTTGTCTTCGAAGTCGATCTGCGTGCCGTTGAGGTAGAGGAAGCTCTTCGGATCGCAGACGACCTTCACGCCCTCGAACTCGGTCACCTGATCGATCTCGCCGACTTGGTCGTCGAATCCGAGCTGGTACGAGAATCCCGAACAACCGCCGCCCTTCACGCCGACGCGCAGCGCCGTGTTCTCGGGCAACTTCTGATCACTGATGATGCGGCGGATCTCTAGGACCGCCCGCGGAGTGAGCGCAATCAAGACTTCGTTCCTCCCGTGTGCTCGCGCTTCGACTTGTAGTCCGCGACCGCTGACTTGATGGCGTCTTCGGCCAGCACGCTGCAGTGAATTTTCACCGGCGGGAGCGAGAGCTCCTCGACGATCTGGGTGTTCTTGATGCCCATCGCTTCATCGAGCGTCTTGCCCTTGATCCACTCGGTAGCGAGGGATGAGCTCGCGATGGCCGAGCCGCAGCCGAACGTCTTGAACTTGGCGTCGACGATGCGGTCGCCTTCGACTTGAATCTGCAGTTTCATGACGTCGCCGCACTCGGGAGCGCCGACGACGCCGGTGCCGACCGTTGGGTTCGACTTGTCGAGCGAACCCACGTTGCGCGGGTTGTTGTAGTGATCGATGACCTTGTCGCTGTATGCCATGTGTTCGCCGTCCGTTCTCCGAAGCAGGGTCTGCGAGTCAGTGGCCGCCCGACCAATTGACTGTGGAGAGATCGATGCCTTCTTGCACCATCTCGTAGAGCGGTGAGAGTTCGCGCAGGCGCTTGACCGCGGTGATGACGTGGTCGATCGCGAAATCGACCTCTTCGCGCGTCGTGAAGCGTCCGAAGCCGAAGCGAATCGAGCTGTGCG
>JANOFY010000111.1:0-9720 GCA_031413895.1 Planctomycetota bacterium | reverse complement strand
GAAGCTCCCGACCATTACGTTGGCTGGCTTCAGGTCGCGGTGGATCACGCCCTTGGTGTGTGCGTACGCCATCGCCTCGCACACCTTGAGCATCACCGAGAGCGCGCGCGTCTCGTTCCAACCTTCCTTCGACTCGAACACGAGGTCGAAGATGTGCTTGAGGTCGCGCCCCTTGACGAGCTTCATCGTGAAGTACACGCGACCGTCGCTGTCGAGGCCGAGCTCGTGCACCGGTGCGATGCCGGGGTGGTCGAGCTGGCCGGTCACCTGCGCTTCTTCGAGGAAGCGACCGAGCGTGCGCGTGTCGACCGCGGGCGTGCCGCCGTCGGCGGGGGAGGCCGCGCGTCCGTCGCCGGGTGAGCCGGCCGGCAGCGCCGCGCGCGCATCGGCCTTGCCGAGAATCACCTTCATCGCCAAGGTGCGGCGCAGATCCTCGTCCCACACTCTCAAGATCGCGCCCATCCCGCCGCGCGCGATCTCGCCTTGCAGCTTGTAGCGCGACTCCTTGAGCGAGTGATCCGAGAGCCGCCGCAACAGCTCGCTCGACGCGCCGCTCGGCGCGCTGTCCTGCGCGCGAGCCGCTTGGTCGAGCGACACCTCGGGATCGACTCCCTCGCCGTACTTCCGCTTGAGGCGCGCGGCGAAGGAGCCCGGCGGGTCTGGTTCGTGTTCCTCGTGATCGTCGACGCGAGCCATGGCGGTCTCCGGGGCCGCTGATGTTAGCGCACGGAATCGGAATGTCCGCACTTTGGAACGGACGGCGGAACGGCGGCAAGCTGGCCCGCTTCCTCGCGGCGAGGCAAGATCCCAACGTGTCTCTCACCGCGGACCGCGCGGATCGCCCGAGCCGGCCGTGACCGAGTGTGCGCTTCGATCCTGGTTTTTCTGCACCCCTCGAGCGACTCGCGCTCTCCATGCGCGCGGCGCTCGAATGCGTAACGTCGCACGCGGCCGTGTCGCTCCATCTGCCGCGCAAGGGGTCGCTCGCGTCCGGCTTCGACGGCGACGTCGTGCTGTTCGATCCGCACGCGGTGCGGCGGGTCGAGGCGCTACGATGGCGCGGCGCGGGTCGTCCGCCGCTCTGCGGGGCGAAAAAAAGTGTCTGACACCGTATTTTTCCCGAACGTTCGCTTCGACGCGCGGTTCGCGGCTCGGCTCGATCATTTCGCGCTCTCCGTGCGCGCGATGCACGAGCGGCGCGAAGGCGGCGGGCGTGCTGGACTCGCGGGCAGCGCCGGCGAGTTCGCGTTCCATCGTCCGTACAGACCTGGCGACGACGTGCGGCGCCTCGACTGGAATCTCTACGCGCGGCTCGATCAAGCGTACGTGCGCGTCGCTCGACGGGAGTCGGCGGAGCACTGGCTCGTGTGGATCGACACGAGCGCATCCATGGGCGCCGGCCCGCCGGGGAAGCTGCAGCTAGCCGCTGAGATCGCCGCCGGTGTCGCGGCGGTCGCCGTCGCATCGAAAGGCGAGGCGCGTGTCGTCGCGTCGAACGGACGCGAGCTCCGTGTGCAGGCGCGCCGCGAGCTGCCGCGCGTCGTCTCTTTCTTGGAGAGCTTGGTTGCGGAAGGAGTCGACGAAGCGCGCGTTCTTCCCGCGCACGGTCCCGCGCTCGCCGATGCGGCGCGCGTGTTCGTGGTGGGGGATCTGTCCGGACGGACGCCGCGCGATGTGCTCTCGCTCGCGCGCGGACGGCGCTGGCTGGGCGTGTTCCAGATCCTCGCGCCGTGCGAGTTCGAACCACCGGCGATCGATCGTGTCCGCTGGCTCGATCCCGAGAGCCGGCGCACGCTCGACGTCGAGTGCGATCCGGCGACCACTGCGCGCTATCTCGCGCGGCTTTCGAGCGCGCAAGAGGAGTGGCGGAAGGCGTGCGCGCGTCACGGCGCCGTGTTCCGCGCCGTGCCGAGCGACAGCGCCTTCGAAACACTGCTCACGGAAGTCCTCGTCCGGTGAGCGCGCTCGCACTCGTGTTCCTCGGCATCGAATGGGCGCGGCCGCTCGGGCTCGTGGCGCTGCTCTTGCCCGCGATCGTGCTGTGGCTTGCGCGCGCGCGGCCGCTCTGGCCGACGGTCGCGATCGGCACGCTCGCGCTGTGGGAAGAGGTCGCGCCGCCGATCTCGCGTTCCGGCGCGCGGCCGCGCGGTCCTGTCGATCTGGCGCTCGTTCTCCTCGCGATCGCTTTGGCGTTCGGCGCGATCGCGCTCGCCGGGCCGCGCCCCGCGCACGCTGCGTCCGCGCTCACGTGGCGAATCGTCGTCGATCGCAGTCCGACGATGTACCGCGCGAACGCGGCGGGTGAGCTGCCGATCGCCACGGCCGCACGCGCGGCCGAGCGCTGGCTCGCGGAGAACGTCTCGCGCGCAGACCGCGTGCTGTGGCAAGCGCCCGGTGGCTCGCGCGACGAGCGCAGCGAAGGTCTGTCGATGCCGAGCGATTGGCTCCGCGCGCCGCACATTCCCAGGTCGCCACCGCGCTTCGCGGAGGAGGATCGAGCCGGAACCTTGTGGATCACGCGCGCGCCGCTCGCCGTCTCGCCGCGCACTGCGGGTGTGTGCGCGGCCGCGATCCAGCCGTCTCACGGCCCGATCGCGGTCGTCGGCACGACGCGGTTCGATTGGAACGGCGAGCGGATCCTGGAGATCGCCGGTGGTGCGCGCCCCGCGCGCGTGATCGCGACGAGCGAGCTTCCGGCGCCGATCGATGCCTTCGTGGCAACGTGGGCAGAGGCACGCAGTCTCGCGTACGAACGCGGCGCGTCGTCCGAAGACGGCGCCCTGCTGACGCTGCGCCGCGCACCTGACGGCCCGGAGCGCACGATCGATACCGGCCGCGACGGCTGGCGCGCGCAAGGTGTCGTGCGCGGCAGCGCACGCGTGTCCGACGACGACGGCGATCTCGAGACATGGCTCGACCAGGGCGGCGTGCCCATCGTCACGCATGCGCCGGGTCGCATCGAGATCGCGTGGAGCGACATGCAGCGTCCGAGCGGCGATCCCGCGGCGTTCGCCGTGTCGTGGGCTGCGCTTCTAGACAGCGCGTTGCTCCCGCACCCAGCGGTCGTGCCGCCCGCCGAGCGGATGGCGCGTGCAGCGGAGCGATTCGAGCCGCCGCGCGCGCCGCCGGACTCAGAGGCGCGCACCGCCGCCGTCGATGCGGGGCCGAAGATCGCCGCGTGGTTGTCGCTCGCGGCACTCGCGCTCGCGCTCGCCGCGTGGCGAGCGAAGTCGCGTCAGTCGTCGCCCTTCGCCGCTTCGAGCTCCGCGAACTGAACCTGGAGCAGCGGGTTGTCGTAACCGAGCTCCTTCGCGAGCTCGATCAGCCGCTTGCCCTCGCGCTCGCCTTCCTTCTCCGGGTTTTCGATCGCCAGCGTGTGTCCGATCCAGGCATAGAAGCGGCCGTCGAGCGGATCGAGCTCGGCGCACCGTTTCCAGACCGCGCGCGCTTCGTCGTGCTGCTTCTTCTTGAAGTAGAGGAGCTTCGCGTACGTGTTCAGCGCGAGCGGATTGCGGCTGCCCGCGTCGATCGACTCCTTGAGCATGCGCAGCGCGCGCAGCGGACGGTCCTGTGCAAAGGCCTGGATTCCCGCCCGCTCCATGCCGCGCGTCGACTTCACGTCGAGCTGCGTGTCGATGTAGTCGTACCACTCCTTCTCGACCTTGCGCAGCGCAGCGCCATCCTTCAGCCCGAGCTCGCGTAGGAAAGCCTTGAACACTTCCTCGCCGGTGACGGTCTTCAAGTTGTCGACGCCGAGGCTGTGGCGTTTGACGTCCTTGTCCTTCGGGAGCGCCATGACGAACTTCTGGAACTTGGGCGCGTAACGCGCATCGTTCATCAGGAAGTGCACGAGCGACCAACCCCAGTTGTAGTGCTCGTACATGCGATCCTCGCTGAGGAGCTTGTCGAGCGGCATGCGTTCGCCCGCGGCGATGTCGGTCTGGATCTCGACGAGACGTCCTTCCTGGATCAGCCCGACCGTCAGCTTCTTCGCGACGGGATCCCACTCGCTCGCGCCGTAGTACTCGGCCAGCGCTTCACCGGGAAAGTGCGGGTAGGCGAACTCGAGGTCGAGCAGCTTCTGCAGATAGTGATTGGACTCGTGGAACAGCACCTCGGTGCTGTAGCGCGGGTCGAGGCGGTCGTAGTAGATGTTCAGCTCCCACGGACGCACGAAACGGAACCAGCCCTTCACGCCGCCGGACGCGCCCGAGACTTCATGGAAGCTCTGCTCGTCGGCGTGGAAGCACACCGGCAAGCGGTCGGCCTTGCTGGGCGGCTTGATCTTCCAGGCGCGTGCGAACTCCGCGAAGTACGCCTCCATCGAGTCGCGGTACGTCCCGAACACGTTCTTCGGCACCGTGTACTCGAAGCGGAAGGTGCGCGTCTCTTCGATCGAACGCGTGCGCCACTCGCCGTGATCGCGGATGTCCTGGAGCAGCTTCTGCTGTTCGGCGCGACGCTTGTTCAGGATCTCGTCGCGCTGCGCCGCAGTGACCCAGCGGCCCTCGAAACGCACGTAGCCCTTGACGAACTTCTCCTGCTCCTCCGCAGTCTTCGGCGCCTCGACGGGATCGGCTGCGAGCACCGCGCCCTGGATCAACTCGCTCGGGATGAGCACGGTGCCGTTGCGGTACGTGAGTTCGATGCCCGTGTCGATCCGTTTCATCGCCGGCACCGGACCTTCGACGACGCGACCGTCCTTGAGGCACAGGATGTCCTCTCCGCCCGCGACGCGCGTGCAGAGAGTCAGTGCGAGCACGATGGCGAGCGATCGGCGCACGGTGGAGCGGCTCAATTGATGGTCTTGAAGTAGATCTCTTCGAAGCGCTTCCACTCGAAGTCGCTCCAGCCGTTGAACGTCTTGTGCCAGACCTCTTCCATGACGCGCTTCTCGCGCTTTTTCCACGCCTGGCGCTCGTTCTTGAAGGCCTCGTCCTCCTCTTCCTCGGTCTTGGGCTCGTCCTTCTCCTGCTTGTCCTTCGACGCGTCTTCTTCCTTCTCCACGGCGTCCACGATCGACTTCAAGTTCTTGAGGTAGTCCGTCAGCACGTCCTTCGTCTGCTTGTTCTTCGACGCGGCGCCGGTCAGGAAGAACGCGACCAGCGCGCCCGCCTGTTGCCTGTTCACGTACTCCTGGAAGAACTCCTCGCCCGACATATTCATCAGCTCGCGCGGCGCCAGCGCTCGCCCCTCGCGCGCGGCTTCGCGCACGCCTTCCCGATCCCAGTCGTCGGTCTTGAAGTCGATCCGCCCGTTCTTGCTGCGCGCTTGGCCGAGCATCTGGTCGAGTCCGGCGTCGAGCCACTGGGGGAACGACCAGTAGAGCTGGCGGTCGCGGTCCTCGAACCACAGCTCCGCGACGCGGCGGTTCACCCACTCCATCTCCCAGCTGTTCGAGCCGCCGTAATCCTTGTGCGTGAAGATCTCGAGGTCGTTCCAGGTCCAGTCGCCCTGCGACGTGTAGTACGTCTTCTCTTCGTCGAAATCCTTGCAGATGCGGAGGATCGGCGAGCGCACGTACTCGCCCGGACCGATGAAAGCGAAGTTCGTCTCGAGGTATTGCCAGACGGCTTCGGCCTGCTCGACGACCTTCTTGGCGTACTTGTCGTCGGTGTGGTTGATCACGAGGAAGCGCCCGTACTTCTTCGCCGTCCAACCGTCGGGCACACCCACGCTCGCCTTCTCGTGCGCTTCGCGTTCCATCGCGACCTTGTGCACCTTGCGTTCGTCGGGCTTCAGCTCGTCGAGGTCGAGGAACGTGAGCCGCCGTCCGGGCGTCGAGGCTTCGAACAAGCTCGCGCCCGACCGTGGAATCGGGCGGAACGAGCGCAGACAGCGCTGGAACTCCGTCTTCAGCTTCGGGTAGGCGTCTTCGAGGCACTCGAAGTGCACGGCCAGGTCGACGTCGGGCACGTGGTAGATCCACGTGATGATCCGCTTCGGCCCTTCGCGCGAACCGCGCTCGACTTTGATCTCGAGCGTCGTGACCGAAACGTCGCCGACCTTCGTCTCCTCCTCGGACGCGATGTGGTAGCCGCCGCCCGTGTAGCGGCGCGCCATGAAGTCCTTGTAGTCCTTGAAGGGACTCTCGTACTCGACAAGGATCTCGGTCTCGCCTTTCTTGTTCTCCTTCTTCGTGACTTTCGGTCGCGCCTTGATCGCTTCGCTGACGAACGCGATCGCGTGCATCTCGGGCCGGTGATCGACCGTCCATCCCGACTCGTCGTTCCAGTGATCGCTCTTGTCGGAGAGGTACTTGGCGACGATCCAACGCTCGTCGACACGGAGCGGAATCGAAGACCAACCGCGCGGTGTGCCGATGCGAAAACCGACGCGCTCGTCCGTGTGATCGGCGATCGCGGCCGGCGACGCAACTGTGAACGGCGCCGCAACGGCGAACGACGACGTCCATGTGGACACGGCCAAGAGACACGCGATGAAGGGAAGTCGCATGATCGTCCTGTGGGAAGAACGGTGGTGGGGGGGGCGAGCGCCGCAATTCTACGGGTGAGTCGGCGCTTCCCCCAAGGGGCGAAGAGACGCCAAGATGGGTTGCATGCACACGGGAACCGTCGTTCGAGGGGGCTTCGCCATCGCCGTCGCGTTCGCGTTCGCGGCTTGCAGCGCGCCGAGGAGCCGCCATCTCGCGGCAACGGGAGCCCTCGGGCCGTACTCGGCGGCCGTGCTGTCGGGGGAGCTGTGCTTCGTGTCCGGGAAGATCGGGACCAAGCGCGACGACTTCGCGTCGGAGGTCGAATCCGCCGTCGACGCGCTCGAGTCCGAGCTTGCGCGAGCGCAGCTCTCGCTTGCGGACGTCGTGCTCGTGAACGTGTACCTCACCGACATGTCGCTCTACGCGGAGCTGAACACGATCTACGCGCGCCGGTTCCCGGATCCGTACCCCGCGCGCGCGTGTGTCGCCGTGTCGGCGCTCCCTGGCGGAGCGCGCGTCGAGCTTCAGGCGATCGCGAGAGTCACGGACTGAGCGCGGCGTGGCCGCGCGAATCAACTGAGCGCGGCGTAGCCGCGCGAATCATTCGGTGGGTGCCGCGCCCGCCGTTTTCGGTTCCTCTCCGACGTCGCCGAATCGTCGCGTGAAGAGGTACGTGGCCACGAGCCCGACGCCGACCGCGAACCACAGCGTGCACAAGCGGATGAGCAGCGTCGCCGACACGGCTTTCGCGTTCGCAGCTTCGGCCGCGATGCCGGCGGCCATGTAGCGACTGCGCAGGAGTGCACCCATCGACGCCTCGGTCACGCCGAGTCCGCCCGGGAACAAGATCAACACCGCGCCCGCGACGGCGCTCAGCGCGAACGTGTACACCGCGAACAAGTACGGGATCGCGCCGGGAGCGAGCGCGCGCGCGATCAGCCAGAACGCGGTGCACTCGAGGCTCCAGCCGATCGTCGCGATCACGGTGGGGCCGAGGAGCTGGCGCGGCGCGAGGAGCACGCGCGCGCTCTCGATCGAGACCTCCGCTTTCGGCACGAGGCGCCCGACTCCGGGTGTGCGCGCGAGCACCGCCAGCGCGACGGACGTCGCGTGTCGCGACGAGATCAAGGCGAGCAACGCTCCGCAGAGTCCCAGTGCCGCCCAGAAGATCCAGGCGTACTCGGGCTGCGTCGCCAGGCCTCCGATCGCGATCAAGACGAGGAACCCGAGCAGATCGGTGACGCGCTCGGCGACGACGATCGGCGCGCTCTTGTGGACGCGCGTGCCCGTGACGCGGCGCAGCAGCCAGCTCTTGAACGTCTCGCCCATTTTTCCGGGCGTGACGGTCAATGCGAGTCCAGCGAGATAGATGACGAACGACGTCCGCCGATCGAGGTCGATCTGGAGCAGCTTGCGGTAGTGTTCCCAGCGCGCGAAGCGCACGCAGTAGTTCAGGAACGACAGCAGCATCGCGACGGGCAGCAGGTACAGCGGGAACGTCGCGAGCGTCGCGCGCACCGCGCCGATGTCGGCCCAGATCGCGAGCAGCGCGTACACCAGCGCGCCGAACAGGACGCCGAGCAGGAGCCGCCGCCCCATCGTGCCGGGAAGCGCCATCCGTCAGACCCCGCGCCGCGCAGGGTCGTCGAGCTTCGTGACGCGATCCGGCTGCATGCGCGCCTCATCCTGATCGAAGGTGGGCGCGGCGGCAACGATCGAGCGCGGCGCGGTGGCGCTCCCGCGTCCGCACGCGCGTTGCGGAGCGGACGCAGCGAACGCTACCCTCTCTCGCCCCATGCCGCCTTTCGCTCTCGCCCTGCCGCTCGAGACCACTTCCGAGCTGCTTCTCGTCGTGTGCGCGGTCTTGTGCGCGGCCTCCGCCGCTGCGGCGATCGCGGCGTGGCTCGGCCTCGCGTGGGCCAAGCGCGTCGAGGCGAAGCTCGCGCAAATCGACCGTCTCGAGGGCGTCGCGCGCGACGTCGCGCGGATCGCGCAGAGCGGCGGTGATCTCGATCTGCGGCGCTTGGAACACGTTCTGATCGACATCCGCGACGGGCAGAAGCGCGTCGAGGATCGGTTGATCGCCGTCGTCGAGTCCGCGGCGGCGATGAAAGGCGGATCGAGCGCGCTCGCGCTTCACAGCGGCGGGGCGAATGCGCTGACCGATCGCGTGGTGACGCGGCTGCTCGCGCTCGGATACGAACGTGTGCAGATCGTCACGCCGAACACCGACATCGTCCGGATGGTCGAGGGCGACGGCGACATCGTGATCGAGGCGCGGCGCGACGGCGCGCTCTGCAAGGGACGCGTCAGCGTGCGCCGCGGCGTGCTGACGGACGTGCAGATCCAAGCCGCGTACTCGGCGTTTCCGTAGTGACAGCGAACGCGCGCACCGCATCGAACGAAAGACCGGAGCATCGGAAGCACCGACGAAGACACCTCTCATGAGCACGATCACCACCGTCGAACGCCTCGGACAGCACGTCGGACAGACCGTCACGTTGCAAGGCTGGCTCTACAACAAGAGCTCGAAGGGCAAGCTGCACTTCGTTCAACTGCGCGACGGTACCGGGATCGTGCAGTGCGTCGTGTTCAAGGGCGGCGTGCCCGAGGAGCTCTTCGATGCCGTCGGCCGCGCCGGACAAGAGTCGAGCCTCGTGCTCACCGGCGAAGTGAAAGCCGAGCCGCGCGCCGCGGGCGGATTCGAAATGGGCGTGAGCGGAGGCCATGTCGTTCAATCGGTCGACGGTTACCCGATCACGCCGAAGGAGCACGGCCCCGACTTCCTGCTGAACCATCGCCACCTGTGGCTGCGCAGCAAGCGGCAGTGGGCGATCATGCGCATCCGCGACGCGGTGATCACGGCGCTGCGCACGTTCTTCGACGAGCGCGGGTTCGTGTGCGTCGATTCGCCGATCTTCACGCCGGCCGCGTGCGAGGGGACGTCCAACTTGTTCGAGGTCGACTACTTCGACGAGAAGGCGTACCTCACGCAATCGGGCCAGCTGTACGCCGAAGCAGCCGCGATGGCGCTCGGCAAGGTCTACTGCTTCGGGCCTACGTTCCGCGCGGAGAAGTCCATCTCGTGACCACCGCCATGCCCCAGAAGCCCGTCTTGGTGGCGACGGTCCTCGCGAACAGCGTGCGGGTCACGTTCGCCTGCCCACCCCCATCGACCGAGAGCGCGAGCCGCGTGTTCCGGTGGAAGACGCTGTCCTCGATGGTCGCGCTCGCATCGCCCGTGAGCAGCACACCTGATCCGCCGGCCTTCGTCGCGCCTACCC
>JANOFY010000110.1:0-4050 GCA_031413895.1 Planctomycetota bacterium | reverse complement strand
CTGCAGACGCTGCGCGACGATGACGCGCTTGCGCGCGAGATCGGCGCGCGTGGCCGCGCACTCGTCGAAGCGAAGTACTCGACGCAAAACGTGGTGTCGCGGCTCGAAGCGATCCTGCGTGATCCGCGCTCGTCGGGTGTCCGTTAACGATTCTGATCCCGGCCCCGCTCTTGAATACCCTTGCGTCGCGCCGCCACTTTTTCCGGCGTCAGTTCGCGCTTCGCGTGCGCGCGATTAGCGTCGAGTTCGATCGCCATGCCTTCGCCGAGCGTCGCGTGCCAACCCTGGTCCATGATGCGGCGGATCTCGTTACGCGTCGCGGGATCGGTCGTCAGGATGTCGCGCGCGAGCGCTTTGCAGGTCGGCAGTAATTCCTCCGGCGCGACGACGCGGTTCACGAGACCCCATTCGTACGCGCGCTCCGCCGTCAGATAGTTGCCCGTCAGCGACAACTCCTTCGCGCGATTGATGCCGATCAGCCGCGGCAGTTTCTGCGACAGACCCCAGCCGGGCACGACGCCGACGCGCGCGTGCGTGTCGGCGAAGCGCGCCTGTGTCGATGCGATCAGGAAGTCACACATCAGTGCGATCTCGAAACCGCCGGTGATCGCGTAGCCATTGATCGCGCCGATGATCGGCCGGCCCAGTTCGGCGAACACGCGGGCCAGACTTCGATCGCTGACCGAACCCGGGTCCGGATCGCGTTCGCCGCCGAGTTCCTTCAGGTCGATGCCGGCGGTGAACGCGCGCCCCGCGCCGGTCAGGATGACGACTTCGGTCGCAGCGTCGTCGCGTAGGCGCTCGAAGGTCTCGACGATCGCTCCCCGCAACGCGCGCGACAACGCGTTCAGCGCCTCCGGTCGATTCAGCGTGACGACGGTGACGCCGTTATCGGTGTCGGTCAGAACCAGCGATGCGCTCATTGGGATACGGTCCTTGCGAAAGAGGCGGTGTTATAGCGGATGCGCCGCGGGGCGGCTACCCTCTCCACGGGGGTGAAGGATGTCAGTGATGCGATTCAGCGGCTTCGTCGTTTATCACGCTTTGCAGGAGAACAATCGCTGCCTGCATCTGTTGTCGGCGCGTTCGGCGCCCATGTCGGATACGGCGGTGCACAGCCTGCGGATCGGGGTCAAACGTCTGCGCGCGAGTTGGCGTCTGCTGGAGCGCGAGATCCCGGCGTCGCAGTTCGATGACGCAGACGCGCGCTTGCGCGCCACCCATCGCCTGTTGGCGCCGTCGCGCGATGCGTTGTCGCTGTTGGCGACGACGCGCGGTCTACTCGGCGCCGCGACGAAGACGAAGACGCGGGCCGCGCTGCTGGTCGTCGAACGCATGTTGCGCGACCGCGGTCGCGAAGCCGTCACACGCACGACGCTCGATCGTGTATCGGATGGCTTCCAACACGAGTCGAGCGTGTGGCGCGAACTCGACGTCGCGCGGATCGACGATCGCGGGCTCATCGATGGCTATGTGCGCTCGTATCGGCGTGGCCGGCGCCTCGGAGCGCGCGCGCTCGAACGCGACGACGCCGTGCTGATGCATCGCTGGCGGCGCTGGGCGAAATACAGCTGCTACCAGCTCGACATGATCAAACCGGTGCTCGGCGCGGAGCTGCGCGCGCAGCGCTGGTATCTCGATCGGCTCGGCGACGCGCTTGGCCGCTACAACGACTTGTTGCTGCTGCGCGATCGTATCGGCGACGCACGGCTCGGGCGCGACGATCGAGCACGCGTCGAGACGGCGTTGGATACACGACTGGCGACTTACCGAAAACGGGCGCGCAAGCTGTATCGGTTCAGCTACGCGCAAAAGGGTCGCGCTTACGGCAACGCGGTTGCGGCCGACGTTGCGCGATTGTCGTTCGACAACGTGATCGTGCTGCCGCGTTCGGCGTGACTCGCTGATGACTGAATTCGCGCAAGCACCAGCAACGATTCGCATCGGCACCAGAGAAGTCGGCCGCGTCGGGTTCGGCGCGATGCAATTGCCGGGACCGATGGTGTGGGGCGAGCCGCGCGATCCTGCTGCCGCGCGCGCGCGGTGCTGCGACGCGTCGTCGAGTGCGGGATCCGTCTCATCGATACGTCGTCGTACTACGGACCGCACGTGGCGAATCGGCTGATCGCCGAAACGCTGTATCCCTATCCGCAAGACCTCGTGCTGGCGACGAAGCTCGGTGGCGCACGCACGTCGGACAAGGGTTGGGTTGCGGCGATTTCCCCCGCGGCGTGCTCGAACACGGCGGCATCGGCGCGGACGATCCACCGCAGGTCGAAGACGGCCCGGTGCTCGCGGCGGAAACGTTGCGCCGGCTCGCCTGCGACAGCGCGATCGTGTGCATTCTCGAGTCCGGTGATGGCGAACCGCTCGATATCGGTCGAAAGACGCGTGTCATTCCGCCGTCACTGCGCCGCGCGCTGAAGCGGCGCGACCGTAAGATCGCGATCAGGAGATCGCTCGGGGTTGTCGGTTTCCGAACTGTACGAACACACGTTTCGTGGACGGCCACCACATCGTGCATTGGGCCGATGGTGGCGCCACGCGCCTCGACAATCTCGTGCTGCTGTGTCGGCATCACCATCGGCTGCTGCACGAAGGGCTGTGTTGCGTCGTGAAGGACGGCGCGCACTACATCTTCTGTCGCGGCGACGGCGAGGAGATCCCCGCCGGTCGCGAAACGCCGATTCCTGCGTTGATCGAGCGCGCGAGAAGTCGGTTGGCGATAGCGCCGGGGCTCACCGTCTGACGTCGCTTCGCCTGTGCCGGATCGTTACCGCGGGCTCGGCTTCTCGATCGCCGCGAGGCGCGCCATCGCCGCGGCAAAGCGCGGATCTGCGCGCAGCGGCGCGTACCGCGACGCGAGCCGCACATCGCCGAACAACTCGAGTTCGCGATTGTCGATCGCACGCTCGAGCCACACGAACGCACGATCGAAATCACCCAGTTGAAACGCGCCCTCGAAGGCGCCGGTCGAATAAGCGAGAGGGCTCGCCGCAAAGCGCGTTTCCGCTTCCGCGAGAATACGGCGCGCGTCGTCGGTGCGGCCGACCAGCGCGAGCGCCCCGGGAAACCACTCCGGACGCTCGGCGCCATGCGCGCGCCACGCGCGATCGAGCGCTGCGTTGGCCGCAGGCAGGTCACCGTCGGCGTGGCAGACGCGGATCTTCAGCAACAAGGCCTGGAGACCGAACCAGGATCCGTCGGCGCTCGTCGAGAGCCCACGCTCGAGCACACTGCGTGCTTCGCCCGGTCGACCCGCCAACTCGAGTGCGTGCGCCAGGCCGATCTCGGCGTAGAGACTCCCGCCGCGAGCGGCCGCGGCCTGCAGTATCGCGAGTGCCTCTTGCAGGCGACCCTGAGCGAGAAGCGCCGTTCCGATCACGAGGTCAGTGACGGCGTCCCATCCTGATCCGCGCCCGTGCTCGAGATTCTTGATCCCGGCCGCGTAATCGAGTTCGAGCTGGACGTTCGCCTGACCGAGCGGGAACCCGTAGCTGGGGTCGAGCGCGAGCGCCCGTTGCGCGTGCCGCAGCGCGATGGGCAACGCCTCGTCGGCGCGGATCGAATAGCCGAGACGGTTCGCGTACAGCACTTCGAGCTGCATATGAGCGTCGGGCAGGCTCGGGTCCGCGCGCAGCGCGTTCTCGGCATGCCGAACCGCGACCAGCCAGTTGCCGTCGGCGGTGTACGAAAGACGGTAGAACTCCGCAATTGTTGCAATGAACTCGCTGCGCGCTGCTTCGCTGCGCGTTGTGAGCCCGCGGCCCCGAGCGCGTGCGACCAATGTTCCGTTGATCAGAACGGCGGCCTGTCTGGCGCGCTCGAACGCGGGTGTGCCGGACGCGATCGGAAACGCCTCCGTCCAGACGATGCCGCCCGATTCCGCCGCGACGAGCTGTAGAGTCAGCGAGATCGAGTCGCCGGTGCGCCGCACGGCACCTTCGAGGCGGTGTCGAGCGGAACCGGTCGCACCCGGTGCGGGCTCGAGTTGAATCGTCAGATCCCTTGCACTTAGCGAGCGCACGAGCTCGTCCTGAGCGACACTCG
>JANOFY010000109.1:0-22218 GCA_031413895.1 Planctomycetota bacterium | reverse complement strand
GGCGGCCAATCGCATCAGCAAAGACACGTTCTCAGTGCGGCTCGATCATCAAATCAATGAAAAGAATCGGATGAGTGGACGCTTCAATTTTGACAACACGCCCATCAAGCGCCCGGATTTTTACGGCAACCTCGCTTCGCCCACGTTTGGCGCGCAAGTGTTCAAGCGGCGCAATTTCGGGTTGGATTACACGCGCACCTTCAGCCCGACGATGGTCGGCAATTTTCTGTTCAGCTTCACACGGCTCGAAAACAATCGTCGTCCGTTTAGCAATGGGTTTGATGTGACTTCACTGGGTTTCCCCGCCGCCTTGAAATCACAATTCATCCCGGAATCGTTTCCTTCAATCTCTGTCGCCGGAATGGGTGGATCTTTTAGCGTGAGCAATGCGGGCACCGCCAATTTGGTGGGCGGCACCGAGTGGTGCTGGCCGAATTTGCCGGCGATCTCGCGGCACGTGCGCCAGTCGCCCCATTTCGCCGAAAGTGCGGCCTTGAATCGTCTGTTGCGGTCGTTGTCGCTCTCGGACTTCGCGCACAAGAGCGACTGAAGCGCGCGCTCGTGCTCTCCGACCACGAGGTCGCGCGCGATCCAGCCCTGTCCGTGGCGCAGGTTGCCGAAGCGCTGCTCGCCGAAGTAATTCGGGATCCCGTGCTCGCGCACGACCTGCAGTTCGACTTCGATGCGCTCGAGTGAACGCGGCGAGAGCTCGCGCAGACGCACGTCGAACGCGTTGCCGAGGCTGTGCGCGGGCGACAGCGGCTCGCGCGCGAAACCGACGGCCTCGATCTTGAGCTCCGGCGTCTGCAAGCGGACGGCGCGCCCTCTCGGCGCGCTCATGAACTGAGTCGTCACGCCCTGGCGGTCCTTGAGCCCGGCCAGGCCGACTTCGGCTTTGCCCACGCCGGCCCTGTCGGCGAGCACGGCTGCGGCTTCGATCGTCGTGAGCTTCTTCTTCGTGACGCGGTAGACGCGAAACGGTCCGCGATCGCGCAGATACTTGTCGTCGAGCAGTTCCCGCACGCGGAAGTCGCCGACCTTCTCCTTGATCCTCATGGCATCCTCACGGCGCGCGCACCTTCGCCATCTGTTTGAGCAGGCGCGCGAAATCGCGCGGCATCGGCGCCTCGATGCGCAGCATGCGCGGCTCGCCGCTGTAGCTCGTGGGGTCGTCGCTCGAATGGCTCGCGAACGCCGGCAGCTCGATCGCGAGCGCGTGCAGCGTCAGGCGGTCGATCAGCGGGCTTTCATTGCTGCCGGGTTTCTTGTGATAGTCGCGCTTGATCTCGGAGAGCGACAGCGAGTTCCGCCGGCCGTACACCGGATCGACCGCGAGCGGGAACCCGACTTCGCGCATGTGCACGCGGATCTGGTGCGTGCGCCCCGTCAGCGGCTGACAGCGGAGCAACGTGTAGCCGCGGAAGCGCTGCTCGATCATCACCTTTGTCTGCGAGGGCTTGCCGTCCTTGCGGTCGACCTGCATCCGCCCACTCTTCTGATCGTCGGGTCCAATCGGGAGGTCGATGATCTCCTCGCCGTGGTCGACGAGTCCGTACTCGCCCTCGACGAGCGCGAGGTACGTCTTCGTCACGCGTCCCGCGTCGAAGGCCTCGCGCAATTGACGCTCCGCTTCGATCGTCTTCGCGACGAGCACGACACCGGTCGTGTCCTTGTCGAGTCGATGCAACAGCCGCGGCCGAAACTCGAGCCCAGGTCCCGGTGTCGTGGGATCCGTGCGCCCGAGCTTCGACCGATCGAGCGCGAGCTCGAGCAACGCGCCCGACAGGCTCGCGTTGCCGCGCGCCCAGCGTTCCGGTTCCGAGGCGAGTCCCGCGGGCTTGTCGACCGCGAGCAAGTGTTCGTCTTCGTAGCACACCGGGATCTCGACCTTCGGTGCGACGGGAGCTTCGGGCAGTCCTGCGGACTCGTCGAAATCGATGACGAGTACCTGATCGGTCCGCAATCGCTGCGAGGGGTGCGCGGGTCCGCCGTCGACGAGGACGTGTCCGTCGCGCACTTGCCGGCGCAGGAACCCCTTGTTGAGCAGTGGAAACGAAAGGCACAGGAACTCGTCGAGCTCCATGCCGTGCCGCTCCGGCGGGATCGGGATGTAGTGGGTCACGGTGAAAGACTGGCGCGGATCAGGCGCGCGGCGCGGCGCCGCGTCGATCCCCTGCGGCCTGGAAAACCGACTCGCGCAGCGCGCCCACGTACGGCAGGTTGCGATATCGGCCCGCGAAGTCGAGACCATATCCCACCACGAACAGATCCTCGACGTCGAACCCGCGGAAGTCGGCCTGGAGCGGGACCGCTCGCCGCGCCGGCTTGTCGAGGAACACACAGGTCTTCACCTCGCGGGCCCCGCGCTCGATGATCTCGTAGCGGAGGCGCTTCAAGGTTCGGCCTGTATCGAGGATGTCGTCGACGAGGAGCACGTCGCGACCCTGAATCTCGTTCCCCGACGGAAAGATGACGTCGAGCGCTTCGGGCTGCGTCCCGTCGCGATAGCTCGAAGCAGCGACGAACGCGAGCTCGAGCGGAATCGGGATCCTGCGAATGAGATCCGCAACGAACACGCACGAGCCTTTGAGTACGGACACCACCGTGAAGTCACGATCCGCGTACGCGCGCGTCAGCTCACCTGCAAGTTGGTCGATCCGCGCCCGAATCTCATTCTCGCTGAACAAGACGCGCTCGATGTCGGCTTCGAATGTCATCCGTCGGAACGTGCGCTTCGCGGCGTGCCGTGCACGCAACACCGTGACCAATAAGGATAGCAATGCTCCTCTGCGGTTTGCACGCCGGCGCTCGCGCTGTGAATTCGAACTCGCTCAAGATTCGCCAAACAGTGACTTGTTGCACTGATCCGGGCCGGCTATAGTGCCCCGCGCGATTGGCAGCTCTGGTCCGCGTATTACACGGGACCTCTGAGCGCGGCGATTTTGGCCGCGCGGATCTGGTTAGGAGGAGAGGCCATCGGCGGGATCTGCTCTGGAGCATGAACGGTGCTTTCCGTTTGATCCGTCGACCCGTTTCACAAACTTGTGCAACCGAATCAGTCCATGCCCACCCAGTCGAAACGCAACTATCAACGTCGCAGCGACGAAGATCGCATTTCCGAGCTGACCGCGAAGCTGGAGAAGATCAAACAGCGGCTGGAAATGAAATCGCGCAAGGACTCGCCGGTCCTGCGTGAAGTCACGAAAGTCCAGCGCGTGCTGCGCAAGTTCGCGCAGACGGCGCTCGATCACGGCCGCGAGGATTTGGCCAACTCGACGCAAGCATTCGCCGCCGGGCTCGAGCGGTCCGTGAGCACGACGACGGATGAACCGCGACGTCGCGGACGCGCCCACCAAGTCGCCTGAACCGCCGTGTGCGGGCTGTCCGCGTGTCGCTACGACGCCATCCAGACATCACGATCCTGGCTTCGCAACGCGTTTTCGAAGGACGCATCTTCGACGTCGTCCGCGAGTCGGTGCGCTTGCCGTCGGGACTCGAGCAGGAGTTGACCCTCGTCGACCACCCGGGCGCGGTGGCGATCGCGGCTCTCGACGACGACGGACGACTCGTGCTCGTGAAACAGTACCGCCACGCTGCGGGCGACTGGCTCATCGAAGTGCCTGCGGGCCGCATCGAGCCCGGTGAGAGCCGACCGGACGCGGCGCTGCGCGAGCTGGAGGAAGAGACCGGCCTCAAAGCCGGACACCTCGAAAAGTTGTGCGAGTTCTTCGCCGCGCCCGGGTTCTGCAGCGAGTTGATGACGCTGTTCCTCGCGCGTGAATTGCACGCGATCCCCGGCGGCGGAAAGGCGATGGACGATGACGAGGAGCTCGAAATCGTGCGCATGAGCCCGGCCGAGATCCTCGCGAGCAACGTCCAGGACGCGAAGACCTTGATCGCGGCCGCGCTGCTCGCGTGACCCTGCATCAGCGCGCAGCAAGATCGACGAGCGTGTGGAATCCACCTTGACCGGGTGAAGGCCGGCCGCGCTCGTCGCGGTGCACCAACGCTCCGGGAAGCGCGAAGAGCACGCCGCCGCCCGGCAATCCGACCGCGCACTCCGCGGCCGTCGTTCCGAAATCGGAACACTCGAGATCGTCCGCGCTCCGACCATCGATGCGGCCTAGGCGACGCGCGCGCGGCGCGTGGATCTCGGTCACCCAGACGAGCTCCGCGCCTGGAATCGGCGCGAGCGTGCGCGCGTCGAAACCCGTGGCCGATCGCCACACGACTTCGTCATACGCGTCGACCAAGAGCACCTCGCGCTCGGAATCGAGTACCCACACGGAGTCCGCGTGCGGTCCGGTCGCGAGATCGACGATCGATCGCGCGATGAGCGCGCACGAGCGTTCGCTGCCGCCCGTGCGGAATCGCAGGAGCTCGCCGTCCTTCGTTCCGATCGCGATCGACCCCGATAGGCCTGCGATCGAAGTGAGGTCGTCCGCCTCTACGAGTGCCTCCCGATCGCCGTCGCGCGAGATGCGCCACGCGCACCGCTCTCCGGCTTCGTCCTGCGTGACGCACAGCGCATCGCCGTCGCGCGTCGCCGCGAGGTCGAGGCAGCGACCGATCTCGAGCTCGAACTCGAGCTTCACTCGGCCCACTTCGGTCGCGAGCACGAGCTCGTGAGCCGACCGCGCGTGCGCAGCGCGGGCGCGCACGATCCAGACACCACGCTCGCCCGCCGAGACGACCCGCAGCGGCGAGCCGATGTCGATCGCGCGCGCGACGATGCAGTCCGCATCGAGCCCGTACACGCGACTTGCGCCGCGATCCGCGGCCCAGACCGTCACCGGCCCTGGCTCTTGTACCCGACCTTCGAGCAACGATCCGCTGACGAGTGAACCGAGAACGGCCGCCGCGGCGCCGACGCCAAACAGCACCAGGCCGCGCCACGCGAGGCTGTCGTCTGGAAAGACTGTGGATGCGTCGTGCTCGCCGGCCATGTGCAGAGGGACAGGCGCGGATCGCCGCTGGTTTCATGCGCGCGCGCGAAAGTCGAGCGCTCCCCGGGGTCGCGCCGGCTGCGCGCACCTGGGACAATCCCGCGTCGGATGGAACTTCGAACCGTCGTCGCGCCGGTCCTCGTCTTCGCCTGCGCCTGCCAGGCGACGGGCGGAGCACCTTCCGCGTTGCCGCTCGAGCTGTCGTTCGACACGTACGTCGGGACGATCCACAGCGGCCCCGTCGGCGCTCCGTCGCAACCGACGGCGTTCGACGACTCGAGCGAAGCGTGGTGGTTCGAGATCGAGTACGCGTACGCCGTGACGAGCCCCATGCCCGCCGGCGAACCGATCTCGGCGCTCACGCGACAGGTGTTCGTCGAGTCCGACGAGGCGACCGTTCAGACGCACAGCGTCCTCGCTTCGGGAGTCGTGTGCACTCGCGCGCCGGATGCGAGCGCGAGCGCGTCGTCACTTGCGATTCAATCGAGTCCCCTCTGGCCGGGGACGACAGCCACGTGGTCCGCACGGCCTAATCCGGCCGCGCGGAACGCTCCGCACATGCGCTGGCTCGAACTGGAGTTCGAGCTCGCGCGATCGCTCGACGAGGCCGATCCCGTCGCGCTCGCCGTCGTGTTCGAAGGACCCGTCGGGGCTCGGGACCGTGCGACGAGCGACGCGCCGCGAGCGCGCGTGCAGCGCGAGCACCTCGTCCTCGATCCGCTTCCCGACCTTGGAAAGACGCCGCTGGGCGTGTTCCTCCCCGCTCCGTGCGACACAGCGCCGCACGGTGGCTACCGAGTCGAGCTGCGCCGCGTTCCGCCGCCGACCGGTCCCGCGCTCGCGGAAGCGCTCGAGCGTTCACGTTCCGCGCTCGCACGGTCGAGTGAACGCGCACGAGCGACGGCCAGTGTCGTCTCGCCGCGCGAAGGCTTTCAGTTCGAGAGCGCGAGCGCGATGCGTGCATTGGAGGACCGCTCCCTGCGCCGGCCCGCGCTCGTCTTCCTGGCGCAGGTGTGCGACGCGGTTCTGACCGGCGAGCTCGCCATCGACGCGGAGCCGGCGGCGCTCGAGAACTACCTCGCGCTCCTCGCCGCACGCGCGCGTGACGATCGCGAACACGGACGCGAATTCACGGATCGTGACCCGCACGTGCTCGGCTGGATCCTCGAGAGCACGTCGTATGCGTGGCTCGCGGCGCGTGCATCGAACGAGAAGGCGCCGCTCGAGCTCGAGCTCCAAGCGCTCTTGCTCGTCCATGCCGGAGCGCTCGCGCGGTTTCCCGACTTGCTGCTCGACGCCGTGCGCGAGAGCGACGCGCTGGCGGATCTCGACCGGCATTTCGAGGAAGAGCATCGAAACTTCCTCGCGGACGCCGATCCGGCCGCGCGACTGCGCGCGTTCGAGTGGCTCCGCGCGCGCGGCGCGGAGCTCGGCACGTTCGACCCGCTGGCGCCGCTCACCGAGCGCCGCGCGGCGCTCGACGCGGTGCGGGGCGAAGCGCGATGAAACCGGAACGCACACCGATCGCGCCCGAGCGCACAGCGAGCACAGGGCGCGACGTCCGGTTCGGCATTCGTCGCCGCTGGCTGCGCGTCCTCGTCGTCCTCATCGCGCTCGGGCTCGGCGCGCGACTCGCGTTCGGACTCGTGCTCTCGCGCGTCGTGAACGGCCTGCTCGAGTCGCGCGGGCTGACGTGCTCGTGGGCGGATCTCGACGTCTCGGTGCTGTCCGGCCGCGGCGAGATGCGCTACGTCGCGTTCGTCCCGCGTGCGGCTGACGGTGAATCGCGCGCGCCTCTCGCGGTCGTCGACTACGCGATCTTCGACCTCGAAGTCTGGCCGCTTCTCACGGGACAGCTGCGCTTCCAGCGCCTCGAGATCGATGGTGTCGACGTGCAGCTCGAGCGGCTCTCCGATGGCTCGTGGAATCTGACGGAGCCCGTGGCGGAAGGCGCGGACGTTGTCTCGAGCGTTCTGGAAGAGTCCGCGAAACAGGGTGCAGCACCCGAGCCGATCGACCTCTCTCCCCCGCTCGCCGTCGAGGCACTGCGCGTCCAAGACGTCTCGGTTCACGTCACCGATCGCACGTTCGTGCCGGCGCTCGTGCGCTCGTACCACCTCGACGCGGGCATCTCGAACGTCGGGCATCCCGAGCGGCGCACGCGGTTCTCGGTCAAGCTCGTCGGAGACCGATTCCTCGACGGCGCGCACCTGCACGGTCACGCAGAGTGGAGCGCGGATCGAATCCGGCTCGACGCACGCGTGCAGCTCGGTGGATTGCACCCGCGCGAGCTCGCTCCGTACCTGGCCGAGCTCGGCATCGCCCCTGTGTGCGATTCGATCGCGGGCCGATTGCGCGCGCGCATCGACGTGCACGTCACCGGCGAGGCGCGCGCTGCGCTGCGCGTTCACACGGAGATCTCCGACGTGAGCCTTTCCGCGGACGGGATCGAGGCGCTATCGATCGACGCCGCGTTCGTCGACGTCGACTCGCTCTCGGAGCGGAGTGCGTCTATCCCGCGCGTCGAGATCCTGGGCGTACGAGCGCGAGCGTCGCTCGAAGCGGCAGACCGGCTGCGCTTCGCGGGCCTCGACGTCACGCTGCGGAGTCGTGAGCTCCCGGAGCAGCCCTGGTGGGACTCGTTCGCAGCGTCGCTCCGTTCGTGGATCGGCGGTTCGACCTCGCCTTGGATCACGCTCCTCGTGCGCAACGACGCACACGCGATCCCCTGGTCGCTCGACACCTTCGCGCTGCGTGGCGGTGAGCTCGAGCTCGTCGATCGCCGCGTGGATCCGCCGGTCGCGCTGCCGGTGTTCGTGGACGAGATCGAAGTGACCGAGCTGGTGCACTCGCGCGTGCGCTCGGGCCCCGGGTCCACCATTCGAGCCAACGTGCGCATGCCGGGCCTCGCGCAACAAGTGCGCGTCGAGGGCACCCTCGCGCCGTTCGTTCCGACGCGCGCAATCGACCTGACCGTCACCGTCGACGACATCGATCTCGATGCGCTGACCGGTTACTTGCGCGCCGCCGGGCTCGAGCGAACGGGACAGAAAGGCGGCCTGCGTTTGCGGCTGACCGGCGAGGCGATCACCGACGTGTGTGGCGTCACCGACGGCGAGCTCGACGTCGACGAGACGCTCACGCTCGACGGCCACGAAGCGTCACAACTCGGCCACGTGCGTGCGCGCGGGCTGCGCTTCGATCCGGAACTCCGCCACGTGCGCTTCGGAGACGTCGAGATCTCGGGCACGCGGATTCTCTTCGCGCGCGATCCCTCGCGGCGGCTGACCTCGTTCGGTCTGCGGACGCTCGGGCTTTCGGCGCCGGCTGCGGGACAGGCCGAAGTCGCAACCAGCGCGCGTGCACCGTCACGCACGATCACGCTCCCGCGCATCGAGATCGGACGGCTGGCGTGGCAAGGTAGCCAGCTCAGCTTCGTCGACGAAGCTCACGATCCGCCACGACGCCTCACCATCGATCCGCTCGGGTTCGAGCTCTTGAACTTGACCGTGGGCGGCGAGCCGAATGACGCGACTCCGCCGCCGGCGACTCTCGTCGCGCGCGCCGCGGCACCCGGACTGTTCGACGAGGTGGAGCTGCGCGGCACGATCGCAACGAAGCTCGGCCGAATCGATCTCACGGCGGATCTCGCGCTGTCGGGAACCGGGATCCAGGGCGCGCTGCTCCGGCCGGTCGGAATCGCGCGCGCCTTGGAGCACGGCGAAGCCGCGGTCCGCGTGCAAGCGCAGATTCGTCACGCGGACGGCTGGCGCGGCAGCCTGCGGATCAGCGACGCGCGTCTCGCCGACAGCGGACAGGACATCCTGCGACTCACCTCGCTGAGCGTCGACGACATCGCCCTGTCGGACGGAGGGTTTGCGATCGAACGCATCGCGGTCGTCGAGCCGTTCGTGCGTTTCGAGCGGCTGCCGTCGAGTCCTGTCGATGTCCTTGCGAGTGAACCCGCGAACGCCGCAGCACCGGAGGAACAAGAGGTGCCCTCCGAGCCTCTGCAATGGCGCGTGCGCGAGGCCTCGATGGAGCGTGCGCACTTCGCGTGGAAGGACTGGACCATCGATCCTCCGATCGAGACCGCGCTCTTCATGGAGGCCAGCGCGAAGAACGTGGGTTCGCAGGGTGAGCGCTGCGAATTCGCGGCGCACATCCGCGTGCCGGACACGATCGAATCGCTCGATGTCACGGGCGGCGCCGTGCTCGAAACGCAGGCCGCGAGCGTCGAGGCCTCGGTCACCGCGAGCGGCATCCGCTCCGGTCCCGCGGCCCGCCTCTTGCCGCCGGGGATCGAGCTCGAGTCCCGCGACGGACGATTCTCGGGCCGATTGCGGGCGGAGATCGCGATGCCCGCCGAGGGCGGACTCCGTGCGCGATTGGCCGCGTCGGACATCGAGTGGCGCGATGGATCCGCGGATCCGTGGTTCGCGTGCCGGCGAGCATCGCTCGAAGTGCCGCGCTTCGATGCGGCCGCGGGCGTGCTCACGATCGGACCCGTGTCGGTCGAAGGACTTTCGCTCGCGGCCGAGCACGACGATCGCGGCGCGCTCCACGCGCTCGGAATGCGGATCGAGCCCGTCGAAGACACGCATCGCAGCGCGACGTCGTCGAAGGGTTCCGGTGCCGTCGCACCCCGCGCGCAAGGCGACGCACTCATGCCGCTGTCGCGCGTCGAGCTCGCCGGGAGCGTCGCGCTCGCGCTCGAGCGCTTCACGTACCGCGACGCTCGCCGCGGACCGCAAGCGCGCGCACTCGCGGGCCGCGTCGGCGTTCGCATCGAAGGTCCGTGCACGGTGCTCGACGAGTCGCCGCAAGCGACGACGCCGATCGCGTGGAGCGTCGACGGCTCGATCGCGGGCCTCGTCGACGCGTGGCGGATCGAGGGCGTGGCGCGACCGTTCGCGGAGGATCCCGATCTCACGCTCGCGCTCGCCGCGAACGGAGTTCGAACGCAAGGGATCGTCGAACTCCTACCCGAGCTCGCCGGACGAATGCGTGGAGACATCGAGAGCGGCACGCTCGAAGGCCGGCTCGATGTGAAGCTCGACGTCCGCAGATCGAGACGCGCGGACTCGTGGCTCGTAGAGCCGTTCGGTGCGGAAGTGCGCCTCGAAGGCCTCGCCTTCCGCGATGCGCCGCACGGCGAAGTGCTGGCCGGCGTGGACTCGATCACGGCGGAGGTCGAGCGCGTGGACCGCGCGCGCGGACTCGTCCACGTGAAGAGCGTGGACATACAGCACCCGCGCGGAGTGGCGCGCTGGGACGGCACCGAGCTCTCGGCGCTGGGGCTCGCGATCCACGTCGCCGCTTCGTCCGCGGAGCCGGGCGCGAGCGACGCGTCCAGTCACCCTGCGCGGGTGACAGATTCCTCCGCGCTGTCCGAAGACACTTCCGAGGTTCGACTCGACCGACTCACGATCTCGGGTGTCGCCGCAGAGATGCGCGACGCGACACGAGCGCCGGAGATCGTTCACACGCTCGGCGGGCTCGACGTGGAAGTTCAGGGCCTGACGACGCGCGCGCTCCGCGAGAACGTTCCGATGCGCTTCCACGCCGTCGTGACCGGAGCTCCGCCGAAGCTCGGAGTGCCGATCGAAGCCGCGAGTCCCGAGCCCGAAACGAGCGCGCCCGTCTTCGAGGAGCTCGTCGTCTCCGGCAACGTCGCGCTGCGTCCGCAGATGTCGGGTTGGGTGCGGATGAACCTCTCGGGACTGGAACTGCAGCCGATCGCGAGCGCGGCCGCGCGTGATTCCGCGGTGCGGGTTGAGGATGGTTCGCTCGACCTGCGCGTCGACGCGAAACTGAAGGGCGATGCGGGCACGAAGGTGCAGACGACGCTCGTGTTCAGCGATCTCGACGTCGAGGAACCGGCGGGCGGACCGCTCGAGTCGACCTTGTCGCTTCCCGTCGCGCTCAACGCGGCGCTGTTCCTCCTCCGCAATCCCGCCGGCGAACACCGCGTCTCCACCGGGTTCACGATCGGCCGGGACGGAGTGTCCAGCGGAGAGATCGCGCTCACGGCGACAGCCGCTTTCGCGCAAGTATTCGCGGTTGCGCTGGCCGGCGCGCCGCTGCGCCTGCTCGGCGCACTCGTGCCGGACGCCGAAGCTGAAGAGCGTGGTCCACGCGCGCTGAAGGAGATCGTCTTCGCGCCCGGGTCGAGCGAGCTCCCTCCACGAACGGCTGACGCTCTCTTCGAGTTGCACAAGCAGTTCACGTCGAACCGCAATCTCTCGATCGAGATTCGCCACGAGCTCAGTGCCGGCGACGTCGATCGCGCGGAAGCGTTCGCGAATCCGCCGCAGGAAGAATGTCGCGAACTGGTGACGCGCGCGCGCCAGCGCCGAGCGGAGCTCCTGCGCGAGCGAGCGGTCGCGACGTCGCAGGCCCGCGCGCTGTTCGCCGTCGGCGCCACGGAAGCGCAAGCCGCGTCGGCGAGGTTGCGGCACGTCGATCGCGAGCTCGCGTCGGTCGAGTCCGGACTCGATCAGGTGCTCGCGATCCTGAGATCGAACGCACCCACGCGGGCGCGCAAGCGCACACGCGTCGCGGCGTTGGCGATCGCGCAGGCTCGGCTCGATGCCGTGCAGTCCCTCCTGCGCATGGACATCGAGCGCGAGGATCTCGAGCGCATCGAGGTCCGAGCGCCGCGGTTCGAAGTGAGTCCGGGGAGCGGTGTCGGGAAAGTCGTGATCGTGCTCCGCGAGCGCTGAACACGGCGCGAGTGCGCGACCGAACGCGCCGCGCCGCCGCTCACTCCTTCAGGTCGTCAGCGTTCCAGCGCAGCTTGCCCGGCGGAGCGAACGCATCCCCGGAGCGCTCACGCCGGCGCGCCGCGCGCGTGTTCCACCACACGAAGCCGATGAATCCGAACAGGACGGCGAACACCATCGCCATCATGAACAAGACACTGGCGTTGATGCCCTCGGCGAGATGATTGCGATCGGACCCGATCGCGTTCTTGCACATCTCTCATGTGAAGCCGGTCGGTGCGAGCCAGATCGTCGCGAAGGCGATCGGCAGGACGCGCCCGAGGATGCGTGCGATGGGCATACAGCGAAGAGTTTAGCGCGAGCGTGCCCGGCCGCGCCGACTACTTCTTCGGCTCGGGCTTCGGCGACTCGAAGTCGAGCGCGGCCGAGTTGATGCAGTAGCGCAGGCCGGTCGGCGCCGGCCCGTCGTCGAAGACGTGGCCCAAGTGACCGCCGCAGCGCGTGCACAGGACCTCCGTGCGACTCATGCCGTAGCTGCGATCCACCTCTTCGTGCACCGCCTGGGAGTCGACGGGCGCGGTGTAGCTCGGCCAGCCGCAGCCCGAATCGAACTTCTGATCCGAGCTGAAGAGTTGCGCGCCGCACCCTGCGCAGCGGTACGTGCCGGCGTCGTGCGAGTCGTGGTACGCGCCCGTGAACGCGCGCTCGGTCCCTTTTTCGCGCAGCACGCGGTACGCATCGGGGCTCAGCGACGCGCGCCACTCCGCATCGGACTTCACGACATTGGACGCGAGCCCATCGTTCTTGGCCGATTCGTTCTCGGCCGCTTCATTCTTCGTCATGGGCCTCTCCGACACTGGGGTCGGTCCTTGAGTACAAGCCGCCACGAGCATCGCCGCCAAGACTCCTGCGATCCACCGACCTAGTCTCATGATCTCGTCTCCAGTCGAATCATCGCCGATCCAGCTCCCGAGTCCAGTGCTCGATACGGCGTCCGGGCCGCGCTGGATGCACGATCATGGACCAAGAACCGGCGCCCTTCCGCACGCGATCGTTCGTAGGACCCCGTCCGGTTCAGCACGTGCGCGCAAGGGTAGCTTCGAGGCGGTCGGTCTCGACGCAACGTCCGTCGTCGACGAGTCCGCCTCCGTTGCCTGAGCCTCGACCGAAGCTTGGTCGACGAGCGGCTTCGCTGTATAAGCGATCGCCACTGCCGCGCGAGTCCCGGAGGGCAGGCTCGTGCCCAAAGTGCACACGAAGTGAACTCCGCCGACTCTGCGACAGCGGTGATCCTGTGGACGACACTACGCGTGGCGCTGTGCGCGACGCTGATCGTCGCGCCTGTCGGCATCGCGCTCGGCTTCGCGCTCGCCCGACGATCATTCCGTGGCAAGAGCCTGCTCGAGACTGTGGTAGCGCTCCCGCTCGTCCTGCCGCCGACCGCGATCGGCTATCTCTTGCTGACGCTGCTCGCGCGCAACGGACTTCTGGGAGCGCGCACCCTGGGCATCGATCTCGACCTCTTGTTCACGTGGCGCGCGGCGGTGCTGGCGTCCGCCGTCGTCGCGCTCCCTCTCGTCGCACGCACGGCGCGAACGGCGTTCGAGGAAGTCGATCCGCGCCTCGAGCGCATGGCGCGCACGCTCGGCATGTCGCGCGCGCGCGCCTTTCTCTCGGTGACGATGCCGCTCGCACGCCGTGGGTTGCTCGCCGCAGTGGCGCTCGGTTTCGGCCGCGCGCTCGGCGAATTCGGTGCCACGGTCATCGTCGCAGGGAACATTCCCGGACGGACGCAGACGCTCGCGCTCGCGATCTTCAGCGAGATCCAGCTCGGAAACACGGACGAGGCGCTGCGGCTCGTCGCGATCACCGTCGGCATCGCGTTCTGCTTGATGTGGTGCATCGAGCGACTCCTCCGCCGCGGCGCGCGCGCAGGAACCGCGCCGTGAGTCGGGCGCGCACCGAGCTCCGAGTGGTCCTGCCGCTCGCGCACTTCGTGCTCGAGGTCGACGTCAAGAGCGATGCGCGGTCGCTCGGAATCTTCGGCCCGTCAGGCTCCGGGAAGACGAGCCTGCTCGAGGCGCTCGCAGGCTGGCGCACACCCGCGCGCGGCAGGATCCGCGTCGGCGAGACGGTGTTCTTCGACGACTCCGCGCAGGTCTCGCTGCCACTCGATCGCCGGAGCGTCGGCTACGTGCCGCAAGACGCGCTGCTCTTTCCGCACTGGACCGTGGAGCGCAACGTTCGTGCGGGCGCGTTGCACGAGAGCTCGCATTCCGCCGACGAGTCGTTCGTCGAGCGCATCGCCGCGATCCTCGAGATCGCGCACCTCTTCGACCGTCCGTGCACGCATCTCTCAGGCGGCGAGCGCCAACGCGTCGCGCTCGCACGCGCGCTGGCATCGCGACCCGCGCTGCTGCTGCTCGACGAGCCGCTCGGCTCGCTCGACGTGCCGCTGCGACGGCGCATCCTGCCGTACTTGATCCGCGTGCGCGACGAGTTCGACCTCCCCACCGTGTTCGTGTCGCACGACGCGACCGAGGTCCAGGCGCTGTGTGAGGAAGTGGTCGTCCTCGAGGCCGGCCGCGTGCGCGCTCAGGGCGCGCCGAGCGAAGTCCTGCGTTACGCGCGGGCTGGCGAGCGTGCATTCGAGAACGTCCTCGCTGGATCGGTCGCCGCCGTCACGGACGGAACTTCGGTCGTCGCCCTCGACGCGGGAGGCGCAGCGCGCGTCCCGTCGCTGGGCTTGAAGGTCGGAGCGCGAGTGCTCTTCGCCATCGGCTCCGACGAGATCCTCGTCGCGCTCGACCAGCCGACGCGCATCTCGGCGCGCAACGTCCTGCCCGCGGTCGTGAAGCACGTCGAATCTTCACCCAGCGGCGTCGTACGCATCGATGGCCAGCTCGACGACGGAAAAGGCGCGCGACTCTCGGCGAGCCTGACGCAGGCCTCCGCGCACGAGCTCGGCCTGTGCGCCGGTCAGGCGATCTTCTTCGTGTTCAAGACCAACTCGTGCCGCGTGCTCTCGACGGTTCTCGAGTCGGCGGAGTGAACGAAGCCGCTACCGCGGCGGTTCGCGACGCTCGCCGTCGCGCGGGCTTCGATTGGGACGAGGCCGAGGATTCTCCAGCTCGAACGCCCGCTTCTCGAGCAGCGCGGGATCGAGCGCATCGAGACCCGCCTGCAAGCGCGTCGCCAAGTCGGCGTTCACCGTCGGGTCGAGACGCGCGCTCAGCATCTTCGCGGTGTCCACCGGCGTGATGTTGAGCCCGTCGGGTGTCGCGCCTGCCGCAGGCCCGCGCGTGAACGACTCGAGGATCGCCTGCGTCGCGAGCTCGAGGTCGCCGCCTTCCAGCGCGATGCGCGCGCGTCCAGCGCATGCGAGCGCGACGAAGTGGTCCGCGCTGCTCTGGCTCTCGACACGTTCGGCAGCGAACTTCTCGTAGTACGCGATGCCGCGCCCGTACGACGTGAGCGCCTTGTCGACGTTGCCGTCGCGGCGGTGATGCTCGGCCGCGACGAGCGACGCGTAACCCGCGAACCAGATCAGGTCGACGCTCGACGAGTCCTGTGAAAGCCGCGCCGCGTAGCCCGCTTCGAGGCCGTCGGGCCCCGATTCCCAGAGGATCCGCGCGCGCAGCCTGTCGTGCACGAGCGGCGAGCCCGGAAAGCGCGCCAGCGCATCGTCGAGGATCGCGCTCGCTCGCGCTGCGCCGCCGAGCCAGCGCAAGAAGTCGTAGAACGACACCAAGTACTCGTCCGTCGCGAGTGGGTGCCGCGCGAGAACCGCGTACGCAGCGTTGATGTCCGCGAGCCACTCGGGCGGCCAACTCGTACCGGCCCGGTACGCCTGACGGATCGCTTGCTGCCGCGCGCTCGCGAACAGCGCCAGCACGCGCAGCTCCGGTCGCTCGAGCACGTTGTCGGAGGTCGCTCCCGGCATCAACATGCCGCCTTCGATCGCAGCGACCGCGTGCGCGCGCGCGCTGGCATCGTCTCCGGACAGCGCGTCGGTCACGGCGAGCACGACTTCGAGCTTCCAGCCGCTCGCACCGAGCTCTTGCGCGGCGCGCGTCGATCGCCGCGCGTCCTCGACGAGCAGCTTCACGAAGCGACGCTCCGTCGCGGGATCTTCGGCGCGCGCGAGCAGGGCCTTCGCGAGCTCGATCCGCGTATTCGCGTCCTGCGGTCGAGCTTCCGAGTCGGCTGCACGTGTCTCGACGCTGCTCGCGCTCGATCCGCGGACTTGCGACTCGTATTCCTTCTCCGACGAGCGACGCGCGTCGACCCACTTCGAGTTCTGCGCGAGCCCTTGGTGCACGGCGGTCAGTGTGCGCGCGCGCGGGAACTTCTGGCCCAGGCGCTCGGAGGCTTGGATCAACAGGTCGCGCTCTTCGGCCGCGAGCGGAACCTTCAGCGCTTCCGCGATCAGGTCGACGGCGCCCTCGGTCTCGGACCGAGCGAGCGCTTGGCGTGCGAGCCGAGCAAGCTGGAGATCCAGCCCGAAGATCGCCAGGCGCAGCAGGTCGACCTGATCGACCTCGCGCCGCGTGAGCAGCGCTTGAATCAGCGCGCGGCGAACCTCCGGCGGCGCCGCTTGGTATTCCGTCTCGATCGCGGTTCGATCGACGACATCGGGGCTCCGCGTGCGATCGGCGAGCGGCATGTCGTGGTCGAGCGGCCTGGGCGGCGAACGGTTCTCGACTCCTTTTCGAAGCGCCGTGAACACCGTGGCCGTGTCCCACGAGAAATAGACGTCGTACACCTCCTGGCCGTCGAGCTCGAGCGCGATGTGCCGCGGCGAGACGCGGATGCCGTCGAAGTACTTCTCGTAGAGCTCGGTCTCGGCCGCGATGTGCTCGCCGCACGTCACGCCGCCGAGGCGCGGACACAACACGCGCCGGCCTTGCTCGTCGTAATCGCGCGGCGTGTGACGGTAGACCGAAGCGATGACGCACGCGTACGGTTCGAAGAGGCGCGCCGTCTCGAGCTCGCGGTAGCGCACGCCCGCGTAGTGCTCGCTCGCGATCTCGCCGTCCATGTTCACCGCGACGAGGATCGGCTTGCCGGTCGCGCGCGCGACGCGCACCGCGTCGTCGAACGAGCGCTGCCACGGGATCAGGACGGGCTTCTTCCAACCCTCGGCGGTCGCCGCGGGCCACATCTGTGGCTCGGTCATGCCGGCGGGAAGGCTCGGCGGAGAGCCCATCCGCGTCGCATCGTCCGACGGCGGCGCACCCGGTGCGCGCTGAGGCGCGGACGTGGAAGCTCGTGGCGCGGAAGGCTCCGTCCGCGACGGCGAGTCTTGTGCGACGGGCGGTGTCTGCGCCGACGGTGCGTCGGTCGCGAGGGCGATCAAGCCGATCGACGCGAGAAACGCGAGCCGTCGCACCTGGACTCTGTGGGTCATGCGATCAACGTAACACGCGATCCCGATGCCCGCGATCGGCGGCGCGCGCCGCGGTTCGGAGCATGAGTAGCGCAGGTGATGAAGCGTGGAGCGGGCGGACGAGGTCCCGCGATAGTCCGGCGGAATCCATGGGTCCCACGAACCGCTTGCAGCCGTCGCGGAGGCGCGGTTCGCGGGTGGGTCCCAGGCAAGCGCGTCGCGCGCGGCGGCTCTACGATGGTGGGATGGATCTTTCCATGCCGTCTCTCTTCCACGGTGATGATCGGGCTCAGATCCTCGAGCGCATCCAGTCGCTCGACTCCAGCGCCGGCTCTCACTGGGGAAAGATGAGCGCCGCGCAGATGCTCGCGCACTGCCAGGCTCCGCTGCGAGTCGCGACTGGACAGCTCGAGCTGAAGCGCGGCCTCGCCGGACTCCTGTTCGGCCGGCTCGCCAAGAAAAGTCTCTCGAAACCGGAGCCCTTTAGGCGCGGGCTCCCCACCGCGCCGGAGTTCGTCGTCAAGGATGCGCGTGAGTTCTCACGCGAGCAGAAGCGACTGGTCGAGCTCGTTCAGGAGTTCGGGAACCGCGGACCGGAAGGCGTCACGAGCAAGTGCCATCCGTTCTTCGGACCGCTGACGGCCGCCGAGTGGGACACGCTGCAGTGGAAGCACCTCGATCACCACTTGCGGCCGTCTGCTGCGTGATCCCTGCCGGGCCGCGAAGGTGGGATCGATCTCTGCGGCAACGGCTGCGCGGACAACAGCGAGCTGCACCCGTGCGAGCCGGCGACCGGCACGATCACGAATCTCGCGATCGCCACCCCGCTCTTCTCCTCGTCGGACGAGCCGTTCCTCGCGTTCGTCGGACGCTTCCTCGCACTGCCACGCGCCGACGCCGGCCACGGGCTCCAGTTGAACGGTGACGGGGACGCCAGCGACAACCTCTTGCAGATGGTGTCGGGGCTCGCCGACTAGTCGGCAGCCCAGGATCGGCCAGAAGAATCGACCCACCGCGTCCCACACGCGACGCCGAAGTCAGCAGATCGCCCGATGCGATATCGCCGGGTCGTCGATACGCTTGGCGCCCGGTTCGGCATGGAACGCTGGAGTCGACGTTTTCGAAGCATTTGCCTGCTCGCCGTGACGCTCGCAACCGCGTGTCGGAACGAAGTGGCGGCAAGCGCGGAGCAGTTCCAGAGCTTCTGGCCGCGCTTTCGCGAAGCCATCGTTCGCGAAGACAAGACGGCGCTCGCGGCGATGACTCGCTTTCCGTTCGAGACGCGTGGCGCACTGGACGAATCGCCCACGAGTCATTGGGACCGGACGAGATTCCTCGCTGAAATCGAAGCTCTCCTGCGCCAAGACGCCGGCATGAGTGCCAAGCCCGAAACCCTGCGGGCATTCGTCGGCCGTACTGTGAGTCCAGCCGACGACGACGACGCTTCTGCGCGAGTCGGTGGCCTGGTGTTCCAGAGACTCGACGAAGAGTGGCGCTGGACCGGCGCCTACGTCGACGACTGAGACGGGATCGTGCTGCGGACGCAGCGCGTTGAGAAGGAGATCCGATGACGATGCGCAAGGTTGGCGATCGAGGAGTCGAAGTCCGCAAGATTCAACTGCTCCTGTCCACCGCGCTCGGAGCGGTCGCAGGGATGAACGCGGACGGCGTGTTCGGACCGCGCACGCACGACGCGGTCGTGCGCTTCCAGCGATCGAAGGGCCTCGGCGCCGACGGTGTCGTCGGTCCCGACACCCGCGCGGCGCTGGGACTCAAGCCTGAAGCCTCATCGAAGCCTGCGTCTGGTTCCTCCCCCGACGCGCCCTGGATGGACATCGCCATCGCGGAGCTTGGCATTCACGAGGACGCGGCTCCCGGAAAGCACAACCAGCGCGTCCTCGAGTATCACCAGACGACGACGCTGAAGGCGACGACGGACGAAACGCCGTGGTGCTCCTCCTTCGTGAACTGGGTGATGATCAGAGCCGGTCAGCGCGGCACGAACAACGCGCTTGCGAAGAGCTGGTTGAATTGGGGACGGGCGCTCGAGACTCCGAAGGCGGGCGCGATCCTGGTGATTCAGCGCAAGACGACGGGATTCGATTCCGCGACCGGTTCGTGGACCGGATTCCATGTCGCGTTCTTCGTCAGCGCGACTCCGTCGCACCTACAGCTTCTTGGCGGCAATCAAGGCCATCAAGGGAAGGTGAAGTACTCGAACTACCTACTGAGCGCGTACGACCTGCGCGGAGCGCGTTGGCCCACCTAGGCGCGCGGGCCTCGCCACGTCGGTCGCAGCGAGCAATCGGCAAGCGTTGACGCACTCTCCAACCCCGCTAGACTCGCCCTCGCGCCGTGGCGCTCCATCGCCGCGACTCGCCTTCGAGATCCCGATTTCCCGTCCGTTCGATGCGGAGTGACTATGTCGCGTTGGAATCAGTTCGTATTCGGGACGCTGACGATTCTCGCGGTCGCGGGTTGTCAGGGCATGGAATGGAAACAGTTCGTCCACCCGCGCAAGAGCGGCCAGCGCGATCCGGAGGACGGAACACAGCACGGGCTGTGGCGCTACTGGTACGACTTCGATCGCCAGCACCCGCAGGCGCAGGGCAACTGGAAGAAGGATCGGCAGGATGGACAGTGGCGCTATTGGTACGAGAGCGGACAACTCGAATGGGAAGGAGGTTTCGCCGCGAACCGCCTCGACGGATTGAGCACGTTCTGGTTCGAGGACGGGAATACGCGCTCGAGCGGAATCTACGACGCCGGACTCGAAGAGGGCTCGTGGAGTTATTGGAACGCGAACGGCGAGCTCGACCAACAAGGTGAGTTCGCTGCCGGTGTTCCAACCGGCCGTTGGACGTTCTGGTACGCCGACGGCAAGCCGAAGGCCGATGGATTTCGCTGGAACGGAAGCCGCGTCGGCGTGTGGCGCTTCTGGGATCGAAACGCCGTGCCATTCGAAAAGACGTATCCCATCCCGAGCGATGTGCAGATCGCCGCGGAGGAGTGGGACGGCGGCACGCCGAAGCGAGAGGGATTCGTCGTGCGCGGAGGACGACAAGGTCGATGGACCGCGTGGAACGAGAACGGCACCCGCCGCATGTCCGGAGCATTCCAGGACGGCAAGCCGCACGGACTGTGGATCGCTTGGGCTGAAGATGGATCGCCGCGCGCCGCGGGTCGCGTCGAACAAGGGCGTATCGCCGGTCCGTGGCACATCTGGAACGACGGCCAGTGCACGGTCACGTCGGGGGATCGTTTCGCGCAACCAAGCTCGGTGAGCAGCGCGGATGCGCAAACAGCGGGCACGCTTCCCATCGAGAGCTTGCTCGCCGTATGGATCACCGACGCTGCCGCGCCCGCGACCGGAAAACTCGACGCGCGCGTCGCGGCGGGCGATCCCGAACCGCCGATCGAGCTCGTGGAAGGAACGGAGCGACGACCGCGCGTGCCCTTGCGCGCGCAGCCGTGGACTGCGACGGAAGAAGAGAACTTGGACTACTTGGTCACGCGCTACACGAAGGGCGCGAAGTCCGCCAAGCCGCCTCCCGGAAGCCGCTACGGCAAGATCGTCCGCGCAGCACCCAAGGGTGACACGAAGCGCGCCGCGGAATTGATCGGCAAACCGCTGCCATCGACGCGCTTCATGACGGGTGAGGGCGAGTCGATCGACCTCAATTCACTGCGCGGCAAGAAGGTGGTGCTCGTCGTGCTGCGCGGCTACGCCGGGATGGTGTGCGTCTACTGCACGACTCAGACGCACGCGCTCGCGAAGGCCGCGCCACAATTCGCGCAGCACAATGCCGATGTCTTCGTCGTGTACCCCGGCCCGGAAGACGGTCTGTCGGCGTTCCTCGAGGCGTACAAATCGCTCTCGAAGGGCATCGCGCCGCCGTACAAGCAGCTTGCCGATCCCAACTTCAGGCTCGTCGATCCGCTTGGATTGCGCGGCGATCTCGCGATCCCGGCGACCCTCGTGCTCGACGAGTCCGGAATCGTGCGCTGGGCCTACGTCGGCACGAGCGCCGAAGATCGCCCGGGAACCGACGAGATCATCCAGCAGCTGGAGTCCATGACGCGGCCATGAATGCAGACGGCGGCCGCACGGGAGAGGGTCACACTCCCGACGACGACGTCGAGCGAACGTGGATCGATCCGAGCGCGTCCAAGCCGGCGCCTCCTCCTCCGCGAAGCGCGCAGGACACGCCGAACCCGGACGCCACGATCCAGATCGACGCGCCCGTCGATGAGACGCTGATCCAGCCCGCGGTCGAGGCCGGGCCGCTACCCGAGGTTCCGGGCGTCACCCTCAGTGTCCTGATCGGGCAGGGCGGAATGGGTGTCGTGTACGAGGGAGTGCAGACGTTCCTCGACCGCACGGTCGCGGTGAAGCTCCTGCACCCGCGCTTCCGCGGGGGCGACTTCGAGAAGCGCTTCCACCGCGAGGCGCGCATTCTCGCCGGCCTGACTCATCCACACATCGTCGCCTGCCATCAGGCAGGCGTCACGCGCGCCGGTGACTGCTATCTCGTGATGGAGTTCATCGACGGACCGAGCCTGCGTCAGTGGCTCGATCGCCCCGAGCCGCCGTCGCTCGCTCAATCGCTAGCGGTGTGTCGAGACATCGCGAACGCGCTGATGCACGCTCACCGCGCTGGCATCATCCACCGCGACGTCAAGCCCGAGAACATTCTGCTGCAGCACGACGAGCGCGCCGGCGCACAGTCGGGATTCCCGTTCCACGCGAAGCTCGCTGACTTGGGACTCGCGCGTCCCACCGTCGACGACACGGACCGGCTGTCGCTCACCGAGCCAGGAGTCGTAATGGGAACGCCGTCGACGATGGCCCCAGAGCAGTTCGACGATCCCGACCATGTCGACTGGCGCGCCGACGTCTACGGACTGGGGTGCGTGCTCTTCCACATGATCACCGGAGAGCTTGCGTTTCCGCAGCGAACGATGTCGAAGCTGATCGCGGTGAAGACGTCGACCTCACAACCGGATCCACGTCGGATCCGCCGCGAGGTACCGAGAGAGGTCTCCGATCTCGTGCGAAGCATGCTCGCGACGGACCTCGCGGAGCGGCCCAAGAGCTACGAAGAGCTCATCGCACGATTGGACGTGCTGATCCCATTCGTGCAACAGGCCCGCGCGC
>JANOFY010000108.1:0-4591 GCA_031413895.1 Planctomycetota bacterium | reverse complement strand
GTACTACAACTTCACGGACGGCTCGCTCGTCGCGACACGCACCGCGACCGTGCAGCCCGGCCGCTCGTTCGTCGGCTCGCCGAATGACGAGGGTGACCTGCCCGAGAACGCGCAGTTCTCCGTCGTCATCACGTCCGCCGGCGCCCCGGTCGTCGCGGTCGTGAACGAGCACCAGGGCGGCCCGGGCATCACGCTCGAGGCGCTCTCGTCTAGGCTTCGGCGCCTTTCTCCGCCCGGACGGTCCGCGCCCTCCGCCCGCTGCTGCGCAGACGGATCGCCCTGTCGTTTCCGCGCGCGCTTTCGCGCGCCGAAACGACAGGGCGATCTTCCATCGGTGGGTCCCGCGACGTTCAGCGCCCATCATGGCTGCGCGGTTCACTTGCATGTGCGCGATCCAGTTCGCGCGCGCTGCCAGCGCTCTAGGTCTCTGCGCCTTTCTGCGCCCGGACTGTCAGCACCCTTCGCCCGCTGCTGCTGTTCAGCAGCCGACGCCGTAGTACGTGAAGCCCAGCTTCTCGAGGGTCGCGCGCGGGTAGATGTTGCGGCCGTCGAAGATGGTGGGCGTCTTGAGCGCCGCCTTGACCGCTTCGAAATCCGGCCGGCGGAACTCGTTCCATTCCGTGATGACGACAAGCGCGTCGGCGCCCTCGAGCGCCGCCATGGGCCCCTGCGCGTACTCGATCCGGTCTCCGAAATGGTGGCGCTGCGCTTCCTTCATCGCCTCCGGATCGTAGGCGGTGACCTTTGCACCGGCCGCGAGCAGCGACTCGACCACGACGAGCGCCGGCGCCTCGCGCATGTCATCGGTATTGGGCTTGAACGACAGACCCCACACCGCGAATCGACGACCGCCGAGCTGCTGACCGAAGCGACCCTGGATCATCTCGACGAGGAGCCTCTTCTGCCGTTCGTTGACCGCTTCGACCGCCTTCAAGATCTTGAATTCGTAGTCGAGCTCCTTGGCCGTGCTGATCACCGCCTGGACGTCCTTCGGGAAGCACGAGCCTCCGTAGCCGATGCCCGCGAACAGGAACCGCGATCCGATGCGCGCGTCCGACCCGATGCCCTTGCGCACCGCGTCGATGTTGGCGCCGACGCGCGAGCAGATGTTCGCAATCTCGTTCATGAACGAGATGCGCGTGGCGAGCATCGCGTTCGCGGCGTACTTGGTGAGCTCCGCCGACGCGATGTCCATGTGGATGATCGGGTTCCCGGTGCGCACGAACGGCGCGTAGAGCTCGTCCATGATCTCCGCCGCGCGGACGCTGTCCGTGCCGATCACGACGCGGTCCGGTTTGAGGAAGTCGTCGATGGCGGCGCCCTCCTTCAAGAACTCGGGGTTGCTGACCACGTCGAACTCGCACTTCGTGTTCTCGCGCATGACCTCCCTCACGCGCTTCGCGGTACCGACCGGCACGGTCGACTTGTCGACCACGACCGTGTAGTCCGTCATGTGCTTCGCGATCGAGCGCGCCGCGTCGAGGACGTACTTCAGGTCGGCGCTGCCGTTCGGGCCGGGCGGCGTTCCAACGGCGATGAAGACGACCTGCGCGCGCTTCATGCCTTCTTCGTAGCTGGTCGTGAAGGAGAGGCGCCCGTCGTTCACGTTGCGCCGCAGGAGCTCCTCGAGACCGGGCTCGTAGATCGGAACCTGTCCACGCCGCAGCCCCTCGATCTTGTTCGTGTCGATGTCGATGCAGGCGACGTTGTTGCCGCTCTCCGCGAAGCAAGTTCCTGCGACCAGTCCGACGTAACCCGTGCCGACGACAGCGATGCGCATGAGTGCTTGGAAGCTCCCGGGGGAGGCGAGACCTGACGACCCCCGCGGGGGCCGATCTTGGGGGCTGGAACGCGCTCACGAGTGGAGCGCGAGGGACGCGCAGGATAACGTGTCGCGCCGCGAGTGGGAGCCGGGGCGATTAACTCAGCGGCTAGAGTGCCTCCCCTACACGGAGGAAGTCGGGGGTTCGAATCCCTCATCGCCCACCCCGCGCGATGCCGCCCAGCGCTTCGATGCCGCAATCGAACACGCGCGAGCTGCGCGCTCGAGTTCGCGCGCTGGGTCGCTCCGGATCATGCGGGACGCCGCACCGGCACGCGCACGCCGCTGCGGACTCGCGGCGCTCTGAAAGCATCGTGATCGGCGACTCGGCTCGCGGAGATCGTCGGTGCTCCTCCGCGCTTGTGCGCGTGGAGTCCGGTTGAGCGATCGAAACGCCGACCGCCAGCGCGCGACGCGAGACGTCGCGCACGCTCGCGCATTCTGGCGAGTTTCAGCTCGCACGCGCGTCGAGAGTTCTCCTGACCGCGTGCGTTTATCCGGCGACGCACCCTTGCGCACCGCGTGGATGCCGTTACTTTCATGCAGTCGATCGGCGGTGCCGGGCTCGTCGCTGCCGACCGCGAGCTCCTTGCAAGGGATTTCGTATGCCGTTGTAGGAGCGTCGCGGTCAGTGCCGGCTCGCCGCTCCGGGGGAGGTGCTTTTGACTCGCATACTCGTCGTCGATGAAGATTCCGGCAACCGCGTCATCCTGAAAAGCAGGCTGACGACGTGCGGCTATGAAGTCACGCAAGCCGACAGCGGCGCGCGCGGGCTCGTAGCCGCGCGCAGCAATCATCACGACCTGATCCTGGTCGCGTCCGTCTAGAGTTCAGTCATCGAAGGAGGCGAGGTGTGCCGGCGCCTAAAGGGAATCCCCGAGACCAATCCGGTCCCGGTCGTACTGTTCCATCACCAGACACCGACCGCCGAGGAGCTGCAGCGCGCCTACGACGCGGGCTGCGACGGCTATGTCGCGCGTGCCGAGCTGCCGACCTTGGAGCATGTGTTGCGCCTCTTGCTCAAGCAACGCCGCGAAGTGTTGACGCTGGCCGCCGAGCTGCGGGTCCATCACGAGCGGCTGCAGCGCGGGACCGAGGAGCGAGCACCGAACCTGCAGCACTCGTCGAGCGCGACCGCGAACGGCGGAGACCATGCGAGCGCGTTGCGCGAGATCGCCGGCGGCCGGCCGGAGGGGGTGCTCGTGGTCGACGCCGAAGGGCTCGTAAGGCACGCCGACCGCGGCGCCTGCGAGATGCTCGGCAACCGCCTCGAGGGGCGCCATCTGGCGAGCTTGACGCCTGCCAGTCGCCTGGAAGCCTTCGTCCGCGACGCGCGCATCGAACCGCGCGAGGGATTCCGGTTCGACCTCGTCGCGCGCAAGGGACACGCGCCGCGTTCGATCACCGCCACCGTGATCCCGCTCGTCGCTCATCCCGGCGAGCATGATCCGGGACTGCGGATCGTTCTGTTCTGCGACGCACAGAAGCGGCGCCTCGCGGCGGAAGCCTCGCGCGCACAGAGTTCGGGGCTTGCGCGACACGAGATCGGATCCTTGTTGGAAGCCGCGCGCGAGATGTTCCAGCCGGAGTCGCTGATCGGCGTCAGTCCGGCTGCGAAGCAGTTGCGAGACGTCGTCGTGCAGGCGAGCCAGTCCACGGAGCCCGTGCTGATCGAAGGCTTGCGCGGCACCGGGAAAGAGCGCGTGGCGCGCACGGTGCACTACAGCGGCTCGTCGACCGGCGCGTTCTTGCAAGTGCGGTGCAGCGCGATCAGTCCCGAAAACCTCGAACGCGAGCTCTTCGGCTACGCGAAAGGCGCCGTCTCCGGCAGCCAGTGCGATGTGCCGGGGCTGTTCCATCTCGCGCAGGACGGCACGCTCTTCCTCGAAGACCTCACCGACGTTCCGAAGCCTGTGCAGGAACGTCTGCAGCTCTTCCTCGAGCAGGGCACGCTCTATCGTCAAGGATCGACGCGCGCCGAACGCATCGACGTGCGCTTGATCGCGTCGACGCTCGTGCCGCTCGACGGAGCCGTGGCCGAGGACCGGCTGTCGAGCGAGCTGGCCGCGCGCTTCCAGCGCACGCACATTCGCGTCCCTCCGCTCGCCGAGCGACCGGAGGACATCGAGCTCCTCGCGGCCCATTTTTTCGCGCGCTACGGCTCGCGTCGCGGCGTGCGCGAGATTGCCGACGGCGCGCTCTGGCTGCTGCGCAAGTACTCGTGGCCCGACAACGTCGGCGAACTCGAAGATTGCATCGAGCAGGGTTCTGCGCGCGCGAGCGGCGGCGTGCTCAACATCGAGGACCTGCCGCGCGCGCTCCGCGACTTGTACGAGGATCTGCCCGGCCACGATCTGATCCCGATGCGCCGTCCGAGCGGCCCGACCGCGCAAGGGACGCACACCGTTCCGCCGCGCCGGCCTGCGGTCGAGTCGCGCGGAGCGAACCCGTGGGACATCAACGAAGAAGATCCGATCAGCCTCGATGTCTACGAGAAGAAGGTGCTGCTGCGCGCCCTGCATCACGTCGGAGGCGACAAGCTCGCGGCGGCGCGCTTGCTTCAGCTCGGCAAGAGCACGCTGTACCGGAAGCTGAAGCGGTTCGGGATCCACTAGCTCATCGCGTTGTTGCGCGCGACGAGTGAGAGACCGGCGTCCGCGAAGTCCGGCGTTAAGTGCGGCGTCGGCGTTAAGTACGGCGTCAGACACTTTTTTTCACGGGGGCCGTAGCGTCGTCGCGATACGCCACGCCTTATCTGCCCCCGTGAAA
>JANOFY010000107.1:0-2893 GCA_031413895.1 Planctomycetota bacterium | reverse complement strand
GCAGCGACAACTTGACGGTGTTCTTCCAAACGAGCCCGAGCGTCTTCTCGAGCGATCCGCTCACGCTCTCGAACCCGTCGATGGTCGATCCCTATCTCGTTGCAGCGGTCGACATCGACAGCGACGGCGACCTCGACCTCGCCTCGGCGAACGCGGGAGGATCCGGTCTCAGCACGGTCACGGTGTTCCTCCAGACCGGCCGCGGTGTTTTTGCCAGCGATCCGCTGCAACTCGTGAGCTCCCCGGTGACGCCACATTCCTACTCCATGGCCGCCGCCGATCTCGACGGCGACGGAGACGTCGATGTCGTTTCGGCCAACAGGGTGAGCAACACGCTGAGCGTGTTCTGGTGCGTCGATTGAGCCGGAGCACGTCGCAGTCGGCGACGTGGATCTCGTGGCTACGGGAGGGAAGTCGGGAGAGAAGTTGTCGCTCTACTTCTCGCAAGGTGCGGGGCGCTTCCGGCCAACGCTGACGACCTTCAGTCACGCGTCGATGGTTGGCATCGGTTCTCTCGTCCCCGCCGATCTCGATGGCGACGGGGAGCTGGATATCGTGTGGGTCAGCGGCGGCAACGACAGCGTGACGATTCTGTGGGGGTCGCGCTGATGGCGGCCGCGCACCGCTGCCCGTCGTCAACCCATCTCGGGCACCCCGTCGAAGAAATCGACGATCCCCGTCTCGAGCGAATACTCCGCTCCCACGACGAGCAGTCCAGACTTCGAGATCAACTGCTCGAGCACTTCCGATCCGTGCCGTAGGTGATTCGCCGACGCGCGGATGTTGGCGCGCACGGCTTGCTCCACGAGCGCGTCGGAGCTGATGGCGGGCTCGCGCACGAGCAGCGGCTCGACCGACGGCCGGATCCTGTCGACGATCGCGCGCAAGTTGCGCGACTGATCCTTCGTCGGTCGCCCGAGCTCTTCCAGGGTCGCCGCGATCGCGCCGCACATCGAATGGCCGAGCACCACGACGAGTCGCGTGCCGAAGCGCGCCGCCGCGAACTCGACGCTGCCGACTTGCGAAGGCGCAACGATATTTCCCGCGACACGGATCACGAACAGATCGCCGAGGCCTTGGTCGAACACGATCTCCGCCGGCACGCGCGAGTCCGAGCATCCCAGGATGATCGCGGAGGGCGTCTGATCCTTCGCGAAGTCGCTGCGCCGTGCCCAGCTCTCAAACGTGCCTTCGTTGCGCACGCCGGACACGAAGCGCCGGTTGCCCTTCTGAAGACGGTCCAGGGCTTCGTACGCTGAAATCATCGCGATTCACTCCGTGTCACATCGACCGCGTACGCCGCGCGCGTCGGACGCACGGCGCGTGCGAAGTGCAGCGGCCGGCGCAAGTCGCCCGGCCCCGGCCCCGGCCGCGTGAGCGCGATCCACTCGCGGTAGACCTGCATCGACTTGTGCGAATCGACGAACACGTCGCCATGCTCGTCTCCGGCGCGCGCGCGTTCCACTCTCATCCCACGTCCTGATGCCAGTAGTGCACGCCGCCGACGCGATCTGGTTGCACGCGAAACATCAGATTCTGGTGCACGCCGCCGTCGGTCCACCAGATGCGCGTGCTCTCGGGATCCTTCGACGCGAAGGGATTGATGCTCTCGATGCGGCGGAAGCGGAACTCACCCGACGCGATCTTCTCGCGTTTCACGAGTGCACTCGCCCAAACTCTCGGGGCCGACATCCTGTGACAGATGTCAGCGTCCCCGTCTCCCGCCCGCGGTGTCTCAGCACCTGGTAAGCGGCCATTTGGCAGATACGCAATGCGATTGCGGATTCGCCACTCTGGCGGTAAGTCATTTACAGGTCGCGGTTACGAGCTGAGCGCGCTGTGCCTTGCTCGACCTCGGCGATCGCCCGCGTCAGCGCTCAGGCAGTGAGTAGGCCGCGCGCGTCGGACGCACGGCGCGGGCGAAGTGCAGCGGCCGGCGCAACCCGTCCGGCCCGGGAGCCGGCCGTGTAAGCGCAAGCCACTCGCGGTAGACCTCCATCGACTTATGCGTGTCGACGAACACGTCGGCGTACTCGTCGCCTTCGCGTGCGCGCTCGACTTTCACGCGCTGGTGCCAGCAGTGCATGCCGCTGATCGGATCGGGCTGCACCGGGAACGTGAGATTCTGGTGCACGCCGCCGTCGGTCCACCAGATGCGCTTCGAGTCAGGATCGCTCGACGCGAACGGCTTGATCCCTTCGATGCGCCGGAATCGGAACTGACCCGGCGCGAGCTCCTCCCGCTTCACCAATGAGCTGGCCCAGCTCTCGTGTCCGATGTCCTCGAAGAGTCGCCAGCGTCCGAGGTGGTGGCTGCACGCGACGACGCCCGGTCGCATGCCTTCCGTGACCCAGACCTTGTTGACGAAGTGTCCGATGCGCGTCGACACGCGCACGAGGTCCATCATTCCGACGCCGATGCGCGCCGCGTCCTCGGGATGGATCCACACCGGGTTCGTATTCGAGTGCTCGTAGAGCCACTTCGAGTTGCCTGATCGCGTGTGGATGAGCGTCGGCAAGCGGAACGTCGGCACGAGCGCGTACTCGCCCTTCGACATGTCGAGGTGCTTGCGGTGCACGTGACTCTCGATGTAACCGGGGAGCGCGTGCTCCGGCCAACCCCAGTCGATCATCGTCTTCGACCAAATCTCGCAGCGCCGCGACGGCGTCGTGAAGCCGACGCGCGGCGCACCGTCGACGGCGATTCCAATCGGTGAGCCGTTCTTCGTCACGGTTCCGGCCGCATCGCTCGCGCTGCCGGCGAGATCGGCGGCGCCGACCTTCTTCATGTGGCCTTCCCACGTCTCCTTCTCGACGAGAAACGCTCCGTGTCGGCGCATGTACTCGAGCGGCGTGAGGCCGAGCCTCTTCGCTTCCGCCGGCAAGCCCGGCAC
>JANOFY010000106.1:0-8948 GCA_031413895.1 Planctomycetota bacterium | reverse complement strand
GCCAACCCGACGCATTGGTCGCCAGAGAGACAAATTGGTGCGCGGCCTCGTGGAAGAGCGTGCCGGTCATGTCCTCGAACGTGCCGCCCTCGATGTAGGTCTCGACGGCGTTGCCGGTGAAATGTCCGCCGCTCCACTCGACCGGCGGTCCTTCGCCGAGCTTCAGGTACTCCGCGCGCTTCGTGAAGATGTGGAGTTCGATGCGCGGAACGCTGCCGGGTTCGTCCTCCGTCGCGTATTGGAAGAACTCGCGATAGAAGCCGTTCATCTGCTCCATCGCTTCGGCGGCGCGCACGAGGTTCGAGTAACCCGAATTCGTGTGCGTCACGTAGTTCTCGCGCTCGAGCTTGGCGCGGTCGCTCCACTCGGCATGCTTGGCGTCGTGCTCGCGGATCCATTCCTCGGAGACACCGGCGAGAAGATCCTTGGGCTTGGCATCGGCCGCGAGGCTCGGATCGGGCGCCGAAGCGAGACGATCGATGGCGTCCTTGCTCGCGACGTACTCCGGATCGAGCGCGAGAATCTGCCGATGGATGCGGATCGCCGAGTGCGGCCGCTTGTCTTTCTCGTACTGCTCCGCGAGCGGCCAGAGTTTCGCGATCGTGCTCGTCGACAGATGCAGCAGGTCCGGTGCGATCGGATCGGCCGCGACCACGCGTTGCTCGATCGCCGTGAGCTCGGCCGCCGGAGCCTTCTGCGCGCGCGCCAGCCGCAGCAACTGGTGCAGCGCGTAGACCTCCTCGTCCTTGTCGCCGGCCAGCGCAGCCGATTGAGCGCGCAGATCCCACGCGCGCGTCGACTTGCTGTCGCGCTCGAGCGCGCGCGTAACCCACAAGCGCGCGTCCGCGGCGTTCTTCGCCGCGACGGCCTTCTCCGCGTTGTGGATCGCCGACTCGAACGTCGACTCCGCCGCGCGAACGGGGCTCGAAAGACAAAGGAGAGCGAAGAGCAGCGCCGCGGTGATTCTCGTCTTCATGGCTCGCCGAATGTGGGTTGCGGACGGTCGGGCGCGGATGGTACCGAATCCCCGCGCAAGCTGTCGCGCGCGTGATCGAGTCCGGCGACGACACGAACAGTGACGGCGAGCGCCGTCGACGACATCCTGACGAACGTCGTGCGACACGGCTGTGTCGGATGAGCAGGGCCGCGTGAGTCGCGCGCGCGATCGCGCTCGTCACCGCGCACGACTGGGCACGCTCAGCCAGCCGTGTCCGGGAGCGCTTCGTTCTGCGCGCGCTTCTTGGCCTTCTTCAGCTGCTTCGCCTGCTTCGACTTCAGCTTCTTCTCGGCCCTCTCGGCCTTCTCGGCCCTCTCGGCCCTCTCGGCCCTCTCGGCCCTCTCGGCCTTCTCGGCCCTCTCGGCCTTCTCGGCCTTCTCGGGTTTGTCGGGTTTCGCGCCGTCCTTCGGTGCGGACTTCTTCGTCTTGAGCGTGGCGCGGATCGCTTGGATCTGCTCTTCGTGGATGCGGTCGTGTCCCGCGTACATCACGATCATCGTCGCGATCGATTCCTCGCCGCGTTCCGTATGGAGCCCGATGCGGGCCCACGCGTCGTCCGCAAGCCGCTCCATCAGGCACACGTTGGCGGAACGGACGGCGGCGAACGCATCGAAGAGCGCGCTCGTCTTCACGCGCTCGATGCCGAGGCGATCGACGAACGCGTCCTGGTCGTAGCCCAAGATCTGCGGACGCTCCATCGCCGCGACGAAACGGATCCGCGATCCCAGGATCACTTCGCCGTCCGCGAGGTGAGCGATCACTTCCTTGATCGACCACTTGCCTTCCGCCGGCCGTCGCGCGAGCTCCTTCTCCGACAGACCGCGCAAGAGCTTCTTGATGCGCTTCGGCGCCTTGCGCTGCGACTCGATGGGATCCTCTCCCGCCAGCGCCTTCACGTAACGCTCGGGAACGACCGGACCGGGATTGCCTGCGACCATGGTGTGGACCTGCGAGTTGGGGGTGGCGAATCGACGAAGGGCCACCAGTATAGCGGCCTCCGCCAGCGCGGGTGTCCGCGCGGAAATACGGCGCGCGGAAATACGGTGTCAGTCACTTTTTTTCGAACCTCCACCGTTGGCTCAGCAGGGCGAAGTACGGTGTCAGACACTTTCTTTCGTACCTCCACGGTTGGCGCTGCAGAATGCGATGCCTGCCGTGGAGGTACGAAAGAAAGTGTCTGACACCGTACTTCGCCCCGCTGACCCTCGGAGACACGCAACGCGGCGCGCGATCACTGCGCGTAAAGGTCGATGACGCGCCCGATCGCGCGCGCGCAAACACGACAGAAGCTCGTCGGATTGCGCGTGAACATGATGCAGTCGACCTCGGGCCGGTACAGCCCCTTCGCCTCGTAGGCCGCGCCCTCGAACGCGCCGACCTTGCCGAAGTACTTCTCCCCCGCCAGCATCGGCGCGGTCTTGGCTTTCACGTCGCGGAACAGCGCCTCCGCCGCTTCCTCGGGCGCCTTCTCGTCGATCATCTTCTTGCGCTGCGCTTGGTAGCCGAGGTCGACCTTGTCGTACGCGTCTTGCTCCCACGGCGTCGGGATCGGCGTTCCGGACGCGACGAGGTCGGCCCATTTCACGCGCGTCCGATCGATCAGCGCGGTGACGTTCGGCTCCCACGGCTCGACGCCCTTCGGCGTGAACGCTTCGTACGCGACCTGCGAGCTGTAGTACTCGTCCGCGAGCCCCGCGAACGAGTGACCGAACTCGTGCACGAAGACGTACGGCGCGGGCTCGGTATCCGACGCGACCGTCGCCCAGAGATTGAAAATCCCTCCGCCGCCGTACTTGCGGTCATTGAACAGGAAGATGAGCGTGTCGTACGGCGCCTGAGCCGCGGTTTCGCGCAGCACGCGATTGGCGTTCGTCAGCACGTAGCGATCGCTGTCGAACGCGTTGAACGACAGCCCGAACGGTGAGTCGCGCCAGATGCCTTTGCGCGGGTTCGAGATCCCGGCTTCGGCCGCCGGCACGAAGAGCGCGCGCGCGTTGAAATCGCCGCGTCGCGCGCGAAACGGTTCCGTGTCGAACAAGACGCCGGTCAGCCGCGTGACGTCGCGCACGAACTTTTCCCGATCGCTCGCGCGGTAGCCGTCGGCGACGACGAGTAGATCGACCTTCGCGGCGGCGGGTCCGTTCTCGAAGAGCGCGATCACTTCGCCGCGCGGCGTGAGCGCGGATCGATCGACGAAACGACTGGCGGGTTCGACGACGGTGGAGAAGAACTCACGGAAGCTGCCGTCGTCCGCGCGCTTCTTCAGGAGAAGCTGCACGGGCCGTTTCGGCTCGGGAAAGCGTTGCGACTCATGGAACGTGCGCCAGGCGAGCTTCGCTTCGCCGGTGGTCTCCCACTCGCCGTAGATGCTCGCGAACCCGCGCGACCAGATCGCTTGGTTCGTCGCGCGATCGATGACGACGAACTCGTACTTGCCGAGGTTCGTGTCGTCGAGGAGATGAACGCGGCTGCCCGGCCAATCGCCTTCGAGACGCAGCGCGTCGAGGCTGGCGTGCTCCTCCGCCGCGGTGCCGGAGTGGTAGTAGTCGAAGCGCAGCGTGCGGCCGGTGAAGAACGTGTCGAAGTCGCCGCGCTGAGGGCCCAGCGCGATCGCGACAAACAGGAGGGATGTGACGAGCATGGCCGGAATCATAGCCATCCGGCGCACGCGAGAGGGACAGGTCGGGCGTCTCCGCCGACGTCAATTCGCGGAGAGCATCGACTGCACGGCAGCGAAATCGTGCGGCACCTCACGACCGAGCAGCTTCTTCAGCGCCTGCCGAGCCGCGGCCTCGACGGCCGGATCGTCGCCGGTGAGCTCCGCCGCGAGCGCCGCGACGGCCACGCGTGAGCCGAGCCGCCCCAGCGTCTCGCACGCGAGCTGCTGAATCCCTGGCTCTTCGCGCTCGAGCAAGGGCAGGACGTCGCGAGCGAGCTGGCTCTGGAAGAGCCGCCGATCGGAGTAGGCTCGCAGCGCGTCGACGACCTTCGAAGGCGCCTCGTCCTTCAGGTTCTCGACCCACCGCGGACGGTCGATCGTCATCCACGCCTCTTCGCGTCCGTACCACGCCGTCCACGCGCTGCGGTCGGCTTCCCGCGTCGATCCGCTGATGCTTCGCAGAGCTGACAGCGCGGACTCCCGGACACCGAGGTTCGCGTCGTCGATCAAGCCGATCAAGGCCTCGACGCAATCGCCTTCGTCGAGCACGCCGATGGCGAGCAGCACGGCGCGCGTCCATTCCGGTCGCTGCGGATCGATTTGGGACACGAGCCAGGTCGAGAACTCGCGGTCGAGCTCCGGCTCCCCCGAGCGGCCCGACTGGCGCACGAGCGCGAGCGCTTGCTGAGAGAGCTTCGGATCGTTGCGCGCGACGTCGAAGCACAGCCGGACGACGCGCGCGTCGCGCAGCTCGGCCAATGCGAAGAGGAGCTCCTTGCCGACGGTAGCGTCCCGCTTGCGGAGCACTTGCTCCGCGACGCGCAGCGCGCGCGGCTCGCGCCGCAGGATCGCGGAGAACGCGCCGCGCAGCGCAGAGCGCGCGGCGTCGTCAAGCTGACCATCGGCGCGTCGGGGAGCGATCGAAGCGAGCCGCACGATGTCGCCGGGGCCGCCGATCACTGCGATCACGTGGAGCGCCGCGATGCGCATGCCCACGCTCGCAGTCGTGTCTGACAGACGTCGATCGAGTACGGTGCGCACAGCCGAGAACCGCAATCGAGCGATCGCCGCGAGGACGATCGCTCGCTGCGGCTCCGAGAGCGCTTGCGGCAGATCGGCATCCGTACCGTTCGGGACGCGAGCATGGACGAGCACGTCGAGCAGCGGTTCGATCGCGGCCGGTCCCGGCTCGGCGAGTCGCCGCGCGAGCGCCTCGGGATCGCGACCGGCGATGCGCGCCGAGCGCAGGACCGCACCCGCGCGCCGCAAACCGTCGTCGAGCGGACCGGGCCACTCGTATCGCGCGAGCCGCGCGCGATCCTGCGGATCGGGCACGTCGCCGCGCGCGAACGCGTGGTTCGCCAGGGCGAGCGCCAGCACGATCGCCGCGCCCGACCGAATCGCGACTTGGAGCATGGGCACCGGCCTGTTCAAGGCGCGGCCGCGGGCTCCACGAAGGGAATCTCGCGCCAGTAGACGGTCTCGAACGTCGGATCGCCGGCGGCGGTCGCCGCGAGTAGCGCCTCGTCGAAATGCACGCGACAGTTGCTGTCCAGATCGATGCTGCGAGCGATCATCGCCCCGAACAGCTGGAAGTTGCTGTTGATCTCGATGCGCGCGTTCGGCGCGTAGAGCGTGCCGTAGAGCTGCGTGTTGGAATTGAAATCGAGCGTGTCGATGTCGATGGCAACCTCGGGATTGATGACGTTGTCGCTGAGCAGGTTGAGCTTCAGGTTCTCGGGCTTGTAGTCGGTCGGACCCATGACCGCGTTCGAATCGAGGATGAAGTCGTCGACCACCCAGATCTCGACCGGACCGCCCGATGCATCGATGTTGATGCGACCGCCAGACTTGACGCGCAAGTTGGTCACGACGATGTTCGCCGGACCGTTGATCGTGAGCGTCCTGTTGTTGTTGACGGTCAAGTTCGTGTAGGTACGGTTCCCCGACGGAATCGTCGTCGCCCCGCTGACCGTGAGCGCTCCTAAGCTTGCGTAGGAGGGAACGTTGATCGCGGGCAGCTCCAACGGCTCGCTGGCGGGCGCGATCGATCCGGTGACGACCGCGTTGCCCAGCACCGTCGACGTGTGCTCGGGACCCGCAGTCGCGTCCCCCCACACTTTCGAGTTCTGGTCCATGGTGACGTCGCCGTTGGATCCGACGTCTCCGTTCGTCAGACCGTGTTGATTGGATCCCGAACCATTGATCGCTTGCGCTGCGTACGTGCCCAGGACCGAGTTGTAGCTGTCCACGCGTGCGTTCGAATCCATGTGCAGGAACTCGTCACCGAATGCGGCGTAGCGCCAGATCGTGTCGGGTACGCGACGCAGCACGAGCTCCATCGACAAGCCGGTGCGGTCGTCCAGTCCGCTGGCCCGCAGTTGCACGAGCTCCGCGGTGAGATTGGTCTCTTCGACCCAGTACCGCGACGAGCCCCATTGAACAGGAGCGTCCGCGGCGCCGAGGGCACCGCTCACCCCGCGTTGCAAGTTGAAGACGGCGTTCGAGAGCCCCGCCTGACACACGTAGTGCGCATCACTGCGCTCGCGGTCGTTGCGCTGAGATCGTCCGCCCGAGAGTGCGGTTGACAGGAGCGCGAGCGAGAGACCCGCCAGTCCGACGAGGGCGATCATCATCACGAGGGCGATCGTGCCGCGCCGACTCTTCGCACTCTGCCGCAAATTCCCAAGCTTCATATTCGCCTCCCGTTAGTTGCGCAGCCGAACGGCCGTCTCGATCGTCCATCGCGCGATCTGCCCTTGCGAATGCGGCACCTCGGTCGAGAGCCTCACGAACAAGAGGTCTCCGACACGCCGAAGGCTGAAGCCGCGCTCGTCCACGAGCCCGTTGCCGTTGTCGTCCACGGCGTTGCCGACTTCGCCCGGAAACCATTCCGCCACGCCGTGAGCCAGCGTCACGGAATGCGGCGTCGCCGTGTCCGATCCGCGCGTGAACACCAGCTGGCGCTCGTCGATGAGTCCGTCGCCGTCGTCATCGATGCCGTTGGCGAGCTCGTTCGTGTCCATGACTAGGTCCAGGCGCGATTGATCGGACCACGTCAGCGCACCCAGACCGTCGACGCCGGTCGGTCGCTGGTACGCCAGGCTGCCCGTGCCGAACGCGGACGTCGGATCGGGCGCGAAGCGCGAGATCGCCACCTCGCCGAGCTCGTCGAGCACGCGCGTCACCGCGATGCGACACAGGTTCTGTGCGCGCGCCTGAGCGCTCGTCTGTTCGTACGACTCCTGACTTCGCCACTGGATCATCCCGATCAGGCTGAGGATCAGAGCGCCGATCGTGAGCGAGACCATCATCTCGATCAGCGTGAATCCGGACTGCGCGGTGGTTCGTCTTTGCTGCACGTCGTTCCTCAGTAGTTCGCGATCATCGTGTTGAGCACCACGGTCCCCGGACCGGCCGCGCCTCTCCAACGCACGCGCACTTGGATCGGCAGCAGGCGGTAGTCCATCGCGTGATTGAGTGCGTCGATGTTCCCGTCCCCGTTGAGATCGCGCGGCATTCCGAGCGCGGTGTCGTCGAAGTCCTCGCGCAGCTGGAGCGGCGAGCCGACGGGCGAAGGGAACACGACCTCGCCGGGGAGGCCGTCCGCGTCGTCGGGCAACGCCGACAGACCGAACACGGCGAAGTTCGAACCCGGCGCGCTGCCTGCGAGACCGGGGTCGTCGGACGGTTCCGCGTTGTAGCGCCGGAAGGCGTCCGGGAACGCTTCCGCTTGAATGCTCTCGAGGATGCGGCGCGCGGCTTGCGTCGCGCGGTCTGCGTCTTGGGTCTTCTGCTCCGCCCGACTGCTGGCGAGCAGGGCTCGCGAGAAGCTCAGCAGCCCGAAGACGAGCAACGTCATCGTGAAGATGATCTCGACGAGCGTGAACCCGCCGCGCGCGCGCCGCGGCTTCCACGTCGAATCCCCGCTCCTGGCGGCATGAATCGCCATCGTGCTCCTCGCCTGGTCCGTCGAGCGGACCGAAATGCTGCCCCTGCCCGGCCACCTTGTCGGCTGCCCCGGATCGCGCAGCTGAGCCAAATTGCGATCGGGTACGAACGCCCGCGATTGCGACGCGTTTGCTGGGATCCGTGGCCGCAGCAAAAATTGCGCGGCCTACCGCTCGGCCCAGTACACGCCGGCCAGCACGAGCAACCCGCCGAGCGCGGTGTACACGCCGAGGCTCTCGCCGAGCTGCGGCACGGCGAGCACCGTCGTCGCCACCGGCTCGAGATATAGGAAGACGCCTGCCTTCGCAGCGCTGATGCGCGCGACTCCGAATTGCCAGAACCACTTCGCGAGCGTGCCGAGGATCCCGAGGAACAGGATCGAGAGCCACGCATCGAGCGGCAAGTGCGCGAGCTTCGACAGCGGCGTGAAGAGCACGAGGTAGCCGACACCGACGACGAGCAGCGGCAGGAACACGGCCGACGTGACGCACAGCGACGGTCGCCTGCGCGCGACGTCGCGCGTCACGATCGTGTAGATCGCCCACGTGAACGCCGTCGACAAGATCAGCCAATCGCCCACGTTGGCGAGCGATGCGATGTCCGTCATCCGTCCGTTCGAGATGAGGAGCACGATCCCGAGCGTCGCGATCCCGATCCCCCAGCGCGTTCGCGTACTCACGCGCTCGCGCAAGAAGATCGCCGACAAGATCGCGATCGACAGCGGCGAGAACGCGATGATCCAGCTCGTGTTGGTCGCGGTCGTGGACTGCAGCGCGAGCGGCTGGATCAGGAAGTGGTACAGCAGGATCAGCCCGCCGATGCACAGCGGCCGCACGTCCGCTTGCGTGAACCCGAACGGAATCTTCTGCCAGCGAATCAGCGCGAACAGGATCGGCAGGCCGATGCCGAAGCGCAGACCGACGATCTCGTACGGATCGAAGTGCCGCGTGAGGATCTTGATCGCGACGAACGTCCAACCCCAGATGACCGCGCACAGGACGAGCAGCAGTCGCGGGCCGATGATCGGGGCGACCGGGGCCCTCGGGGTCGCACCATCCGCAGGGGCGACGCGAGAATCGTCGGAAGCGCTCGGCAAGCGGCGCGCTTCGCCCTAGGCCGAACCGCGCTTCGACGTCGACGGCGTCTTCGGTGTCGACGGGACCAAGAAGAAGCGTCCGATCTGCGCGCGGAAGCGCCGCTTGTCGGCGCACTCCATCTGGTACGTGCCTTCCATCGTGCCCCACGCCGTCCGCAGCGGACAGCCGCTCGTGTATTCGAACTTCTCGCCGGGCGGGATCTCCGGCTGCTTGCCCACGACGCCTTCGCCGCGCACTTCCTCGC
>JANOFY010000105.1:0-2142 GCA_031413895.1 Planctomycetota bacterium | reverse complement strand
CGCCTTCCTCGCCGGCCGCGATTTCGTCGATCAAGATCGGCGACTCGCGCCAGTGGTGGTTCGAGCCGCTGATGTACGTGCCGTCCGAGCGGTAGATCGCCAGGCCGAAGACGGGTTGCCGCACACTCGATCTCGCGCGATAGCGAATGCGGACGGTGAACGGCTCGCGCGTTTGAAAGACGAGGCTCGAGTTCCCCGCGCGGTCGAGCATCGACACGTCGAGTGTCTCGATCTCGCCGGTTCCCCAGCGCGGATACGTCCCCGCTCCGCGGTTGAGCATCGAGAGACGCTCGTTGCCGCGCGCGTGCGCGCGCTTCAGGTACTCATCGGCCACCTTCTCGGCCGAACCTTGTTCGAGCACCTCGCCCTTGTCCATGAGCACGACCCACTGGCACATGCTCTTCACGGTGCCGAGGTCGTGCGACACGAAGATCGTCGTCTTGCCCTGCTCGCGAAACTCGTTGAGCCGATTGATGCACTTGCCGCGGAAGTGCTCGTCCCCCACCGAGAGCGCCTCGTCGATCATCAAAATGTCGGGGTCGACGTTCGCCGCGACCGCGAAGCCGAGGCGCACGAACATGCCCGAGCTGTACGTCTTCACCGGCCGTTCGATGAATTCGCCGAGCTCAGAGAAGTCGACGATCCTGTCGAAGCGATCGGTGATCTCGGCCTCGGTCATGCCCAGGATCGAGCAGTTCAAGTAGACGTTCTCGCGGCCCGAAAACTCGGGATGGAAGCCGGCACCGAGCTCGAGGAGCGACGCGACCCGTCCATTCACGTGCACTTCACCGACGGTCGGCTGCGTGATCCCCGTGAGCAACTTGAGCAGCGTCGACTTGCCGGCGCCGTTCTCGCCGATGATGCCGACCGTGCTGCCGCGCGCGACGTCGAGGTACACGTTGCGAACCGCCCAGAACTCACGGTGAAGCTTCTTCTTCCCCGGCCAGAACGCTTCGATCAGCTGGTGCACCGGCTTCGCGTACAGCGGGTACATCTTGCCGAGGTCCTTGGCCAAGATGGCGCTCGTCGAAGTCTGCGCTTCGAGAGCCGGCTTCGTGGTACTGCGGGCAGTGACAGTCACAGCAGGTCAGGGAAGCGCGGCTTCTGCGCCAGGAAGAACTTCATGCCGAGGAAGAGAACGAGCACGCTGACGCCAGCGAACGCAGCCAGGTACTCGGGCTTCGGCCACGAGCCGTAGAGCAAGACGTCGCGATAGCTCTCGATCATCCAGTGGATGGGATTCACGGCGAGCACCCACGCGAACTTCGTGCGCTCGACCGCGAACGCCGGGTACACGATCGGTGTGCCGAACATCCAGACCATCAGGATCACACCGATCACGTGGTGCGTGTCGCGCAAGATGAGATTGAACGCGGCCAGGAAGCTGCCGACACCCAGCATGAGGACTGCTTGGATCAGTATCAGCAGCGGAAGACAGACGAGCGACAAGCCGACACCCAGGTGCCGCATCGCCGGGTCACCGACCGACTCAGCTTGGCCCGAGTAGACGACATATCCCAATCCCAGCAGTGCGACGGCTACGCCGATCAACATGTTCGTCATCGACGACAAGGTCAGGTGAATCGGCAACACCTCAGCCGGAAAGACCACCTTCTGGATTAGGTTGCGGTTCTCGACGAGGGTGTTGGTCATGCGTGCGACGCCCTCTGCGAACGCTTGCCACACGACGATTCCAACCAGCAAGAGCAGCCCGACCTCAACCGGGCCCATCCGGTCACCCCAGCGCACGTTGAGCACGATGCGGAACACGAACATGTAGACGACGAGGTTGACTGCGGGAAAGACGAGCGACCAGAAGAACCCGAGCACCGATCCGGCGTAGCGACCCTTGAGGTCGCGCACGAGGAGATCCTTCACCAGGCGCCGGTTCTGCGTGAGCGAGCGGAAGAGGCTTCGCACGTCGCTCCTAGAGAACGGTCTTCCCGAGTGCCGAGAGCACGAGGTCCACCGCGACGCGCGCCGTCGCGTTTTGGTTGTCCAGGATCGGATTGATCTCCGTGACCTCGAGTCCGAGCAGCTTCTGCGACTCGGCCGCGTGCTCCATCACGAGATGACTCTCGCGCAGCGACGTGCCCCCAAGAACCGGCGTGCCGACGCCCGGTGCAACCGACGGATCGGTGC
>JANOFY010000104.1:0-5897 GCA_031413895.1 Planctomycetota bacterium | reverse complement strand
CCCGATCCGGCGCAGCGCTCGACGCTGCGTTTCGCGCTGCGCTTCAGCGGGATCGCACTCTCGCGGGACTCCACGATCGAATTGTAGCGCTCCCGTCCGCGCGGCCGGTGCCGGTGCCCGTGCGGATGCTTGGATCGCGTGGGCGCCGTCGATGATCGCACTGCCGTAGCGCACTCTCCGCGGGCTAGAATCCGCGCGCCTCGTTGAAGCTGCTCAACTACATCCAGAAGGAGCTCCTCGTCGGCTTCGTGTTCGCGGTGGGCGGCATGTTCGTGCTGTGCCTGCCCGGCATCGCGGTCTCCGCCGTCCACAAGCTGACCGGCGTGCCGATGTCCGCGATCTTGGCGATCGTGCCGATCCTGTTCGCGAACCTGGTGCCGTACATGCTCCCTCTCGGGTATCTGCTCGCGGTCGTCGTCACGTACGGGCGGCTGGCGGCGGACAACGAGTGGACGGCCATCCTGATGGCGGGCATCCATCCGCTGCGGCTCATCCTGCCGGCGGTTCCGTTGGCCCTCATCTTGGGCGCGGGCAGCCACTGGCTCGTTTCGGAGCAGCTCCCCCAACTACGCCGACGGGAGAAGTCCGCGACGCTCAGTGCGCTGCGCGACACGATCACGAACTTGAGCCCGGGGCGCACCGAGCTGCACCTGGGCAAGTTCAACCTGATCGCTGGCTATCGCGAGGGTGACGAGTTCCTCGAAGCGGTGATCCACATCCCCGCGCGACAGGGCGGGAGCGCCAAGACGCTGGCCGCGCGCCGCGTGCGTTTCGGCTTCGAGGAGAACGAGATGATCGTGTACTTGACGCAGGCGCGCGCCGTGCACGGCACGCTCGACCTCTCGAGCGAGCGGACCGTCCTGCGGCTCAACCTCGACGAGCTGCAGAGCGACGATCGCAGCAGCTTCCAGGCGCTCCGCTACAAGCCGTCGAGCGAGCTGCGGGATCAACTTGCGAGCGTCGCCATCGACCCCGAGCGCGCGGAGCTGCTCCGCTTCGAGATCCACCAGCGCGGCGCGATCGCGAGCACGTACCTCATGTTCCTGGTTCTCGGTATGCCGATCGGTCTCTTGCTCCGGCGCGGCACGCGCCTCGGCGCGCTCTCGGTCGCCGTGGGCTTTGCCCTCCTGTATTACGTTCTCTCGCTGCGGCTCGGCAAACAGCTCGCGATCAACCACGTCTTGCCGCCAGTATTGTGCGCGTGGGCCGTCAATGCGGCGGGATTCGTCGCCGGCCTCGTGCTCCTCCGGAAGGCGCTCAAGCACTGATGCGGCGTTGGCTGAGGTTCGGCGGGCGTCTCGATCGCTACGTCGCCACGCTGTTCTTGTCGTCGTACGCGACCGCGTTCTTCGTCCTCGTCGGTCTGTTCCTCATCTTGGACATGGCTGCGAATCTCGACGAATACGTCGAGACGTGGCCGAGCGGCGGGAGCGCGCCGATCCTGCTCATCGCGCGTTACTACCTGCTCAACGTCCCGTTCCAGTTCCTGCAGGTCGCGCCGTTCATCACGCTCGTCGCGGGGCTCTTCACCGCCTCGAAGCTGATGAAGAACAGCGAGGTGACCGCGGCACTCGCGGCGGGTGTCAGCGTGCAGCGGCTGCTGGCGCCCGTCTTCTTGGGCGCGATCTTGTGCGGACTTCTCATGGTGGAGCTGCGTGAGACCCTGAGCTCCACGCTGGCACGCCAGCGCGACACCGCGAAGTACGTGCTGACGCACCAACAGTACGACGAGGTGTATTCCGAGCTGTGGCTGCGCGACCTGAACGGGAGCGTCGTGCACCTCAAGGAGTACCGCCCATCGGCTGGAGAGGCGCACGCTCCCGAAGTGCGTGGACTCGAGGCGACGCTGCGCTCGGCGGCGCAGTGGTCCAGTACATCGGCGTCGCGCGCGGTGTACGAGGAGCGCGGGGGGCGAACGGCGTGGTGGCTCGATGACGGCTTGCGGCGGGAAGTCCTCGGCGTCGACGTCAAACGATCGGTCGATCGCCTGGAGGGCTTCGACTTCGGGCCCGCGCTCGCGCTCGCGTACCACCGCGCTCGCGAGAACCCGCTCGAGCTGTCGTTCGGCGAGGCGCGCGAGCTCGCGCGTCGCGATCCGGACAACGTGGTGTACCGGACGCTCCTTCAGTACCACCTCACGTTTCCGCTCGCGAACCTGGTGCTCCTCTTGGTCGGCCTGCCGATCATGATGCGGCAGACGCGCGGCCAAGGGGTCGAAGGCGTGGCCGCGGGTGGTCTCCTCTGCATCTTCTATTTCGCGACGGACTTCGTGCTGACGAACCTCGGTCTCCAGGGAGCGATCGACCCCTATCTCGCGGCCTGGCTGCCGATCCTGACCTTCGGGAGCTTGGGTTTGGCGATGTTCGAGTCGATGGACACGTGAACGAGCGTGCGGGGGCAGCTGCCGCCGCTTGCGCCAGCCCGTCCGAGCATGGAAGGATTCTCTCCCGCTGTCGTCACAGCCCGCCTCGCGCGCCGAAGCAGCCAGCCCGCGTTCCACCGCATGCCTGACCAGAAGTTCCTGACCGCGCGCACCTGCGCGGCGCTGATCGTCGCCCTGGGCTTGGGATTCTCCTGCGCGACGACAAAAGCGGCCCCGGCCGAGCACGTCAACGACCTCGTCATCCACGGTCAATTCGCGGCCGCCGTGCGGGAGGCGGACGAGTACCGGCGCAATCATCCCGGCGATGCGCGCGCGGAGTCGCTCCACCGTCTCGCCAGCGTGGCGTACCTCCTCGACCAGGGCCGACGCTTGACGTTCAACGGGCAGGACGTCGAGGCGCTCGCGCTCTTCCAACAGGCGCGCGAGATCGAGCCCGAGTCGCCCGAGGTCGCGTCGTGGATCGACAAGACGCATCGCAAGCTGGCGGAGACGTGGGTGGAACGCGGCCTCGAGTTGCACGCCAAGGAAGAGCTCGCCGCCGCGGTCGACGCGTACGAGAAGGCGCTCGAATTCGTACCTGGTGACAAGAGCGCGCTGAACGGCCTCGCGACCGCCGTCTTTCACGTCAACTTTCGCCAGGGCCTGAGCGAGCGGTACTTCAAGGAAGGACTGCAGGCGCTCTCACGCTATTGGCTCGAGCAGGCGCGCTCGCGCTTTTCGTACGCGACGAAGTACGAGCCCGACGACGCACGCACCGAGCAGCGGCGAGACCAGGTCGAGACGTTGCTCGCGGCGCAGCGCGTCACGATCGCGGCGCAGCTCGAGGCCGGCGGTAACTACGATGCGGCGCGCAACGAGCTCCGTCTGGCGGTGGCGCTCGATCCCCGGAACGCCGACGCCAAGGCGGGCAGAGAGCGCTGCGTCAAAGAGGCGCAGGCCGCTGCGCACCGCCGCGAGGCCGCGCTCGCCATTTTGCGCGGGCGGTTCGACGACGCCGACAGGCTGCTCACGGAAGGCGCGGCGCTCACGGTGACTCAGGTCGAGGGGTTCGCGATGGCGCGCGCCGAGCTGCAGAACGCGCGCTACGAGAAGGTGTATCAGGACGGACTGGCGCTCGAACGCGACATGCTCTTTCCCGAAGCGGTCGCGAAGTACGGCGAGCTGCTCAAGCTGACCGACTATTACAAGGACGTCTTGACCCGCAAGGAGACGCTCGAGGGGTACATCCGTTTGGCGGACGAGCTCTACACCAAGGCGCAGGCCGCGACGTCGCCGGACGAGAAGCGCGCGCTCCTCCAGCAGATCGACCTGTTCTGGCCCGAGTACAAGGACGTCGAGACGCAGCTCAAGACGAAGGACTAGTGTCCTGAGTTAGAAGTTGCACGACACCAGCCGCCGGCAGCCGCGCGCGCGGCAAGACGCGCCGACGACGCAACCTGGTGAGGTTTCGGAGGCGGCGCAACGCCGCCGCACGCGCGGATCGCCCCGGCTGGTGTCGCGCAACTTCTAACTCAGGACACTAGCCGCCCTCGGTCGGCGGCTCGGTCGTCTGGTCGCGGCGCGCGATGACGTACACGACCGCGCCGAGCAGCGACACTTCGACCCAGGGGTGCACGCCCCATGGAAGTCGCGCGAAGTCGCCCTTCCAGACGATCAGTCCCCAGTACAAGTACGGGAACCAGGCGCTGATCGCGACGATCACACCCCAGCGAGCGGAGTGCTGCGGATCGTAAACGAGCGGATCGCCGTCCTGCGCTGCCGGTGTGCCACTCGCCGCCGCATCGCGGTCGATGCGGTCGAGCTCGATCGCAGCGCGGTCGATGAGCGACTGGTTTTCACGGAGCGCGCGGTACTCGAGTGGGATTGCCCACAGATTGACGCCCACGGCGGCGAGTCCCGCGATCCAGTGCACGGCTGGCCACAGTCCGAACGCGCGCGGCGCGAATCCAAGGACCGCGGCCACTGCGATGGCGAGGACTGAAAGAAGCGCGGCCGGATACGCGGCGCGCCGCGCGAAGAACACGTTCAGCTCGGCGAGGAACTTGGGCCCGAGCGGCCGCGCGATCATCGCCTCCTTGAGCACGCGGCCCGTGACGATCATGAACAGGATCATCAGCGAATGCGCCGCGACGGTGAATACGGCGCTGAAGAGTCCGACGCCGAGGTGCGTGGGGGAGCCCGTGGCTCCCGTCCACACCGTCCACACGAGCGCCGGGATCACGAGGATCGAGAGCGCCGAAAAGTAGTGCACCATCCGCATGCTTACGAGGCGGCTCTTGTACGCGTTCGTGCGAAACGGTTCCACACGCGTGAGCGACGAACGTTCGTCGACGTCCAGCGCGGCCGCTACAATCGCGTGCGGCGACGCCGTCGCTCCGCATGCTCCGACGCATCTCGACGAAGTGGGTGCTCACGGTCCTTGCGGCGGTCGTCGTGCCGTTTCTCGCGTTCGCGTGGTTCGTCGACACGCAGATGTCCGACCGGCACTGGCAGACCGTCCGCTACTACTTGCTGAGCACAGCGGGCGAGCTCGCCGCTCGCCTCGACAACGAGGTTCACGAGCGCCAGCTCGCAATCGAGCTGTGGTCGACCGCCACGCCGCTGACCGAGTGGGCGGTCGGCGACTACGCTCCGGACGAGGCCGTAATCTTCGTGCCGATGTTGCAGCGCGGCTTCGATCGTTTCGTCGAACAGAGCCAGGTGTACGACCTGATCCTGGCGGTGAACGAGCACGGAGAGCTCGTCGTCTCGAACACGCGCACCGCGGAAGGCGAGGAGTTCTCCGCCGAGCTCCTCGCGAGCCTGAAGCGCGACTACAGCACCGAAGTGTGGTTCCGCGAGGCGATGAAAGGCCGGCCGTACCGCGTCGATCACCACGCATCCGATCTCGTGCCGCGAAAAAACCGCGCGCCCAAGGCCCATCCCGAGAACTATCACTTGGGTTTCGCCGTGCCCGTCAAGAACCAACTCGATCCCGAGCAAGTCGTCGGCGTCGTGTACGGCCTGATGAACTGGCGTCACATCCAGTATCAAGTGCTGCGACCGGTTCGGCCGCGGCTCAGCGGGATCGACGCGACCGATATCTACGCGTCGTGCTATGCGTGGCTGTGGATGGCGGACGGGGACACGATCATCGGACACCCGAATCCGGAGCTCTATACGACCAGAGTCTCGGGGCCCGAGGTCGAACTGCCCGAACTCGTGTCCGTCGCCCAATCGCGCGATTGGGGTATGTATCCCCAGTACACCTTCGGAGGCGTCGAGAAGAACGCGGCCTTCAAGCACTGCGCGAGTCGCGAGGAGGGCGGCTTTGGTTGGATCGTCGGCGTCGGCATCGACAACAGCGACATCTACAGCACCGTCGACGAGCTGCGCGGCGTGCTCCTCAAGGCGACCGCGATCGTCTTGGGCGTCGTCGTCATGGGTACCGTGCTGATCGCGCGGCGCACGACGCGCCCGATTCTCGCGCTCCAAGAGCACACGAAGCGCGTCGCCGCGGGCGATCTCGAGACAC
>JANOFY010000103.1:0-3945 GCA_031413895.1 Planctomycetota bacterium | reverse complement strand
ATCGCCAAGCTCAAGGCCGCGTTCCAAGACGGCGGCACGGTCACGGCGGCGAACGCATCGTCGATCAACGACGGTGCGGCGGCGCTCGTGATCGCGAGCGCTGACAAAGCGCGCGCGCTCGGCCTCAAGCCGCTCGCGCGCATCAGTGGGTACGCCGCCGGCGGCTGTTCGCCCGAGTGGGTGATGATGGCGCCCGAGGTTTCGATCAAGGCCTTGGCCGCGAAACACAAGAAGAAGCCGTCCGACTTCGAGCTGCACGAGATCAACGAAGCGTTTTCGGTCGCTGCGATCGCGCTGATGCGCGTGCTCGACCTGGATCCGAACAAGGTCAACGTCAACGGTGGCGCGGTCGCGCTCGGACATCCGATCGGTGCGTCGGGTGCGCGTGTACTGGTCACGCTGCTGCACGCGATGCAGCAGCGCAAGGCGAAGACCGGGATGGCCTCGCTGTGCCTGGGCGGCGGGAACGCGGTGTCGCTCGCGGTCGAGAGCCTCTGAGCGCCCATGAGCACCGGCAAGCCGTTCTTCGACCACGTGGCGGTGATCGGCGCCGGCACGATGGGCACTGGGATCGTGCAGACGTTCGCGAGCTTCGGCTCGCGCGTGACGCTCGTCGATCTCGACGAGGCCGCGTTGAAGCGCGGGATGAGCGCGATCGAGGCGAACCTCGCGCGCGTCGTGAAGAAGGGCGCGCTGTCGGAGTCCGATGCGCGCGCCGCAGCGCAGCGCATCACGCCGTCGAAGGACGTGCAGTCGATCCAGGGCGTGCCGCTCGTCGTCGAGGCGGTCGTCGAGCGCATCGAAGTCAAGGCCGCGCTCTTCCAGGCGCTCGATCGTCAGTGCCCGCCGAGCACGATCCTGGCCACGAACACGTCGTCGATCTCGATCACGAAGATCGCCGCGTTCACGAAGCGCCCGGACAAGGTGATCGGCATGCACTTCATGAACCCGGTGCCTGTGATGAAGCTCGTCGAGGTGATCCGCGGTCAGGAGACGTCGCCCGCGACGACCGCCACGGTCGTCGCGTGCACCGAGTCGATCGACAAGGTGCCGGTCGAGGCCAGCGACTATCCCGGCTTCGTCTCGAATCGCGTGCTGATGCCGATGATCAACGAGGCCGTTTTCTGCTTGATGGAAGGCGTCTCGACGCGCGAGGGCATCGACACGGTGATGAAGCTCGGCATGGCGCACCCGATGGGGCCGCTGCAGCTCGCCGACCTGATCGGCCTCGACGTGTGCCTCGACGTGATGGAGGTCCTGCACACGGGCCTCGGCGATTCGAAATACCGTCCGTGTCCGCTGCTGCGTCGCATGGTGGCCGCCGGGCGCCTGGGACGGAAGAGTGGCCAGGGCTTCTACGACTACTGAGCAAGGATCGGCGTTCATGGAATTCCAGCTGACCGAAGAACTGACCCTCGTGCGCGACATGGCGCGGAGCTTCGCCGAAACCGAGCTCATGCCGCGCGCGACGCGACACGATCGCCAGAATCGCCTCGATCCCGAAGTTTTCGACAAGCTGCGCGAGCTGGGGCTCTGGGGCTTGACCGTTCCCGAGTCGTACGGCGGCGCCGGCATGGGGAACATGGCGCTCTCGCTCGTGCTCGAGGAGCTGAACCGGGGATGCGCGTCGACGGGCGTGACGGTTTCGGTGCACAACAGCCTCGCGTGCGCGCCGATCACCAAGTTCGGCACGGAGGCGCAGAAGAAGGCGTGGTTGCCGCGCCTCGCCGCCGCCGAGATCTTCGGTGCGTACGGACTCACCGAACCCAACGCCGGATCGGACGCGGCGGCGCTCGCGACGACGGCGCGCCTCGAGGGCAACGAGTGGGTTCTCAACGGCACGAAGGTGTGGGTCACGAACGGCGGCATCGCCGGCGTGTACGTCATCTACGCGCGCACGGATCCGAAGGCGTCGAAAGCGAAAGGTATCAGCACGTTCATCGTGCCGCGCGACGCGCCCGGCCTGTCGATCGGCAAGCACGAGAAGAAGACCGGCATCCGCGCTTCGTCGACGACCGAAGTGATCTTGCAGAACGCGCGCATCCCGAAGGACAACCTCCTCGGCCCGTTGAACGGCGGGTTCACCGTCGCGATGGACACGCTCGACGGCGGTCGCATCGGCATCGCGGCGCAGGCGGTGGGCATCGGTCAGGCGTGTCTCGAAGCCTCGATCAAGTACTCCAAGGAGCGCGAGCAGTTCGGGCAGCCGATCGCGAACTTCCAGGCGATCCAATGGAAGCTCGCCGACATGGCCACGCAGCTCGACGCGTCGCGCATGTTGACGCTGAAGGCGGCCTGGCTGCGCGACCGCGGGGAACGCTGCACGCAGGCTGCGGCCCAAGCGAAGCTGTTCGCATCACGCACGGCGAACTTCTGCGCCGACGAGTGTCTCCAGATCCACGGCGGCGCCGGCTACACCGATCACTTCCACGTCGAGCGCCTGTTCCGCGACGCGCGGATCACCGAGCTCTACGAGGGCGCGACCGACATCCAACGCATCGTGATCGCGCGGAGCGTGTTGGCGTGATCCACGGCTGCATGCGGTCGCCGATCGCGAACTGAGCTCCCGCCGCGTGGCGAACTCGAACGAAATCCAAGGCCGTCTGCTCGCCGGTGATCGCAGCGCGCTCGCGCGCATGATCTCGTGGGCGGAGAACAGCGATCCGCGCTTCGCCGCGTCGATGTCGGCGATCCACGCGCGCGTGGGCCGTGCCTGGCGGACCGGCGTCACCGGTCCACCCGGCGCGGGCAAGAGCACGCTCGTCAACGAGCTCGCGCGCTTACTGCGCAGCGCGGAGAAAACCGTCGGGATCCTCGCCGTCGATCCGACGAGCCCGTTCAGCGGCGGCGCGCTTCTTGGGGACCGCATCCGCATGGAGGAGCGCACGCTCGACAGCGGCGTGTACATCCGCTCGATGGCGAGCCGCGGGAGTCACGGGGGCCTAGCGCGCGCCGCAATCGACGCGTGCGACGCGATGGACGCGTGCGGGATCGACGAGATCCTCGTCGAAACGGTCGGCGTCGGCCAAGCGGAGTACGACGTCGTGTCCGCCGCCGACACGGTGCTCGTCGTGCTCTGTCCGGGCGCGGGCGACGGGATTCAGGCGATGAAGGCCGGCATCTTGGAGGTCGCGGATGTCCTAGTGGTGAACAAGGCCGATCTGCCGGGCGCCGATCGGCTCGTGCTCGACCTAGAGGAGGCCGTCCACATTCGCCAAGCAGGACGCGGCGGTTGGGCGACACCCGTTGTGTCGTGCTCGGCGGCGAAGGGCGAGAACGTCGCCGAGATCGTGCGCGCGATCGGCGAGCATCGCGAGTTCTTGCGCGACGGCCGGCTCGCGGCGGCGCGCCGGAACAAGCGTCTGGCGCAAGTGCGGCACCTCGTCGAGGAACGCGTCGGACAGCACCTGTGGGGCCCGGGCGGCTACAGCGAACGTGCCCTGAGTCTCCTCGATTCCGGCCGCGCGCCTTACGATATAGTGGCCACGATCGTCGGCTCATTCGTGAGCGGAACGAGCGGCTCCCCCGCGGCGGCCGCGCAGCCCAAGGCCAAGCGTCCATGACACCGTCGAAAACAGCCCACGTGACTCAAGTCGACGCGCGCGCAGAGTGGCAAGCGGCCGTGACGGAGGCGCGCCTGCGCGAGGCGAACTTCAGCTCGATCTCCGGCCACGCGTTGAAGTCGATCTACGGCCCGGAAGACGCGCCGATCGACGTCGAGCGCGACCTCGGCTGGCCCGGTCAGTTCCCGTACACGCGCGGTGTGCATCCGACGATGTACCGCGGGCGCCTGTGGACGATGCGTCAGTTCGCGGGCTTCGGCACGTCCGCGCAGACGAACGAGCGCTACAAGTTCCTGCTCGACCACGGCCAAACCGGCCTGTCCGTCGCTTTCGATTTCCCGACGCTGATGGGCTACGACTCCGACCACGAGCGCAGCCGCGG
>JANOFY010000102.1:0-18278 GCA_031413895.1 Planctomycetota bacterium | reverse complement strand
CGCCTTCGCCGCGCGCCCGAGCGTGCCCGACTTGTGCCGCTCGGCCGTCAGCCGCGGACGCGGTCTACCACGCGATGCGCACGGCGTTGCTGCGGTTGACGGTGGCGCTCGTGCAGAAGCTCGGCGCCGAATCGCGGTAGGCGATCTGATAGAAGCGACGTTGACCCGGCGGCAAGTCGCGCGGATCGAAGCTGATCAGCCCGCCCGACGCTTGCTTGACTTGCGCAGGAATCGCAAAGGGTGACGCGCCGAGGCAGCTCACGCCGTCGCCGAAGACGACACCGGGCGTTGCGCTCGAGACGGACGTGAGCAGCGTGCAGAGGGCGGTGCCCGGCAATCCGCTGCCGTTCAAGAGAACCGAACGCTGCCCGACGTTCCCGCTGACGGACAGCAAAGCGCCGAAGCCGGTCGAGTTGAGGCAACCGCTGCCCAAGCCCAGTGCACTCGCATTGCCGCACGGACACGCAGTCGCGCTGCCGTCGCCGAAGCAGTAGGCGATCACGGCGCCGTCGCACTCGTCCGGAATGCCGTTCGCGTTGACGTCGGTGCTCGTCCCGGCGAGTTCGCACACGTCGCCCACTCCGTCGCGGTCACAGTCCTCCTGCCCCGGGTTCGCGATCGCATCGCAGTTGTCGATGCAGTCGACGAGACCGTCTCGGTCGCCGTCCGCCACGCTGTCGGGCACGCCACAGCCGCAGGTGCCCGGAGCCGTCTTCAACGGATCGCTCGGGCAACCATCGCAGGCGTCGATCGTCGAGTCGCCGTCGGCGTCGCTCTGACAATCGTCGGGCACCAGGTTCGCATCGCAGTCGGCGCTCGTCGCATTCGCGATGTCGAGCGTGTCGGCGACGTGATTGTCGTTGCAGTCGGGCGGCGCCGCGAACGTCGCGTCGGGAACCGACGGAACCGGTTCACGATTGCCCGTGTTGTCGCGGCTGCGTGAATAGAATCGATACGTGCTCGCCGGCTCCGCTTCGAAGAGCATGGAGCTCGTCAGCGTGTCCGTGACGAGCGGCACGTACGGGCCGTTGTTGCGCGAGACGTAGACGGTGAAGTCCTTGACGCCCGTGCCGCCGACGGGATCGTCGCCCGACCACGACAGATTCAATGCGAAGCCGGTCGACCCGTGTGGCGCCGCCAACAGCCCCGAGAAGGGCAGGTCGGAATCGAATGTGCTCTGAACCTCGTTCGTCTTGAGAGCCAGGTTCTGATCGAACGTAATGTGCGCACTGTTGCGCACGACCCCGCCCGTGATCGCGCCCGTGCCCGGTCCAACCGAGAAGTCGAGCTGTCCGCCGCCGCGCCCGCTGCCGTCTTCGGGAGGCAGGAAGCCGTTGACTCCATCCGCGAAGGGTTGTCCCGTGACAGGGTCCAAACTCTGGAACGTCCAGAACGCTTCGTTGGTCGATGCATTGATCCCGGCGTTGATCCGCACCAGCACGCCCAAGGTCTGCGACAGATCGAGCGTCTGCTGAAACGAGATCGTGTTCGGCGGCATCACGATCTCCGTGTCGCCGAAACGGATCGCCCGCAGGCGGAACCGCGACGCGCGCAGCACCGGTTCGAGTACGTCGCTGATGCGCACGAACGACGCCGGGGCGGCGGCTGAGGCTTGGTTCTCGAAGTAGATCCGGTAGGGGAACTCCGAACTTCCCGACACGGCGTTCTGCTGACCGAATCCGGAGGGACCCGTCTTCTCGTTGGGATCGTCCGACGTCGGGGTCTGAGTCGCCGCCTCGGCCAATGGGTAGTTCGTGCCGAACACGAGGTTCACCGTCGCAGTCGATTGCCCCGCGCCCGGTAGCGCGCTGGGAAGTTCGAAGCATTCGAGCGGAACTCCCGCCACATCGAACGCACCGCCGAAGATCGAGCAGTGCAGCCCTCCGCTCACCACCGCGATCGACGATGCGGGCACCTGATCCACTGCCGACAAGCCGCTCGCAGCAACTTGCGCGATCACTCCAACCACGTCGCGGCCGGTCGCCGGTACGGTCCCAGGCAACCGAATGTCCGTCGAGTCCTCGGGCAGACCATCGACCACGGCATCGGACCAGTCGTCGGTCGAGTTCGCCAGCGCGAGCAACCCCGCGTTGCTCGCCGGGTCCGCGAGCACCTCCAGGCGCAGGAGTTCCGCCACGACGTTCGTCACGTTCTCCGGGTAAGCGCTTCCAGGAAACGTTCGTCCGTAGAACCGGAACGCAAGCTCGTCCGCCTCGAACTGGCTTCCGATCGAGAACTCCAACGCGACCGTCGCTTCTTGCGACGGGCCGAGGTCGTCGATCCAGAACAGCACGCTGTCGCGAACACCGTCGCTCTCCAAACCCTGCAGCCCGGTCTGGCTCGACGACACGATCGCTTCCTGCCCCGCGTCGGTGGTCACGGCGACGGCCATGTGCTGGATGTTCCCGTTGCCCGTGTTGCGCACGCGCAATACGGCGGAACCCGACTTGCCCTTCTTCACGCTGGCCGGAAGCTCCAACGTGATCGCCGCTTGATCGTTCCCCTGCTCCTCCACGATGAGTCCATTCAAGAGCGTGGACACTTCGGACAGCGTCGACGTCACCTCGATGTCGTAACTGCCCAGCGGTGCAAGCGCCGGCCAACGGAACGCGGCGATCGCGCGCGACGCATCGATGACGGCGAACTCGTTCGCTACGAACTGCTGGCCTCCGCCGCTCTGGCGCAAGACCACGCTGGCGAGCGTCTGAAGTTGACTTCCGCGCAGCTCGAACGAGACGAGCTCGTTGCCGACGACGGGAGGCACTACGCTCGTGACTTGGAACGGGAGGATCGTCGCCGTCAGCGTCGCATCTTGGTTCCTCGCGCCCACGCCTGACGTCGCGCGCGCCAAGATGAAGAATGGATTGCCGTTCGTCAGCGGAATGACCAGCGACTGCGTGCTCGCGCCGGGATTCTCGAACGTCCAGTCCGCGACACCCGGTGCCGGGATCGCGCTCTCGCGCACGTAGAGCTCGGTCCAAGCGGCACTCGTCTGATGGTCTAGATCGAGGCGCACCGTCAGGCCGGCGGGCGCCGTGAGTTGCCAATAGGCCTCGCCACCATTCACCAGCGCCACCGTCGAGACCACGCCTGGTGCGAGGGCCGGCACGATCGGGATCGCCGTCAGGTTCACCTGCGCCAACGAGGCCGTCAGATTGTCCTCCTCGTCCGTCTCGAGGATCTGGTCGAGCCCGTCACACCGCGCAAGGACGCGATACGCACCCGGCAGCGCTCCAGGAACAGTGAGCACGTCGGTCTGCACGTGCAGTGCCCCGACCGCAACAGTTCCCGCGGTGCTTGGGATCGACCGCATCGGCAGATCGCTCGCGTCGAGCTCGTCGTCGGCGGACAGGAAGAACACGTCGCTCCATGTGCCGACCACCGCGCTGCCCGCATCGTTGGTCGTCGTCCACGTCACGGAGATCGATGACCCCAGGTTCGCCGTCGCCGGAACTTGAATGTCCGTGATGCGCAGGTTGGAAGCCGGCGGCAGCAGGATCGCCGTCGGAGTCGCAGTCGCTGCGTCGTTGTCGCTGTCTTGACCGGCCTCGTAGACGGCGGCGTTGCTGTTCGTCTTCACCAAGACGTGATAGCTGCCGGACACGCCGAGCGGGACGACGAAGCTCTCGTTCTGCGTGCGCGACTCGCTCGCGTCCAGGAAGCCGCTCTGTCCGAAGCCGCTGAGCAACCTGTCGGCGGCCGTATCGAGCGTCGTGTCGGGCGACAGGTAGATCGCGTCGGTCCACGCACCCGTGCTCGTTCCGCCGCTGCCCACGTTGGCGACGGTCCACTCGATCGCGATGGGCTGGCCGGACAGCACGCTCACCGGAGCGGACACCGCGGTGACCACCAGATTCGCCGGCTGCGCGCTGGCAATGTCGATCTGCGTACGCGTGTAGCGCTGGTTGTTCGACTCGTTCGATTCGAGGACGGAAGTGGCGGCGTCGGTCTCGACCGCCAGGTACCACAACCCGCTGATCGTGATCGGCAGTTCGAACGCGCCCGTGTCGGTGTACGAGCCGCTCGCCGCGAGACGTCCCGAATGAGTCCTCGTGCCGAGCAGAATGTCTCCCCCACCGAGCGATTCGTCGGCCGACAGCCAGACGCGATCGATCCATGTCGTGGAGCTCGTCTCCAACGTGCCTGTGTTCGACACGGTCCAAGTGATCACGATCGGTTCGCCCGCGCTGGTCGCGCTGGGCGCGAGCAGACTCGTGACTTGGAGGTCGGCCCACTGCGGCGCGATCGTGAACGGCGTCGCGACGACGTTGTTCGCCTCGCCGCCGAGCTCCCACACTTGGTTGGCGGAGTCGGTGACGAAGAGCAGGAAGCGAGGACCGGGGGCAACGTACGGCACCGCGCCCGACGTCGAGACCGTGTAGCGGGCACTCGCGGCCAGGGCGCCGGAGTGAGTCACGCTCGCGACGTGTGTGTCGACGCCGCCTTGGAACACGGCGTCACTCGAGAGATAGATCGAATCCCTGAAGCTCGAGACCGGCGTGACGGCGGTGCCCTGGTTCGTGACCTGCCAGGCCAGCGCCAGCGTCTCGCCACCCGCGCCCGAAGTCGGCGGCGGTGAGCCGGCGAGGCCGGCCGTGATCGCGAGATCGGTCGCCTGCACGTCGACGAGGATCGGAAGCGACGCGGCGAAGTTGTTCGCTTCGCCGATGTTCGCCGGAGGCTGACCGCCGTCGGACAAGTACTCGAAAACCGAGTTCCCACTGTCGACGCGCACGAGCAGGAACCACGCCCCGGCAACCGTGCCTTGCGGGATCGTGAGTGCAGCGGATCTGGAGTAGCTGGTGCCCAACCACTGTGAGCCGTCGTACGTCGCCGACTGTCCGAACGTGCCGAGCAGGACATCGGTCCCCGCTTCATACGTCGCGTTGGACGAAAGATAGACGCTGTCCGACCACGAGAAGCCGCTATCCCAGTCGGCGAAACCGTCGTCGACGACGGACCAATCGACGGTGATCGAGTGGCCCGCGAGCACGGAGCTCGATCCCGCCGGGCCGATGGACAGCGCGTGCAAGTCGGGCGTGACGCTCAGGACAAGCGTGACCGGCTCCGCGCCGGCGCTGACATTGTTCGACTCGAAGCCGCCCCCGAATTCGCTCACGACGTTCGACGTGTCGGTCTGGACCTTCACGAAGAAGTTGCCTTCGAGATTGGCCGGAACAAGTGCGTTGACGCTGCGCACGTCGTGCGCGCCGGGGGCGAGGAAGCCCGCCGACTGCGTCTTGGTCGCAATCAGGAGATCTCCGACGCTGATCGACGCGTTGACATCCGCCGACAGGTAGACCGCGTCCGTCCACGAGTTCGCGTTCGACACGCCCGTGCCGAAGTTCTTGTCCTTCCAGCTCACGCTGAGATAGTTCCCCGAGAAAGCGATGATCGGCGGCACGCCGGCGTCGATGTCAATGACTTGCAAGTCAGGCTGCGGCTCGAGCTCGACCGTGATCGGCGTCGCGCTGAACGCGATGTTGTTGGCCTCGTTGAGCTCAGGCTGCGCGTTCCCGCTGTCCGTCTTGACCGCAATGTAGAAGCTCCCGGCGATGTCGTGCGGAAGCGTCAGCGTCGCGACATTGTCGTAGGACGCCGAGTTCGGCAGCGCGAGCAGGTTGGGCCGCGCACCGAGATTCGTCGCGCCGGCGATCGTCGCATTGCTCGTCGAGAGGTAGAACGAGTCGCTCCAATTCGGCACGCTGGTTCCCACCGGCCCCTGGTTCGTCACGCGCCACGTGACACTGATCTGCGAACCGGACACGACGCTCGCACCAGGCACGGACAGCACGAGCGCCACGAGATCGGGAGTCGGCAGCGGATCGATCTGGATCGCCGTGCTGGCGGTCACGTTGTTCGATTCGAGGACCTCTTCGCCGATCGTGTTCTGCGAGTCCGTGTGCACGAGGACGTAGCGCGTGCCGAGACTGCTTGGCCACACGAGGCTCGTGCTGCGCGTGTAGCTCGTGCCGGGAGCGAGATCCGCGGGCGCAGCGAAGGCACCGAGCTGGACGTCGCCGCCCAGGAATGCGTCCGCGGACAGGAACACCTTGTCGATCCATGTGCCGCTCGTGCCCGTGTCGCCTTGATTCTTGACGGTCCACGAGATCGCGAAACCCTGGCTCGCGAGCCCCTGCGAAGGGACGACGAGCGTCTTGACGGCGAGATCCGGTGCGGGAGCGGCGGAGGTCGCGGCACCCACCGCATCGATGTCGGCACCGACGCTCGGGCCAGTGATCGCGCCGTCGGCGAGCACATCGGTCAGGCGCACCGCATCGAAGTGCAACACACCGATCGCAGTGCCCGGATACAGGGCGTCCAGATCGATCTTCGCCTGCCCCAGCGACGTCTGGCCGAGCGCGACGTATCCGTCGACGTCGGGCGAAACACCGAGCGCGGTGAGACGCTCTAGGGTCCGTGCGGTGCTGGGTCGTGCGTGAACCGTCGCACGTTCGACCGGATCGCCTTCCGTGAAGACGACCAGATCCGGACCGTTCGTACCGTTGTTCGCGAGGCGATTGTCGATGAACTGCAGATCGAGTCGGCCGCCCGCGCCGAGGGAACACGACTTGTCGCTGGCGAGGCCGGTGCCGTCGAAGACACCCAGTGCGGCGTTCGGGTCGTTGTACGGCGCGGCCGGAATGGCGCCGCCGCTGAACGCGGGGTCGTAGTCGATGACAGCATCGGCGAAGCTCGCGGGGCCGGAAGGAAAGGGCAGGGTTCCAGAACACTCCGCGATCAATACGGAGACGGTGCTGCTGGCCCAGTTCGCAACCGCCACGTCCCGATCCCCGTCGCCATCGAGGTCCTCGATCGCAACCGAGACCGGGGACGTGCCCGTCGCGAACTGGGTCTGCGATGTGAACGTTCCGTCGCCTTGATTGAGGAGCACCGATACGGTGCTGATCGTGCGGTTCGCAATGGTCAAGTCCGGATCACCGTCACCGTCGAGGTCTCCCATCGCAACCGAGTAGGAACCAGCGCCCGTTGGGTACTGTGATTGCGGTGCGAACGTCCCGCTGCCTTGATTGCGGAGCACCGACACGCTGTTGCTGCTGTTGTTTGCAACAGCTAGGTCTTGATCCCCGTCGCCGTCGAAATCGGCGATGGCTAGCGAGTTAGGCCGCGTGCCTGTCGCGTACTGAGTTTGCGGTGCGAGCGTCCCGCTCCCTTCATTGAGGAGCACCGAAACGGTGTTGCCATCCCAGTTCGCGACGGCCAGGTCCCGATCGCCGTCGCCGTCGAGGTCCCCCGTGGTGACAAATGCCGGTAACAGGCCTGTTGCGTACGGTACGTGGGGTGCGAACGTCCCGGTGCCTTGATTGAGGAGCACGGACACGGTGTTGCCGAGCCGCTTGGAAATAGCCAGGTCCTGATCTCCGTCGGCGTCCAAATCACCGATGGCCACCGAGTACTGAAACCCGCCCGTCGCGTACGTCGTCTGCGGTGAGAATGTCCCGCTGCCTTGATTCAGGAGCACCGACATGTAGTTGCTCTGGTAGTTCGCAACAGCCAGGTCCAGATCCCCGTCGCCGTCCAGGTCCCCGATGGCGACCGAAGAGGGGGAGATGCCTGTCGCGTACTGCGTCTGCAGTGCGAACGTTCCGCTGCCTTGATTGAAGATCACCGACACGCTGTTGCTGTCAAGATTCGCAGCAGCCAGGTCCTGATCCCCATCACCGTCGAGGTCCCCGATGGCTAGCGAGTACGGACTCGCGCCTGTCGCGTACTGCGTCTGCGTTGCGAACGTCCCGCTGCCTCGATTGACAAGGACCGTTACGCTGGCGCTGTCGTAATTCCCAACCGCCAGATCCTGCTCGCCGTCGCCGTCGAGGTCCGCCATGGCGACCGAGACCGCGGACGCACCTGTCGCAAACTGAGTCTGCGCTCCGAACGTCCCGCTGCCTTGATTGAGGAGCACCGATACGGTGCCGCTGGAGACGAAGTTCGCCACGGCGAGATCTCGGTCTCCGTCGCCGTCCAGGTCTCCGATGGCCACCGAACGCGCATTGGGGCCGGCTGCATACGCGACTCGCGGTGCGAACGTCCCGCTGCCTTGATTGAGGAGCACGGACACGGTGCCACTGGATTCCAAGTTCGCTACAGCCAGGTCCCGATCTCCATCGCCGTCCAGGTCGCCAATGGCGACCGAGACCGGGTCCGTGCCTGTCGCGTACTGCACGTGTGCTGCGAACGTCCCGCTGCCTTGATTGAGGAGCACGGACACGGTGCCACTGGATGCCCGGTTCGCTACAGCCAGGTCCTGATCCCCGTCGCCGTCGAGGTCACCGATGGCTACGGAGTACGGTCTCACGCCAGTCGCGTACGGCGACTGCGATGCGAACGTCCCGCTGCCCTGATTGAGGAGCACGGACACGCTGTCGCCGAAACGGTTCGCCACGGCCAGGTCCTGATCCCCGTCGCCGTCCAGGTCCCCGATCGCGACCGAATTCGGGTTCGCGCCGGTGACGTACTGGATGTGAGCCGCGAACGTCCCACTGCCCTGATTGAGGAGCACGGACACGGTGTTGCTGTTGATGTTCGCGACAGCCAGGTCCTGATCCCCGTCGCCGTCGAGGTCCCCGATCGCGACCGACCACGGGGTTGCGCCGGTCGCGTACTGAATCTGGGCCGCGAACGTCCCACTGCCCTGATTGAGGAGCACGGACACGGTGTTGCTGCTGATGTTCGCAACGGCCAGATCCTGATCCCCGTCGCCGTCCAGGTCGCCATGCGCAACCGAGCTCGGGTTGATACCGACCGGCACCAGCAGACCCGGAAAGAGCACGCCGTCACACGGCGTGTAGAGCGGTGGATCCCCGGATGCCAACACTACGGACACGTTGTCGACCTGAGTCGCGAACCACGGCGTACCCACACGAAACCACTCGAGGTCTTCGTAGTCGAAACCTACAAACGGGAAGTGCGACTGCTGAAGCTGAGCGGCATGATTGGTAGGGAGTGTAATTCTGGCGGCGGCCGCCGAGGTCTCAAGCCAGCGATCCGCGTACCCGTTGGACGCCAAGTCGAAACTCGTGAGATCGAAGAGCGCGCCGTCGACCCTTCTGAATTCGACATACTGTTCACGGCCGTGAAAGTAGAACCAATTGCCGCTTGTACCGATTAGGAGCGGATCACCGATCTGCGAGTTATCAGAGAAGGAAGTGACCTTCATCCCTGCCTCCACGTACTCACCGCCGTTTGGCACGCCACCTGGAGTCCCAAGTTCGAAGCTCATTGTCTGTGCGTTGACTATGGGAGTCGTGGCTAGCACAAGTGCCACCAGACCGGTTCCCAAGATGCATCGGTGACTCTTCATTTTCGATTCGCATCCGACGCGCTGGCGCGCCGTGGCTTGAGTGATGAAACACCGCGATGCTGAGACACAGTTGCTGTCCCGCGTTGAAGAACCACGGCGCTTGCCTGGGCCGCAGCTGGAACGGGGACAACTGTTCCGAAAGCGGCCAGCACGAAGCAGGTAATTGCGCTCATGGCGTGACGAAACTCCTGAAGACAGTCCGAGACATGGCCCGACGGAGCGCTCGCCCAGTCCCTGCGTCGAGTGCTCCGGTTAATGCAGACGAGCGCGGCAGCCACGAGCAACCCGCGCAGCGGACCCGCATGCGTTCCCTCACCCAAACCGACCGAGCGCGCGGGCGATCTGGAATGAATCGAGTCAGCTGCATGGGGAGTTATACTCAGGGATGACTCGGGCGTCGCCGCACGCCGAGCGAGCCCGCACCAAGCGACAGAGGCAGCATACGCGGCGAGCGAAGGCGCCGGAAGCGGAGATCTTGAACCCTTCGTGGTCGTACGCGGTAGGTCCGATGGTGCCCCGATTCAGCCTCGGGCTGGGAGCATCCGCTCCGACTCGAAGTCGAAGTCGCGTGTCTCCTCCACGTTTCGAATTCGCGCTGGGCACGCATGCAGCGCGCACCGCCCGCGCGCGCAGCAATCGCGCATCCTGGACGATGGGGCGCGAACCGCGCATATCGCTCTCCTGAAGCTCACACTGCCCAGCACGCGCGGCGAATCGAGCGCTACTGCACTCTCCGAACCAGGCGCGCTCCCAGATCCTGGTCGGTCGTCGTGCGATCGACGCCAAATCGATTCGCGCAGCGCGCATCAGAAGGATCGGCGTACCAGCTACCGCCCCGAATCATTCCATCCGCTCCATCCGGACCTCCCGCGCGCATGCCGTCACCAGCGCTCGGGATCGTTGCTGTCAAGTAGAGATCCCGACACCATTCGTGGACGTTTCCGTGCATGTCGAACAGGCCAAACACGTTGGGCTCGGCGCTTCCAACGGGCGCGTGAGATGCGAATCCGTCGTCGAACTCAGTTGTGTAGAAGGCTGAATTCGTGCCCTCGGCTCGCGCGAAGCTGAGGTCTGCAACGTTGGCGAATCCGAGCAGGCTCGCGGCTGTGTTGCCCGTCGAGAACACGGTCGCCGTTCCTGCGCGGCAGGCATACTCCCATTGGGCCTCGGTGGGTAGTTCGAGAGCCGATCGACGCGCGCAGTCGTCGCTCATCGCCCACGACACGGTCTCCACTGGATGTGTCAAACCACCGCCGTCGGACGAGAAAACGAGACGACTCGGATTGCTCCCCATCGTCCGCTGCCACTGACTCTGCGTCGTTTCGTACTTGGAGCAGAAGAAGGCGTCGAGCTTTAATCCCTCGACGAACTGCTCGTCGTCCTGACGATTAGGATCGAAGAAAGGCTGCTCAGCCTCCGCATCTGTTGTCGGCTTCTTCGACCCGATCGTGACGCGTCCAGCAGCGAGCAGCACGAGCACGATCCCCGTCTCCGGTTGGATCTTCCAGCGCCCGGTATCCGGATCTCGAACCGGCGCTTCGCCCGACTGCACGTGCCAAAACTCCCACAGCCCTGACTGAGGATCCGATTCGAGCGGCAACAAGCCGAGCTGTGGCGTCAGGTGCACGTCGGAGTACACGGGCAACGACGCGATGTCGTTCAGTGCCTCTGTCCAACGCCGGCGCGCATCCTCACCCGTCACGGTGCGCTCCTCGACGGTCAGCGCGAAGTCGCGGCGCTGCGACACCCTGTCGATCAGCGCGGGCAGCGCCTCCAACTTGGCGGTCAGCTCCTTCAGCACGTCGATCTGCCAGAGCTCTTCCTTGTTCGTCGGTGCTGACGCGGTCAGTGCAGCAAGCGATCGTTCGTGCGCACCGAGCCGCGCGTGCACATCCTGAGCTTCGGCGACCCACGACGAGAGCGCCTCCGCGTTCGCCGGCAGCGGCGGCCACAGGGACTCCTGCCGCACTTCGAGATCTCGCGCCACCTTCACGTCCGCGAGGCGCAGCACATCCTCTTTGGCTTTCGTCTCGCGCTCCTTGGCAGCGGTCTCGTTGAGCCGCAGCGCACGCTCGCGCTCCGCATTTTGCTTCTGGTCTTCCGCACGCCCTTGCTGGATGTACGCGGTCACGCTGATGCCGCCGATCACCGCTAGCAGGAAACCCGCCAGCGCCGATGCCGTGCCCTTGTTGCGCCCCACCCACTTGCGGAACTCGGCCCACGCCCCGGTCGCGTGCGCCTTCACCACGCGGCCTTCGAGATACGCGCGCACATCGTCTGCCAGCGCTTGCATGCTCGCGTAGCGCGCGCCGGGCTCGCGCGCCATCGCCTTCTCGCACACGGCCACGAGCTCGGGCGACACGTCGTGCGCGAGCTTGGACACGCCGATCGGCGGACCCTTGTGGATCGCCTGCACGATCGCGATCGGCGAGACCGCGGCCCGCGCGGCCGCGTACGGATTCTGTCCCGTCAGCAGCGCGTAGAGCATTGCGCCCGCCGCGTAGATGTCGGAGCGGTGATCGAGTGCCTCGCCGCGCGCTTGCTCGGGCGACATGAACGACGGCGTGCCCACGATCGTGCCATCCATCGTCAGCAGCGACGACGAAGGATCGAGACCAGCGGCGTCGCGACGGTCGGTCGTCACACGCTCGGTCGCAAAGTGTCCACGAGTCGCATGCTCCGCTGCCGCGAGATCCGGCCGCAAGCCGCGTCGGTCCGCGTCGCCTGCGAGCTTCGCCAGCCCCCAGTCCATGACGTACACCTCGCCGAACTCGCCGACCATGACGTTCGCCGGCTTGAGATCGCGATGGATGACGCCCTTGCTGTGCGCGTACGCCATCGTCTCGCACACCTTGAGCAGCGCACCGAGCGCGCGCGGCTGCGTCCAATCGCCGCTTCCTTGGTGCACTTCGTCGAACACGTGCTTCAGGTCGTGGCCCTTGACCAGCGACATCGTGAAGAACACTCGTCCCTGCGAATCGATACCGAGCTCGTGCACCGGAACGACGCCCGGGTGACTCAACTGCGCAGTGACCTGCGCTTCTTCGAGGAAGCGGCAGAGCACGACCTTGTCGACGCCTGCCGCGTCGTCCGGCGCGCCCTCGCGCGGACGGACCACCTTCATCGCCAGCTTGCGCCGCAGGTCACCGTCGAAGACCTCAAGGATCGCGCCCATGCCGCCGCGCGCGATCTCGCCCTTGATCTCGTAACGCAGCTCGCTGGCCGAATGGCGCGCGAGCCTCTCCGTCAACGCACGGGCACCGTCCGGCTGAACAGGGATCGATTCAGAATCGTCCGAAGTCATCGTCTCCTCCCGGCGACCGGGCGCGCAGGCGAACGCGGAGGATACGCGTCACCGCGCGCCCTGTCTTTGCCGAGCGAGCGACGCCGTCGCTGCGAATGGCCCGCGACCGCCCCTGTCCATCCATAAGGAAGACCTCCGGGGTACCCGCCCCCGACGGAACGCCCTACCATGGCCATCGTGAACCCGAGCAACGAGAACCCGATCCCGGCGCGATTCAAGGTCCTCGAACAGCTCGCCCGGGGCGAAGACGAAGTCGTCGTGCGCGCGCGCGACACGTTGCTTCAGCGCGAGGTCGTCCTCAAGCGTCCGATGCCGTGTGGATTCGGCGGTGCGCCGGATGCCGCCGAGCTGGCGCGTTCCCTGCGCGAGGCGCGCACGCTCGCGCGCGTGCAACATCCCGGCGTCGTGCGGCTCATCGACGTGATCGAAACGCGCGACGGTCCGATGCTCGTCATGGAGCCCGTGCCCGGCGAGTCGCTGGCCGAACGGGTCGCGCGTGATGGCCGGCCGACGCCGGAGGCCGTGCGTCAGCTCGGCATCTCCGTGTGCGCAGCGCTCGAGGTCGTGCACGCGGCCGGCATCGTTCACCGCGGCGTGTCCACGTCGAACCTCATGATGCGCGACGGTGCGTCGCCCGTGCTCACCGGCTTCAACTTCGCGAAGTTCGGACCCGGCGGCTCGGGCACGATGCCCGGCACTTCGTTCTTGTACCGGCCCACGCGCGCAGAGGGCGCGCCACCGGCCGTCGTCCTACCTCCGCATCCCGCGCCGGAGCAGATCTTGGGACAGTTGGCCGACGCGCGCTCCGACCTCTTCGGTCTCGGTTGGGTGATGTACGAGCTCCTCACCGGCGAGCCGCCGTACTCGCAAGAGGTCGACGTCGAGCGCTGGACGAGCCCGAAAGATCCGCGCAAGCTCGCATCAGAGACGCCGCGTGCGCTCGCGGACGTCGTACTGAAGTGCTTGCAAACGAGTCCGCTCAAGCGACTCGCGAGCGCGAGCGCAGTGCGCACGGCGCTCGAGCAGTGCGCGCCAGCTGCGGCAGCGAGCAGCGGCAACGTCGGCGCAGCGCACAACAAACGCCGCTGGAAGCCGATCGTGATCGCCGCGGCGGGCGTTGCAGCGTTGCTCGTGGCGGGCGGCGCGTATGTCGCGTTCGATCATGAGGCACGCGGCGGCGAGGTACTCGGACGCGGCGAGGAAGAGTCGACGCGCGGAATCGGGGTGAGGACGCGCGGCTCGCTCGAAGCGGCGACGCCGTTCTCCGGCAAGGTCTACGACGACCTGTGGGCGGTCGTGATCGGGATCAACAAGTACCAGCAGTGGAACCCGCTCTCGTACGCAGTGCAGGACGCGCGGTCGATGAAGGAGCTGCTGGTCTCCTCGTTCGGGTTCCAGGCCGATCACATCCTGGAGCTGATCGATGAACAGGCGACCGGGGCGAACATTCGCAGAATGCTCGGCGACGACTTGCGACAGCGCGCGAAGGCGGGGGACGGCGTGATCGTCTTCTTCGCCGGCCACGGTCAGACGGCCAAGCTCCCCTCGCAGGGCGACATGGGCTATCTCGTCCCCGTGGACGGATCGGTGAACGAGTCCGAGTACTACTCGACGCTCGTGCCGATGTCGGCGGTGTGGGAGATCTCGAACATGATCCCGGCGAAGCACGTCTTCTTCGCCATCGACGCGTGCTACAGCGGGTTGGCGGCGACGTCGACGAGGGGCATGAGCGAAGACTCGAGGCTCATGGTTTCGCAGCACGCCAAGCTGCGCTCGCGACAGATCCTCACCGCCGGCGCGAGCGGTGAGCCGGTCATCGAGAAGGCCGCGTGGGGTCACAGCGCGTTCACGTACACGCTGCTCGAGGGCCTCGGCAAGGGCCTGGCCGACAGCGACGGGGACGAAGTGATCACGTCGACGGAGATCGCGAACTACATCAAGACCAGCGTTCCGAGGATCTCCGAGCACCGCCAGATGCCTCAGTTCAAGATCCTGTCGAGCGACTCGGAGGCGGACTTCATCTTCATGAAGCCCGAGGCGGCGAAGAGCGAGCCCGCAGACTCCGCCGCACCGTCAGATGCTCCTCCGCGGTGACGGCGAATTCCTGTTCGTCGTGCCGCAAGCGCGGCAAGCGCTGACGCGGTAGCACCGAGCGAGCCTCGCAACGCCACGCACACTCGCGAGTTCCTCGCGCCAGTACTGCCGCTCGATGTCTGCGTGGCAACGCGAGGCTGGCTCCGTCTCGCGCGCGTGGCGACACACTCAACCTGTACATCGACTTGCCGCTGCGGACCTGGCGCCACAACTACCTCTGTAGTATTACTCCGATCATCGGCGCATCGCGCGCCGCATCGTCGGCGCGAGCGCGCCACACGACGTTCGAACGAGGTCCCGAACTCACACACTCCCAATGAACTCCTTCGCCCTCGCCTTCCCGCGGTTCGCAGTTCAGTCCAGCACGACGCCGCGCCTCGATTCGCTGTGGGACACGCTCGTATCCGGCGGTCCCGTGATGATTCCGCTCGCGGTGTGCTCGGTGCTCGCGCTGATGTGGATGCTCGAGCGTTTTCTGCGACTGCGATCGCAGCGCGTCGGCAACCGGGCGCACGCGGAGCAGCTCGTCGCCGCCGCTCGCGAACTTGGACCCACGCGAGCGCTCGATGTCGCTCGCGCGCAAGCCACGGTGCTCTCGCAGATCTTCCAACCCGTGTTCGAGCGTTGGTCCGAGCCTCGGTCGGCGCTCGAGAAGTCGGTCGAGGAGACCGCTTCGCGCGAAGTGCGCGCGCAGATCTCGTCGCTGCGCCCGTTGAGCGTCATCACCGCGCTCGCGCCGTTGCTCGGCCTCCTCGGCACGGTCGTCGGGATCATCATCGCGTTCCGCGACATCGGGCAAGCGAATGCGATGGGCAAGCCCGAAGCGCTCGCGACCGGCATCGCGCAGGCGCTCGTCACGACGGCCGCAGGTCTCTCCATCGCGATCCCGACGCAGGCGGCGTACTACTGGCTGCGCAATCGGATCGATCGCTACACGCGCTTGGTGGAAGAGACGGGCGAGCAGATCCTCGCCGTGCACGCCGGCCGAACTCCTGCGCGGATCCTGAACGCTCCCGTGCTTCCGATGACGCAGCCGACCGCCGAAGCGCCGCACAGCGTAGTTCCCGCCGTCTCGGTCGCCGCACAGGGAATGCCGTGAAGCTGCGTGTCGCCGACGAAGACGAGCCGGGCATCAACCTGACGCCGATGGTCGACGTCGTCTTCAACTTGCTCGTGTTCTTCATGCTCGCGACGACGTTCGCCGAGCGCGAGCGACTGCTCGACCTCGAGCTGCCGTTTGCGAGCGCGACGAACACACGCGCTCCGGAACCGCGCGAGCTCGTGATCAATGTCGCCCGCGATGGCGCCGTGTGGATCGACGGACGGTCGCTGCAGGGCGAGGAGCTCACGCAGGTCCTGTCGGAGGCCGCCGCTCGCGACGCGCGCACGCTGGTGACGATCCGCGGCGACCGTCGCGGCTACTACGACGAGATCGTGCGCGTGCTCGATGTGTGCATGCAGGCGGGCCTCGAGAACGTGTCGCTCGGCGCGCTCACGGACGGCCAGAGCTCGCGCTGACTCGCTCGCGCACGGCACGAATCAGCCGGACAGCGTTCGCGCCACGTCCACCTCGAGCCGGTTTCGGCCGGCTTCGCGGCGATAACGCATGGCGCGAACCAAGCGGCGAACCATCGAGATGCCGCGCCCGCCGATCGGCGCGTCCCCCAGCGTCTGGGGACGATTCGGCTCGGGATGAAGCGTCGGATCGAAAGGGCGCGCATCGTCCGTGATTACGAGTTGCACGAGGCTCGGCGCGACTGCGATCTCGACGCGAATCACGCCTTCATTGCCGGCCTCGTATCCGTAGCGCAGCGTATTTCCGGCGAGTTCCTCCAGCGCGAAGTCGACGGCGTAGCTGGCCGTGTCGTCGACCGCGCTCTCGTGGAGGTGTTGGCGCACGCGTTCGCGCGTCGCCGCGAGCGACTCGACGCAACTTGGAAACGTGACCGACCACGGCACGTCCACACCCGGGCTTCGCTCACCCGATGCCGCGTGCGCGTGCGACGGCTCGGCGTTCACTGTTGCAGCAGCGCGAGCGCCGCGTCGAGGTCCGGCGCGACGGGAATGAGCTCGTCCAGGGAAGAGTGGCGTAGCGCCTGCTCGATCACCGGCTGAGGTGCGACCAGGACGAGCCGATATCCACGGCGGTCGAGCATCTTCGCGGCGTTGAGCAGGAGCCGGATGCCGAGCGACGCGAGGAAAGTGACCTCGGAGAGATCGATGATGCCGTGCGTGCCCCCTGCGAGCGCAGCGTTCACGCGCGTCTCGATGCGGTCGACGCCGACGGTGTCGAGCCGGCCCTTGAGGGCGAGCCGTGTGAGCGCCTTGGATTGTTCCTGGATCACGAGTTCCATTCAGATCACCGCCTGCGTGTGCTCGACGACGAGCATGGTGTAGTCATCCGCCAAGAGATCGGTCCCAGCCAGCGAACACGCCGCGTCATAGAGTCGACGTGGCTCGCCGGCGGAGCGGTTCGCTGCGGCGCCGGTGAGCTCGCGTTCGAAGTCCTCGAAACTTCTCTCGCGACCCTGGCGATCGAGGATCTCGTAGGCACCGTCGCTGAACACGTAGAGGCGGTCCCCGGTCTCGAACGGCACTTCGGCCTGCGCGAACACGCGATCCTCCATCGTGCCGATCGGTGGATTCTTCACGAAGAGCCGGTGGCGGACCTGCCCATCGGCCCCGAGCAACATCGAAGGTGGGTGTCCGGCGGACGAGTACCGCAGCCGACGCGCCGCGGGATCGAGCACGCCGTAGAAGATCGAGAAGTACATCCCGCTGTGATCGTCCATCTGGAAGAGGTCGTTCAGTCGAGCGAGCACCTGCGCGGGTTCGCCGAAGTCCGTGTTCGGGAGCGCGTGGCCGCGCAACGCGTTGAGCACGGACGCCGAGTGCATGGCCGAACCAACGCCGTGACCGCAGACGTCGATTACGAAAGCGCTCACGCGGCCCGCGCCGAGCTCGTGATAGCCGAGCGCGTCGCCTCCGAGCACCGACGACGGCACGAAGCACCACTCGGTGCGCAACGAGCCTCGATCGAGCGGCGCCGGGATCAGCGCCTCGACGTAGCTCCGTGCGCGCGCGAGATCGCGAGCGAGCTCTTCTTGGCGAGCCACATCTTGCTCCGTGAGGAGCTCGTGTCGTAGCGCGTGCCGCCCGATCTGAAGCTGCGCCGCGACCGGTAGCTCGCGCTCCCCCGCCACACGCGCGCCGTCGACGAACGTGCCGTTGGTCGATGCGAGGTCGCGTACGACGACTCGATCGGCGACGAGACGCAGCTCGCAGTGAGATCGAGACACGTCAGGGTCGGACAAGAAGAACGAGCGCGACGGATCGCGTCCGAGGACGAGCGGCTCAACGGTGACGCGAACCGATCGGTGAATCGTCCCATTCTGCACGACGGTCACGTAGTGGAAGGCCTTGACGGGCGTGAACTGTCGCGCGTTGAACTGAACCGTCTGTTGCGGAGAAGCGTCTTCGATGGACATCGGGCGAGCAGTCTACCACAGGGCGCGCGAGCACTAGTCCCCGCCCTACTGCTTCGCGACCGCGGGCTCG
>JANOFY010000101.1:0-4508 GCA_031413895.1 Planctomycetota bacterium | reverse complement strand
CGACGTCAGCTGGAGCAGCGCTCCGAGCAGGAACGACCCCAGCGCGTTGACGATCCACGTTCCATACGGGAAGCCGTTGCCGAGTCGTTCGAGGGCCCAGAGTGACACGAGGTAGCGACAGCCCGAACCGATCGCGCCGCCCAGGCAAACGCACAGAAAGCGCTCCATGACGACCCGTCAGTGTGCACTGGGCGGCGCCATCGAGGCGCGTCGGATTCGGCTTTTCTCGACTGCGGAAAGCGTCGGTGTCGCCTCGGCGCGCTTGGCGACCGCGCGCGCGGCGTCGCTCACCCCGGCGCGCAGCGCGTGACGGACGAGCAGCTCGTACGACGCTGCCTCAGGCGCGAACGTGAGCATTCGATCGGCGATGCGGTTGGCGACCGAGAGCTGCCCGACGCCGAGGCTCACCTCGAAGTAGCGACCACCCGTCTCGAGCGTTTGAGCGCGGACTTGCTCGAGTACCGCCTGATCGACACCGAGCCCGGGCGTGCGGCTGCGTCCGTGCTGACTGCGCAAGTTCGTGTAGCGCGTGATCTGTCGTGCGAGATCCTGCGGCATGTCGGGCGTGTTCCCGTACACATCCAAGTAGCGCCGCCGCTCGATCAACAGCTCGCTGAGCTCCGCGGCGAGCAGCTTGCGAAACGAGAGCGCGAACTCACCCTTCTCCTTGAGCCGATCGAACAGCTCGAGCATCTCTTCGCGCAGCGAGCTGCGCGTGCACAGCACGACGTAGTCGCGCAGCTGGCGTTCGTCCGCCGTGCCTTCGAGGACCTGCGCGGCGATCCGTCGAGCGAGATCGGCGATCGCCGAGGAGACGGCCGGGTAAGTAACGCCGAGGCGCTCGATCTCGTCGAGCAGCAGCGTCTCGCGCACGCCCGCGAAGTCTTCGTCGTTTGCGACGCCTTGCTCGTAGCACCACAGATACTGCTCGAGCGCCTCGGTGTAGCGGCCTTGCAACGCGAGCGACAGCGCGAGGTTCATGCGCGCGATCGGATCGTTCGGTGCCGCGTCTTGCGCACGGCGCGCGAGCTTGTGCGGATTCGCCGCCCCTAGGAGCTCTTCGCCGGCGGCGAGGAACGGCTCGGGTTCGACAAAACCGGACAGACGGCCGAGCTCGAGTCCGCCCGAGTTCAAGAAGAGCAGCGTCGGGTACTCGCGAATGCCGTAGCGGCGCGCGAGGAGGAACGCCTTCTCGGCGTCGACCTTGATCGCGATGGTCCTCTCACCCAGCCAGCGATGGATCCGCTCGTCCTTCCACGTCTTCGCGTCGAGCTTCGTGCACGACGCGGACCAGGTCGTGCAGAAGTCGACGAAGATCGCCTTGCCGTCCTTCGTTGCGACGTCACGCGCTTCCGCGAAGCCGAGCTCCTGGAACGGCGACTGCGCACCGACGAAGCGCGCGCACACGAGTGCGGCGGCGGCGTACGCGATGAGTCGGCGGTGCATGGACAATGGAACGGTCGCGCGCCGTCGGCGTTCCGCATCCGGAGGGCAACGGGACCGCGGTGGCGAAGATACGCCCGTACGCACCCCGCACCAAACGTGGGGCCGACCGGTACCGTCGTTTACGGGCGCAGGCTCACGCGCGTGCCATCGAGCGCGAGCTGGAAAACCCGATCGATATCAGGCTGCAGGAGCCGCACGCAGCCGTGCGATGCGGGTTGCTCGATCCAGTTCTTGGGAACGTCGCCCGTGAAACCATGGAAGCCGATTCCGGCGCGACCGATGCCTTCCGGGTCGAGGGCGATCCAGTACCCGCCGAGGATGTTGCGCGGATCGTGCGGCGCGATCACCTCGCGCGTCTCCGGATGCGTCCACTCCGGATCGAGGACGCGTTTCGTGACGCGTGTCTCGCCCGCCGGAGTCGGTGAGTTCTCGGCACCGAGTCCGACGGCGAAGTGAGCGATCAGCAGCGGCTCGCGCTGGCCGGGCGACGTGCGCCAGATCGACATGCGATACGTGCTCTTCGTCACGACGAGCGCGAGCGACTTGTCCGAGAGATCGAGCACCTTGAGCTCTTGCCCGACACGCAGCTTGCGCTCGTCGTAGCCCTGGTTCAGGTAGCGCAGAAGTCCGGCACCGAAGCCGTAACGACGCGCGATCTCGCCCGGGAATTCACCCGCCGCGACGACGTGCACGCGCAGTCCCAGGCGCTCCATCTCCGGCAGGCGCTCGGGCCCGAAGAAGGCGCGGCGAACGTAAGGCTCGAGCGTGTCACCGAGCACCGCCGCGTCGCGCGGACCGAGCGTCGAGAGCGTCTTGCTCGCGTGGAGGATCAGCGGAACGACGCCCGACGATTCGGTGCGCGCGGCCGCGAAGAGCCGCGTGAGGTCGGCACGGGAGGGGGCGGACTGGGCCGCCGCCGGCGGTCGGAGCAGGGCAAGGAGGAGGAACGGGAGGAGGAGCGCTCGATTCACCGCCGAAGCATAAGGAAGGAATCGCCGATGCAGAGCCGCCAAATCGGGCCGCCGTGGGGACCTGATTCCTAGTTGCGCGACGAAGAGGCCGCTGGCGATCAAGGTCCACGCACCCCCGGACGATACGGGACGGGCGCGAGAAGGCTCTCGTGGGTCCGGTCGAGCGACTGCTCGACCGAGGTACCGGCCAGCTCGCCTCGGTCACTGATAGGAGATCGTCTTCATGAGGCTTCAATTCGCCGCGCTGCTCGTCCCGCTCTCCGCGTTCTGCGCTTGCGCCACGGTTTCGCCCGTCGCGCCCTTCCATGAAGAGAAGACCGTCTCCGACAAGGTGACCAACTTCACCGTGATCGTCGGCCAGCGCTCGCTCGACAAGGACGACTGGGAGCCGGTCGAGGACCAAGTCGTGTTCGGCATCGAAGTCGATCAGTACGAGCGCGACGAATCGTTCGGGTGGGAGGTCGCGGTGCAGTACTCCGAGGACGACGGCAGCGTGCTCGGCACCGACATCGGCGGCAGCACGACCGAGTTCTCGTTCGGCGTGCGCAAGACGTTCGCGACGTCCGGCCGGATTCACCCGTACATCGGTGCAGGCATCTCGAGCATGCACGCCCAGAGCGACATCACCGGCGCCCCGTCCGACGAGGACAGCGCGATCGGAGGGTACGCACACGGCGGCGTGTATTGGAACGTCGGCCAGAACTTCAACGTGGGTGTCGACGTGCGCACGCTGCAGTTCACCGACATCAATCTCAACGGCGTCGATGCGGATGCGAATTACGTGCAGGGCGCGGTGACGCTGGGTCTCGCGTTCTGATCAGTCGATAGATGCTGGAGCGAGATCAACGCAGCCGCGTGTGCTGCGCGCTCGCCCAGTTCCGCCAGGCTGCGTCAGCGCTGCTCGACGCGACGGTCTTGTTGGGCGTAACGATCTCTCTTCCGGTTTGACGTAGTCATTCAGGAATCAGGCCGCCGTCTCCAACCGTCCCACGTGGGGACAGGCTCACGACTAATTGCCGCTCGCGTCCCCAGCGTCGCAGAAGATCGACGCGACGTCGGGCGCGCGAGCCGCGTTCAACCGCTGAATCGCCCGATGTAGATCATGTGCACTCGCCGTGCCGCGTTCGGGTTCGTGTTGGTGATCGTGAGCACCGAGGCCCTCCCGGGTCGATTGTCGAACTCGGGATAGAGGAGGAGGCTCGCCGGACGCCGGCGCGGGATGTCGCTCGAGCAGTTGTGGTTGGAGGCACCACCCGCCGCCTGTTCCTCATTGTCGCCGAAGTCCGATTGCGGGAGCAGATGCCCGGACCGGGAGCAGCGCTCGAAGGGCAGTTCGGCATTCGAAACGGATCGAATTCGCTCGAGGTAGACCCCGTAGATCGCCGGCTCCTGGATGCTGAAGGATGCCGAACTCGCGTTGCCCCCCTGCATCCGGAACCAGCCGTACTCGTATGGGCCGATGGATTCTCCGGGAGCGTCGTTGGTGGAATTCTTGAGGAAACTGTTGTTGAACGCCCCTGAGATCTGGAGCAACTCCACCTTGTCCCAGCAACGGAAGATGTGCTCGGCCGAGAACCCCTCCTCGTTGTCGTTGAAGATCTGGAAGTCGACGTTCGTGTCGAAGTTGGTTCCGCCGGAGAGTCCGATGAGGATCAGTTTGCTGGGCAGCTCGCCGATCCGTTGACCCAGGAAGCGTGGCACGAGCAGCTCGCCCGGCGCGCGCTCGTATTCGCTCCCGTTTAGGTCGCGGACGCCGTCGCCGTCGATGTCGGTCAAGGCACCTTGGGCGACCGCGGCCCTGAAATCGAGCGCGTTGACGCCGTAATCGAAGGTGTCTACGCCGTCGATGACGATGATCTGGCCGACGAGCCAATCGAAAGCGACCGGTACGTCGGCGCCGTTGACCGCGAACGCGTACACGTACCCCTGCTGTGTCTGCGGATTGTGGAAGTTCGTGATCGCCGTGAAGGTGTCGTTCGGCGTCAGGTTCTCGAAGCGGTCGAAATCGACGCAGTCGAGGTCGCAGCCGCCGTCGCAGATGTCGGGGACGCCGTTCTCGTTGCAGTCGGGCGCTCCGGCCAAGATCTCGCA
>JANOFY010000100.1:0-12064 GCA_031413895.1 Planctomycetota bacterium | reverse complement strand
GTGACGCGCGCGCCTTTGAGCGGCTTCTTCTGGCCGTACTCGGCACGCATCGCCATCAAACCCGGCATCTCGTGCTCGGCGAGCTGGATCTCCTTGCGACCAAACGCGTGCAGCGAGAGATCTTTCACTTTGAAGTCGGCGAACGTCGCGGACGCGGTCTGTGCCATGAGATGACTTTCCTGTGGAGGGTGTCGGCGGGGGTACGTGTTCAAGCAGCGTGCGGCGTGCGGCCGCGGACGATGTAGAGGGGCAGCGAGACGGACGAGCGGTCCACGTCCTCGCGATCGCTAGAATCCGGCCGCGGTTGATAGCGGTCGTCGACCGACTCGAGCCGGACGTCGACGAATCCTGCGCGCGTGAACGCATTCAAGACGTCGCGCGGATCGAGCCCGAGATGCCGGTCGCCCAGGGCCGTGTGCATCCACGTCTCGTGGTGCGGTGCGAGCTCGAGCACCACGGCGCGCCCGTCGGGTTTCAGCACGCGCAACATTTCGCGCAGCGCCGCGTCGGGCGCGGGCAGATGGTGGAGCACCATCCCCGCGACGCAGCCGTCGAGTTCCGCGTCGGCGATGGGCAGGTGATCGAGCTCGCCTTGACGCAGGTCGATCTGCATGCCGGGTGGAACCGGCTCGAGCTTGCTGCGCGCTTGCGCAAGCATCCCCGCCGATCGATCGACGCACACCAAGCGTTCGCACAGGCCAAGCAGCGCGCGCGACAGATAACCCGTACCGCAGCCGAGGTCTGCGATCGTCAGCCCGCGCGGGAGCAATGCCGCCGCGACGCGCTGTCGCGCCTGCCCGCTCTGAAAGTCGACGCCGAGCTTGTCCCACTCGCCCGCGACTCGATCGAAGAAGTCGCGACTTTGAGCGCGCCGCTCGGCGATCACTTGAGCGAGGCGTTCGACGTCGGCGGCGAACTCGGGGAGGAGCGGGATCTCGGCGCGGAGTGCGTGCCACAGACGCAGCGAGAGCCCGGACGGCGAGGCCGGTGCGGAGGCGTCGTCGGGCGCTCCGATCGCGAGCTGCAGATACGTCGTCCGGCCGGCGTGGCGCTCCGACAGGAGCGATGCGTCTCGCAAAACGCGCAGGTGATTGCTCACCCGGCTCTGCGCCATCTCCAGCGCGCGGGCCAGCTCGCCGACGCTGAGCTCATCCAGCTCGAGCAGCCCGAGGATCCGCAGGCGGGTGGGATCGCCCAGCACCCGGAGGATGTCCGTCAGCCCTGTAGACGCCGCGATCATGTCGCAACATCATATCATGATTGACTGAAGAGTCGATATCACAGGCCGAAGGACCCGTCCGCGGCCGGCGCCGCCGGAGGGGTCAATCCATCTCGTGGGGCGCGACCGCCAGGATCTCGACGTCGAGCGAGCCTCCCGGCAGGACGATGAGCGCCGTGTCTCCCGGCCGCTTGCCGAGCAAACCCGCGGCGAGCGGCGCGCGGTACGACACGACGCGGTCGTCCTGATCGGTATCCCACGGACCGAGGATCGCGATCTCGTGCTCGCTGCCGGCCTTGGTGTCGCGGTAACGAACCACCATGCCCGGGCAGGCCATGTCTTCCGGGAGCAGCGCGTTCTCGATCAGCTCGACGCGCCGGAGCTCGGTCTCGATCTCGGAAGCGCGCGAGGTCAGGTTGCGCTGGTCCTCGATCGCCATCTCCCACTCGGCGTTCTCCGAGAGGTCGCCCTGAGCCGCGGCGCGGCCGATGGCCTCTTGATTGGCGGGAATCTTCACCTCGCGCAGGTGATGAAGTTCCGCGCGACGGCGCTGGAGCCCTGCGCGAGTACTCCAGATGTGATCGCCTTCCCAGAAGTTCGGCGGCGCGCCGCGCGCGTGCGTCGGGACCGAGTGCATCGCGATCTCGGTGAACATGGCGTCGATGGATTCGTCGACACCGCGCTGCAGCAAGCGCGACAAGCTCTGCAGCGCGTCCACGTCCGCGTCGGCGAGCAATCGGCGGAGCACAGGCTCCCGCCCCTTCGTGAGGAACTCGACGAGGCGCGTCTGCGTGCGCGCGTGGTGCGGCTCACCGCGGCGATTGACGAACAGATACGTCGCGAGGGACAGCAGCGCTTGGGCGCGCAGCACCGGCGTCGGATACTCGCCGGGCAACTTGCCGGCCTCGGCGAGCCTGGCGAGCGTCACCAGGAGGTCGGGCGTGCGCAGCGGACGACCGAGCAGCTCACGGTAGTGCACCGCGAGATCGGGCTTGCGTCCTCCCGTGATCAACGCGTCGACGAGCGGCCGCACCATGCCCGGCGGCGCGTGCTGCAGGCTCTTGACGCCTTCGTCGAGCCATGCCTCGCCGAAGACGTCGCGCAAGCACTCGACGCACACCTCTTGATCGCGCACGCCCGGCAGCGATTGGAACAGCGCCCACAGCGCCGGTGTGCGCGCGCTGTCGGTCGACGCTTTCTCGGCGGCCGCCGTACGTAGTATGTCGAGGAGCACCGGCGAGGCGCTTCCCCGTTGATCGCGCAAGAACATCCACGCGGCGAGGCGCGTCGTCGCGGACTCGGGGCTCGCGGTAGCGTGCTTTTCCAAGAGGTCGAGCATCATCGCGCGCATCCGTTCGTCGGCCTTGTTCCCCGTGAGCTGGTTGCGAATCCGCGTGAGCAGGTCGCCCAGGTTCAACGCGTGCGCGAGCTGACGCTTCAGGTCCTCGACCGGGTCGGTGGCCGCGAACAGGATCTGCACTTCGCCCTTGGCGGCCGTGCCGGTGACGCGGAACCACTCGGAGCCTTCGGCGAGCTTGCGCGCCTTGCGCCACCAGCCCGTCCACGAGCTCCCTTCGATGCCGACCTGCATCAACGCATTCTTAATGGCCATGTTCGACGCGCGGCCGTTGTGGCGTTCGACGACGGCGCGCAGCATCACCAGCGGGTCTTCGCGCAGCCGCTTGCGCATCGCGTCGGGATTGCGGAAGTGCTGCGCACGCAGATCGTCCTCGGGCAGCGGCTCGAAGATCTCGAGTGCGGCGCTGAGCGGGAAGCGATCGCGACGACCGCCCGCGAACGTGACGGTGAGCTCCCACAGCTCGTGCCGGATCTCGGTGACCTCGCCGACGCCCCAGCCACCCGAGTGATAGACGAGCTTGCCCGGCCCGAAGCCGAGCAGTCGTTCGAACGAGACCCACGCGCGCCGTGCGTCGGGGTTGCCGGGTTGCAGCCCGGCCAGCTCGGTGTACTTGTCCCACCAGTTCTCGCTGCCCCAGGCCTTCTGCGCATTCGCGTACAGCGGATCGAGCAGCTCGCCGGGCGCGCCGCCGCCGGTGAGCACGAGCCCGAGGAGACGCGCCGCGTCCGCCGGGCGACCGCCCGTTCCAAGAAGATCAGCGTGCTCGCGGACGCGCGGCAAGCAGCGCGGCAAGCGCTTCTTTTCACCCGCGAGGCGCAGGGCGGTGAACAGATCGTCCACCGATCCGCCGGCCTGCATCAGCTCGCTCCAGGCGTCATCGAACTCTTGCCATTTCTCTTGTGCGACGAGGAGGCTGAGGTTCATGGAGATCCTGACCCAGAGGGCGACGAAGTTTCTAGATGGCGACGGAGGCGCCCCCGCGGAACCGAAGCTCGGCGCGAGGGCGCAGCGCCTATTATTGGCGAAAGACGCGCTCCGGTCCACACTCCTGTTGGGAGAGGCCCCCGGAGCGATGGAATTCGCCCGCGATGGCGGGCTCAGTCGACCCGTGCTTCGATCGGCACTGCGCCGCGCCGGATGGCTTTCGCCCGCCGTGGCGGGCTCAGTCGACCGCGAGCAGTGCGCCCTTCAGGTACCGCGACCGGCTGAAATCCGGACGCTGCGGGTGATCGGGACCGGCGCCCAGCGTCTCGAGCAAGCGGATCTCGCGCTGCGCCCGACGCGCCGACTGGAACAGCATCCCGAGGAAAGCCGAAAGCTCGAGGGCGCCCGAGCACGAGAACGTGGCGACGAGCCCGCCTGGACGGACGCATTCGAGGGCCAGCGTGTTGAAGTCCGAGTAGCGCCGCAGGCCCTCCTCGGTTCGATTGCGGTCCCTGATGAGCTTGTGCGGATCGAGGACGACGACCGACGGACGTTCGCGTGACTCGCGCACGGAACGCAGGACGTCGAATGCGTCCGCGTGCACGAACTCGATGTCGAGCCGGTTGATCGTCGCCGCCTGACGCGCTTGGTGCAGCACGACCTCGTCGAGATCGACCGCGCGTACCTTCTGCGCTCCGAGTCGCTTCGCTTGCAACGCGAACCCGCCGCTGTTGCAGCACAAGTCGAGCACGTCGGCGCCGCGCGCCAGCATGCCCACCTTCAGCCGATTCTCGCGTTGATCGCAGAAAAAGCCGGTCTTGTGGCCGATTCCGGGCCGCACGGGGATCGTGACCTCGTGCTCGCGGACATGGACGACGCCGCTGTCCGGCGGCTCGACGTCGGGCTCGAAACCCTCGGCTTTGCGCACCGAGTTCGGCACGCGGTGCACGACCGAGAGGCCCGGGTACAGCTCACCCAAAGCCCATTCGATGTCGTCTCGAAGTCGCCAGAAGCCCAGCGCGTGGTGCTCGCACACGAGCACGGGTCCCAGCTTGTCGACGATGAGCCCGGGCAAATCGTCGGCCTCCGCGTGCGCGATGCGGTAGGCATCGGTGACTTCGGGAAGCCTCAAGAGCTTCTTGCGGATGCGGTCGGCCGCGCTGAGCCGGCGCAGCAGGAAATCGCGCGGGCCGCGCATGTCGCTCTTCTTGCCGCGCGAGAGCACGCGCACGCGGATGTCCGACGCCGAGTTGAAGAGTCCGTGACCGACGAAGCGCTGCGAACCGTCGTGGATCTCGACGACCGCGCCGTCCTCGGGCGCATCCGCGAGCGGGCCGACTTGGCGCGCGAAGATCCACGGCCCCGGTGAAAGGAGATCGGTGCACAATTGGACGACGGGATAGGTCTGTGTCATGAGAGGCTCGCGCCGGGAAACCCGCGCCCGTCGAGGATATAACTCGCCAGGCGAGAACGCGCGCGCGCTCCTCCGAACGCGCCTGCATCGCCCCGTACAGCCCCGTGCCAATCGGGCCGACCGCCGCGACACACATGATCTGGATCGCCCTCTTGCAAAGCGTCGCCCTGACCGGCGGCACCGTCCACACGCAGGTTCCGGGCGAAACGCCGCGCGTCGCGACCGTGTGGATCGAGGACCGCTGGATCAAGGCGATCGGCACTGATCTCGAGCTGCCCGCCGACGTCGAGCGCATCGACTTCACCGGCAAGCACCTCGTGCCCGGCTTGATCGACGGCCTCGTCAACCATGATCCCGATCACGACCGACTGTACGTGGCGAGCGGCGTGACCCTCGTACGCGACGTCGGCAACGATCTCGCGCGCATCCTCTCCGAGCGCGACCGGGATCGGCAGAGCGGCGCGCGCGACCGCGGACCGGGTCCCGCGATCTGGTGCGCCGGCGCGGGGGGGGGCGGGGGGCTCGCGGGCGCGCCGCCGAGCACCACCGCGGCGATCGTGCTCGCGACACCCGCGCAGGCGCAAGAGAAGCTGCCGCGCCTCTTCGAGCTGGGCCTCGACTACGTGTCGTTCCATCTTGGACTGACGAAACCGACGCTGGCGAAGTCGATCGAGCTCGCGCACAAGCACGGGCTGAAGATCTGGGGCCCCGTCCTCAAGAACGGTTCGCTCGCGGATGCGATCGAGCTCCGCCAGGACGGACTCTTCCACCTCGAGGGTTTTCTTCCGGCGGGCAAGGGCTGGGACAAGGCCACGCTCGCCGACCTGACGACGCAGCTCGACAAGGTCGTGAGCGCGCGCATCGCGGTCACGCCGACGCTGTCGGTGTTCGCGCAGCGATTGATCGCTCCCAAGGACAATCCGCCCGAGCTCGCGTACCTCGGTCCGTTCTACGCGCGCACGTGGCTCAGCGAAGCGGAGCTGCGCCGCTCGCTCGTGAACGAGGCGTACTTGAAGACCGGGATCGCGATCCTGGCGACGCAAGGACAACTGGCCAAGGCGCTCTTCGAGCGCGGTGTCCCGCTCGTTCCGGGGAGCGCCAGCCCGACGCCGTGGCACATGCCCGGCGAGGCGCTGATCGACGAACTCGAGCTCCTGAAGCGCGCCGGAATTCCGAGCGAGGCGGTGCTCCGACTCGCGACCGCCGGCGCCGCCGCAGCCATCGGTGCCGATGGGCAGCGCGGAACACTCGCACCGGGCAAGGTCGCCGACCTCGTCGTCACCGAACGCGATCCGAGTGCCGACATCTCGAACCTGCGTCAGCCGTTCGCCGTCGTTCTGCGCGGGCGCGTCCTCGATCGCGCGACGCTGGACCGCATGGCGCAGGAGCTCGCGGACGCGCAGCAGAAAGTGCGCGCGGCCTCGCTGAAGCCGCTCACCATCCCTGACCCCGAGCTTCCGATCGGCGACGTCGTGCTGCGCGGCACGGTCGAGACGCGCGCGTTCGGCGAGCGCGTCTCGGGCGAGAGCTACGCGGTCGTGCGCCGGCACGGGGGTGCATTGACGTACTGCGGTCGCGTGCTGACTCCCGGCGCGGCGACGTCGCCCGATCACTGGCTGATGTGCTCGCAGACGATTTCTCCGGAAGGCCGCCTGACCGAGTTCCTGGTCGAGATCACGGCCGGCACGCGCAGCATCCGCGTGCAAGGCGCATCGAACGCGGGGCGCATCTACGTCGAGCGCCGCATCGACGGACAATTCGTCGACAACACTCCCGTGAACGATCAGCTCGTGCTCGTCGACGCGGGCAGCGTCACGAGCGGACTCGTCCTCGGACAACGTCGCCTGGCCGGTGGATTCAAGGTGATCTTCTTCGAGGACTACGACCCCGCGGTCGGACCTTGGGAGCTGGCGGTCGACCCGCAGGGAACGCGCCTCGTGCGCGCGCACAACGGCCAGATGAAGCTGCGCTTCGATGCGCAGGGCGCTGTGTCCGAGTGGTTGCGCGAGCAGGGCAGCGGTGTGACGCAGACACGTTCGCTCACGATTCAGGCTCCGGACGGAGTCGGGCTGCCGCCGCCGGCGGTTTCGACGAAGAAGGACGCCGCAGACGCCGAAAAGACGCGCACCGAAAAATCCGGCGACGGCACGCGCGGCGGGTGATGGAGAGCGACGCCCAAGAGTCTCCGCACGGCGCGCGAGTTCGCTACGCGAGCGAGCGCAACCGCGACGTTCCGGTCGCCGCGCAGGGGGAGTTCGCGCCGCTCTCGATCGGCCCGCTTTCCGTGTGGCCGCCGGTCGTGCTCGCGCCGATGGCGGGCGTCACGAACTATCCGTTTCGCAGTCTTTGCCGCGAGTTCGGCGCAGGCCTGTACGTCTCGGAGATGATCACCGCGCGCGGCTACTTGAACGGCAATCGATTGACGGCGCTGCTCGCATCGAGCCGGCCGGGTGAGAAGCCGCGCTCGGTGCAGATCTACGGCACCGATCCCGTCGACGTCGGCGACATGGCGAAGAGCCTCGCGGACGACGGCGTCGATCACATCGACATGAACTTCGGCTGCCCGGTGCCGAAGGTGACGCGCACCGGCGGCGGCAGCGCGATCCCCGTGAAGCCGCGTCTCCTCGCCCGCATCGTGCGCGCGGCCGTGCGTTCCGCGGGCGCGGTGCCCGTGACGATCAAAGTGCGCATCGGACTCGACGAAGACGTGTCGACGTACCTCGACTCGGGACGGGTCGCGCAGGAAGAAGGCGCGCGCGCGATCGGACTCCACGCGCGCACGGCGGCGCAGCTCTACGCCGGCGAAGCGCAGTGGGATGCGATCGCGCGCTTGAAGAGCTCGGTTTCGATCCCGGTGCTCGGCAACGGCGACATCTGGGAGTGTTGGGACGCGCTGCGCATGATGCGCACGACGGGCTGCGACGCCGTGATCGTCGGACGCGGATGTCTCGGAAGACCGTGGCTCTTCGCCGAGCTCGCGTCGGTGTTCGATGGACGCGAGCCCCTCGATCCGCCCGATCTCGGGCGGATCAGTTCGATCATGGAAGATCACGCCGCGCGGCTGATCGACTTCTTCGGCGAGGAGCACGGCATGCGCCAGATGCGCAAGTGGTGCGCGTGGTACACGAAGGGCTTCCGCGGCTCGTCGACCGTGCGCGACAGGCTCTCGACCGTCGAGCGTTTCAGCGACTTGCGCGCGATCCTCGCGACGCTCGATCACTCCGAGCCGTTTCCGTTCGCGGGTCTGCGCGCCGTGCGCGGCAAGAGCGGTCGCGCGCAGAAGGTCGCGCTGCCGCACGGCTATCTCGACGACCGCGACGACGACACGCCGCCGCGCTCCCCGCATTCCGCGGACGAGCTCGAGGCCTGGGAGCGCGCGCTGTCGGGCGGCTGAGACGCGCGCCGCGATCACAGCGGGTGGACGATCCACAGGATCCCGATCGCGAGGCTCGCCGCGCTCGCCGCGCCGAGACACCAACGACGCGAGCGTGCGTGCTCGCGTCCCGCCAGTCGTCCGAGCGCCGACGCGAACGCGACGATCGCGATCAGGCTCCCGACGCCGTAGCCGCACAAGTACGCGGCCGGAAGCGCGACTCCGGGCAGCGCGAGCGCGGGCAACACGGCGAAGACGTGCGACAGGCCCGCGGCTCCGTGGAAGAGTCCGAGCGCGAACGCCGTCCGCTTGCCGCGCGACGACGTCGCGTGCGTGTGCTCGTGACTGCGGATCGCGCGGCTGAGTCCGAGCACGCCAAGGACGCAGAGCAGGATGCCGACGATGGTCTCGGAGAGCGGCGCGAGCGTGCTCTCGAACCCGGGCACGTTCTCGCGCAGCGCGAGCACGATCACCGCGGCGAGCATCGCGCCGCTCGCGTGGCCGAGACCCCAGCCCACGCCAATGCGCCAGGCGCCGCGTCCCTTGTCGGTCGCGAGCGGCGCGACTCCCGCCAGGTGATCGGGTCCGCTCAGCGCGTGGTGCACGCCGGCGAGGAGACCGATGCCGATCGTCGAGACGAGCTGGAGCGAGGACATCGGGCGCGCATTCTTCCACACCCTCGGCGTCGACACGATCCCTCGACGGACAATTGCGCGCACGCGAGCGCGAGCGGAGCATGTCCGCCCGCATGACACGAACCGTCGACGTGTGCGTGATCGGAGCGGGTGCCGCGGGACTGTGGGCCGCGGCGCGCGCGGCGCAGAGCTCCCGCAGCGTGCTCCTCCTCGAGAAGACCGCGCGCACTGGGACGAAGGTGCTTGCGAGCGGTGGGACGCGCTGCAATCTGACGACCACGCTCGGCGCGAGCGCGGCCGGCGAGCTCTTCGGCGCCGACGGAGCGCGCTTCTTGCGACCCGCTCTGCGTGCGCTGACGCCGGAAGGTCTGCGCGCGCACTTCGAGGCGCTCGGCGTTTCGACCGTCGAAGCGCCGCTCGAGAAGATCTTCCCGAAGAGCGGACGCGCGCGCGACGTGCGCGATGCGCTCGAGCGGGATGTGACGACGGCCGGCGCTCGAATCGCGCGCGAAGTACGCGTCGAAGGGCTCGCACGCTCCGGCGACGACTGGGTCGTGCGTGCCGACGGCGCCGCGGAGTTCCGCGCGTCGCGTGTGATCGTCTGTCCCGGCGGCATGAGTTACCCGCGCACCGGCACGACCGGCGACGGCTACGCGTGGCTCGCCGAACTCGGACTTCCGATCGTCGAGCCGGTTCCCGCGCTGGTGCCGCTCTCGAGCTCGGCGGCGTGGGTGCGCGAGCTCGCGGGCGTTTCTTTGCAGAACGTGAGCGTGCGGCTCGTCGACGAACGCGGCACGACGTGCGCCGAGCGCGCTCGGCCGCTGCTGTTCACGCATCACGGCGTCTCAGGACCCGCGGCGATGGACGTTTCCGCCCCAGTCGCGCGTGCGGAAGCGTCGGCCCGTCGACGCGGAACGCCGCCGCCGAAGTTCGTGCTGCTCGTCGATCTCATGCCCGAGATTTCACGCGAAGCGCTGCGCGATGCGCTCATCGCGGGAGCGGGAGCGCGCGGTGCGCCGTCGATCGGACGCACGTTGCCCGCGCAGATTCCGGGGCGAATCATCGACGCGGCGGCGCGTCAAGCAGGCCTCGCCGGTGCCGAGGTGCGCGTGCAGTCGCTCGACAAGTCAGCGCGCCACGAGCTCGTCGAAAGCCTGAAGGGCCTCCGCATCCCGATCGACGGCACGCTCGGGTTCGACGCGGCCGAGGTGACGGCCGGCGGGCTCGCCCTAACTCATGTGGACCCGGGCACGATGCGCGTGCGCGGTCACGACGGACTGTACGCGTGCGGCGAGATCCTCGACCTCGATGGGCCGATCGGTGGGCTCAACTTTCAAGCGGCGTTCGCGACCGCGGAGCTGGCTGCGCGCGCCGCCAGCTCCGCGTGATTCGCGATCGCGAGACTCACGCGCGCATCACGCGCGCACGAGTTCCTTCTCCATGCTCTCGCTGTACTTGCCCGTGCGCGCCGCGCCGCACATCTTCGCGCGGCTGAAGAAGGCCTTTTGTCCCGCGCCGACGTTCCTCGGCTCGCCCTTCCACGCCTTGAGCGCTTCGTCTTGGAGCGCGCGGCCGTAAGAGAACGAGAGCTGCCACGGCAGCGGTCCCTTCGCGTTCATCGCGGAGAGATGCGCGGTCGCTTGCGCTGCCGTCTGTCCGCCGGAGAGGAACACGATGCCGGGCACCGCGGCAGGAACCGTGTTGCGGAAGCAGCGCAGCGTCTCGGTCGCGACCTGATCGACGGTCGCCTGCGTCTTGCACAGTTTTCCGGCGATCACCATGTTCGGCTTGAGCAGCATTCCTTCGAGCGAGACGTCGTGCGCGCGCAGCGCCGCGAACACCTCGATCAACGTCGCCTCGGTGACTTCGTAGCAACGCTCGAGCGTGTTGCTCCAATCCATCAGCACCTCGGGCTCGACGATCGGAACGATGCCTTGCTCTTGGCACAGCGCGGCGTAGATCGCGAGCGCGTGCGCATTGTCGACGATGCAGTGGTGCGTCGGGATCTTCTCGCCGATCGTGATCACACCGCGCCACTTCGCGAAGCGCGCGCCGAGCGCCTTGTAACCGCTGAGCCGCTCGCGCAATCCATCGAGGCCCTGCGTCCGCTTTTCGTCCGCCGAGTTCGGCAGCGGCACGGCGCCTGTGTCGACCTTGATGCCCGGAATGATGCCGTTCTTCGCGAGGATCTTCGGGAACGGGGTGCCGTCGCGGCCCTTTTGACGGATCGTCTCGTCGTACAGGATCACGCCGCTGATGAACTCGCCAGCGCCCGGCGTGGTGAAGAGCATGTCGCGGTAGTCGCGGCGATGCTCTTCGGTGTTCTCGACGGAAATCGACTTGAGTCGCTTCTCGATCGTGCCGGTCGATTCGTCGGCGGCCAGGATGCCCTTGTGGGGCGCGACGAGCTCTCGCGCGGTCGTTTCGAGTTCGTGAGCGGACATGGAGTTCTCCTCGTGAGGGTCGGGGTGTGGCGGGGGAGTGATTTCAGCGTTTGGGCGGAGATTTTCCACCATCGATGCGCTCGTACGCGCCGAATTCCGTCAGCACGCCGAGCAACGTGGCGCGCACGGCGGCGGCATCCGAGTCGAGCGTCGCGCGACGTGTCTGGCCGCCGCGCGCGAGCTTCGCATCCGAGCGGTAGCGCTTGCCCCAATCGGTGAGGAACTTCTCCCACTTGGCCGCGGCGGGCAAGGCCGGCGCGAGTTCAGTCGGCATCGAGCGATGCTTCTCCCACAGCGCGTGAAAGCCGTCGAGATGCGGCGCGTATCCGTCGCGCAGCGTGGCCGATCCGACGAGATACGTCTGCGCCAGCGCGTGCCGCAAGCCGCGCTGACGGTGCGCGGCCTTGAAGAGCGTGCCGAGCTTTCCATACAGAGCGTCGTGCTGCGCGGGCGAGATCGGCGCGACCCATGTCTTCCAGTCGTCGAGCACGGTGTGAACGATCCCGAGCGTGTCGACGTCGGGCATCTCGATCTCGACGCCCGACGCCCACGCGTCGTACAGCGTGATCCCGGTGTAGACCGTGCCGCTGCGATCCGTGTACGCGTGACCGAACGCCGTGAGCACCTTGCGCTCGCTGCCGTCGTCGAGCGCGCGCGCGACGAGCGCGGTGCACAAGTCGAGGCCCGGCGGAATT
>JANOFY010000099.1:0-17659 GCA_031413895.1 Planctomycetota bacterium | reverse complement strand
TCAAGCAGCTCCTCCATCAGTACAAGCTGGAGGTCTTCCACGCCCAACACGACAAGCAGACCGCAGCCGAGATCACGAAGGAATGCATGCACGTGACCGACGAGGTCCTGCACGCCAAGTATCACTACCACTTCAACAAGCTGCCGGACGCCGATCGCGCCGAGATCATCAACATGATCAACAACTACACGCGCGACGCGATCTTGCCGCCGCTGGTCGAAAAGCTCGTGCAGCGGCAAGTGCGCATCGAGAAGCGGATGGACGCGATGGTGCACCTGATGGAGCAGATCCTCGATACGCTGTCGACCGACCCGCACACCGAGAAGGTTTGACGCGGCACCGCGCGCCTGCCCATGGAGGCTCTTGAAGCGCGTGTTCGAGCGCGGGTCGAAGAAGCCGGTCAGGCGCACCTTCTGACGTTCGCGAGAGAGCTCGACAGGCCGGCGCGCGAGCGCTTGCTGGCGCAGATCGAGGGCATCGATTTCGGCCTGACCGCCGAACTCTCGCGACTCGCGGCGAGCTCCGAAGCGGGGTGCCGCACGCCGGAGTTCGCGCCGCCGGAAGTGTTTCCGGTCGTCCGGCGCGGCGACCAAGTGGCACGCGTGCAGGCCGCGCTGGATGCCGGCGCGGATCTCCTGCGGCGCGGAAAGGTCGGCTATCTGCTGGTCGCCGGCGGACAAGCGTCACGCCTGGGATACGACGGACCGAAGGGCATGTTCCCGGTCGGCCCGGTCACCGGACAGAGCCTCTTCGAGCTCTTCGCGCACCGCCTCCAAGCGGCGCGCGAACGATTCGGCGCGCCGATCTCGTGGTACATCCTGACGTCGGCCGCGAACGACGCGACGACGCGCGCCTTCTTCGCGGAGCAGCGCTTCTTCGGCCTCGATCCGGAGTCCGTGTTCTTCTTCCGCCAGGCGATGCTGCCGGCCCTGGACCGCGACGGGCGCGTGCTCATGAGCGCGCGCGACGAGGTGTTCCTCGCTCCGAATGGACACGGCGGCGTGTTGTCGGCGCTCGCTGAATCCGGCGGCTTGTCGCATGCACGTGCACGCGGAGTCGAGCTCTTCTCGTATTTCCAGGTCGACAATCCGCTGGCGCGCCCAGCGGATCCGCTCTTCCTCGGTCTGCACGCGCTCGAGCGCGCCGAGATGTCGACCAAGGTCGTCGCGAAGCGCAACGCGGGTGAGAAGGTCGGCGTGATCGGACGCATCGACGGCAAGCTGTCGTGCATCGAGTACTCCGATCTGCCAGCCGACTTGCGCGAAGCGCGTGGCGCGGACGGAGAGCTCGTGTACCGCGCCGGCAACATCGCGCTGCACGTCATCGATCTCGAGTTCATCGATCGGCTGACGCGCGGCGGGTTGAAGCTGCCCTGGCACATCGCGCGCAAGCGCATGCCCGTGATCGATCGCGCAGGACGCCCCGCGCAGGTCGACGGGTACAAGTTCGAGACGTTCGTGTTCGACGCGCTGCAGTCCGCGCGCGCGAGCGTCACGCTCGAGGTCGACCGAAAGCTCGAATTCAGCCCCGTGAAGAACGCGCAAGGCGAGGACTCGCCGGCCTCGACGCGCGCCGACCTGTGCCGGCTCTACGCCGGCTGGATCGAGCGCGCTGGACTGGCGCTGCCCGCACCGGGCGCCGATGGAGTCGTCCCCGTCGAAGTCGATCCGCGCGTGGCCGAGGATCTCGCCACGTTCGTCGCGGAGACAACGCGAACGCCGCGGATCTCCGCCCGCGGCCACGTGTACCAATGAACGTCCACGCCGCGACCGACACGGCGACGCCGGCGGAGCGCGCGAGCGATCGAATCGCTCGCGCGAACGTCGCGGTGTTGATGGGGGGCAGGTCCAGCGAGCGCGAAGTGTCGCTCCGCTCCGGTGCGGCGGTCGCCGCCGCACTGGGCGAGCCGCTCCATGCGAAGGATCGGCGCGGGCCGGCCGTTTTGACACGAATCGAGATCGACTCCGCCGGGCATTGGTGCCTTGGCAGCGAGCGCGTCGAAGCCGGCGTCGCGATCGCGAAGCTCGGCCCGGACACGCTCTATTTCCTCGCGCTGCACGGCGGCCAAGGCGAGAACGGCACGCTGCAAGGCCTGCTCGAAGCGCACGACCGCTGCTATACCGGGTCGGGCGTCGAAGCGTCCGCGCTGTGCATGAACAAGCACGCGACGCGCCTCGTGCTCCAGGCCGCGGGCCTCTCCGTCGCTCCGGCGCAGCTCGTCACGGAGCAACGTTGGAACAGCGCTCGCTCCGCAGAACTGTCGGCCATCGCCCGGTTCGGAGCGTCCGGCGTGTCGGTCAAACCCAATCGGGGCGGTTCCTCCGTGTCCACGTTCCTCGTCGAGCATGCCGACCAGATCCCGCACGCGGTCGAGCGCGTGCTCGCGACGGGCGACAGCGCGCTCGTCGAAGCGTGGGTGCGCGGTACCGAAGCGACGTGCGCGGTTCTCGGGAACGCGAGCGGCGAGCTGCGTGCGCTGCCGCCAGTCGAGATCGTGCCGCGCGGCGACCGGTTCTTCGATTACGAGCAGAAGTACAGCGACAACGGCGCCGACGAATACTGTCCGCCGCGCGGGCTCTCCGCCGCGACGAGCGCACGGCTCACGGCGCTCAGCCTCGTCGCGCACCACGCCGCCGGCTGCGACGGGTACTCGCGCACCGACTTCATCGTTCCGCGCGACGCGAGCGGCGCGGAACTCGAACCGATCGTGCTCGAGATCAACACGCTGCCGGGAATGACCGCGCGCTCGCTCTTGCCGCGGTCGGCCGCCAGCGCGGGGTTTTCGCTGCGCGATCTGTGCCTAGAGATTCTCGCGCTGGCGGTGCGGCGCCGCGAGGAATCGACGTGAGCCGCGCCACTCCCATCCGCGTGTGCGTCGTCGGCGCCGCCGGACGAATGGGCCGGTTCGCGTGCGAGCTCGTTTCGCGGTCCGCCGGTTTCGCTCTCGCGGGCGCGATCCAACGCACCGACGATCTCGCGCAGGAGTTGCGAGCCCTTCGGCCCGACGTCGCGCTCGACGTGACACGCGCTGGACTCGGCTACGAGCACGGCCGCGCGATGCTGGAGAACAGCGTGCGCCCGGTGATCGGCACGAGCGGCGTCACGCCGGACGAGAATCGCGCGCTCGATGCACAGGCGCGCGAGCTGTCGCTCGGCGGGCTGGTCGTACCGAACTTCAGCCTGGGCATGTGGCTCCTCCAACGCGCGGCCGTCGATGCGGCCGCGCACTTCGCGCGCGCCGAGATCGTGGAGATGCACCACACGATGAAGAAAGACGCGCCTTCTGGGACGTCGCTCGACACGGCCGAGCGGATCGCGAACGTGCGCGGCGACGGACTCGACGTTCCCATCCACTCCGTGCGGATGCCGGGGATGTACGCGCACCAGCTGGTGATGTTCGGCGCGGAAGGCGAGGTGTACACGCTGCGACACGACATGCATGGACCGGAGGCTTTTGCCGCCGGCATCCTGCGCGCGCTCGAGTACGCGGCGAGCGCCGTCGGGGTCGGCCGCGGCATCGGGCTCGCATTCGAGCGCGCGAACGATCGGCGCGATCGTTCGCCGCGCTGAACGATCTGCCGGCTTGCTTTCGCGGGCCTCGAGACTACCCTCTACGCGCTCCGACGCCGGGGTGGCGAAATGGCAGACGCGATGGATTCAAAATCCATTTCCCGCAAGGGAGTCGGGGTTCAAGTCCCCGCCTCGGCACCACGCTGCAGCGCACTCTCGCGCGAGCTTCCGGAGTCTCGTTGAATGCAGAGTGACGTGCGAGCTCTCGCCCAGCGCGATCCGCTGGCGGCCGCGCTCCTTCCGATCCTGCTCCACGGATTGAACAACGCGACGCAGGTGCTCTCGAGCCTGAACGCGCTGCTCGCGCTCGACGAAGACGGTAGCGTGCTGACGTCGCGCGCGGGCGATCTCGCGCACGCGAGCCGCCAGGTCGACGAGCTCGGCTGGCTCCTCGCGCTCGTCGGATCGGCGTCTGGTGCCGACGTCTTGATGGCCCGGCGCGAGCGCGCCGGGCTGCGTCCCCTCGTCGCGTGCGTGCGCACGACGCTCCGCAAGGAGCATCTCGATCTGGCGCGCCCTGAGCGGCCGCTGCCTGGACTCGCGACGGATGTCGCCGATGGCTGGCAACTGCCATGGACGATCGGTTCGTGGCTGTGGACGTCCGGACGGTTGCTTGCTGCACACGCGACGCTCGAGTGGGGGATCACCGCGCACGACGATCATTGGGAACTCCGCTGCGAAGCTCCGTGCACGAGCGCGCACGACGAGCTCGTGCGCCGAGTGAAGTCGTCGCTCGCGGGGCTCGAAGGAGTTCGAACCACTCCGAGCGCAAGCGTGCTGCGCATCCCGCGGCCATGGCTCACGGCGGAGACGGACACTTGAAGTGGCTCGATCGACTGCTGAACATCGGGACGGTCGACGTTGCGCGCGACGCCGCGTCGACGGTCAGCGGGGATCCCGCGCTCGTGCGCGAGGTCGAGTCCGTGCTGACCGAGCTGCGCCCGATGTTTCGTGCGGATGCCGGCGACATCGAGCTCGTGTCCATCGCCGATGGATACGTTCACGTGCGCCTGGCCGGCGCGTGCAAGACTTGCCACTCGAGCGACCAAACGCTGTTCGCCGCGCTCGAGCCGCGACTGCGCGAGCGCTGCCCGTGGCTCCGCGGGCTGCGCGCTGGATGAACCAGAAGCGCGGACCGCGAAGCGTCTGAACGCTCCCGCGGCCCGCACTCCGTTTCGTCAGTTGAACACGGTCGTCGAGCTGGCGATGCGCACTCCGCCCGAGTTCTTGATCCACGCCTGGATCACGCCGGTGCCCTGCATGTTGCCTCGATTGTGGTACGTCCACGAGCCGCGGCCCGAGAAGTCCGTCGGCACTTCCGCGACGCTGTGAATCGTTCCGGACGCCATGCCTGTGTGGAACAAGAACGTGCCCAGGTCGTAGGTCGATTCGACCGGGTTGTAGAGCCGGTCGGGCGACAAGAGCATCACGAGCGAGCCATTCGGCGCGCCGCCTTCGACGAGCACGGTCACGTCACCCGGACCGGTCAAGCCCGGACCGCTGATCGACGCGACCGGACGGCGCGGGCGAACCGTCACGATGTCGGAGTACGAAGGCACGCCGTAGTGCGTCGAGCGGTAGCGCAGCGTGACGCCGACCGCCGGCTGGTACGCCTCGAAAGAACCGGGGCCCGCGCCGAACGCGAACTCGAGGTTCCCGAGCCAATTGGCGCTCTCGACGACCTCGCCGAGTCGCGTGCCGTTGAAATCGAACTCGACGATGTGGCTCGGACTTCCGAATTCAGCTTCGGCCACGAACAGGTGATTGCGAACGTGATCGATCGCGAGGTCCGCGCCTCCGTCGAGTCCGGATGCGATGAATGCTGCGTCGGCCTCGACGAGCACCGGGCCCGCGCCGATCTGGCTCGCAGTCCAACGCAAGATCGACCACGTTCCAGGAAGGAACGTGTCGGACTGCCGCACGTAGTACACGTCGCCGTTCGACGCGCGCGCCAGCGGACCCGACGGGCCGCTGACGCTCGCGACAAGCGTCTGGACGCCGGTCGTCACGTCGACGCGGTAGATTTCGCTGCCGCAGCTGAACCCGCACGGCGCGGCGCTCACCAGGACGTGACCGGAGTCTTCGAAGAACGCCTCGAAGTTGAAGTCGAGATCTGTGAGCGGCGCGACGCTCGCGCCGGAGAGTGCGACCTTGTAGATCACGCCGTCGCTGCTCTCTCCGACGAGCGCGTACGTCTCGGTCGGATCCGGCAGCACGAAGCTCGGAAACCCGTACGACGCCAAGCTGCCGAGGCTCGCGAGGAACGTGCCGTCGGACGCCGTGCGATAGAGGGCGACTCCGTCGAAGACGACGCGGTCGCCATTCGACAGCGTGGCGTACGCGTCGAACACGCCGATCGCTCGGCGCTCGTCGAGCGAGTATCCGTGCGCGAGTCCGTCCGTTCCGTGTTTAGGCTCGGGACGGACGGGTTGGTGCAAGGGAGCTAGGGTCTGACCGATGGAACTGCCGGCGAGCGCGCTGAGCGCGATGGCGGCGATGCTGATGCGGGACATGCGGACCTCCGTTCGATGTTTCGTCGAAAGGCCGACTTCGAATGGGCCAGGTCGGCTGTCGCGGGAACCCGCGAGAGCACGGCCCGGCCCTCGTCCGAGGCCGGCGGTACGCGAGTGCAGCGGATATCCTGACTCATCGCTGAGCCCGGAACTCCCAGCCTTCCCAGGGTCGATCGACCCCAGTGACCCAAGACCACATACGTCCGAATGGACGGTGAGGTCTCTGCGGAGCCCCGGACGTACGACTCACAGTGGCGGGACCGTGCAGGCTTTTACCTGCTTCCCCGCGTGCGCTCGCAGTCACAAAGACTGGCGCCGACGGTATCGCGATGTGAGCGCGTGTCAAGCTGGTCGCGCGGAACCCTGGCCCCTGGCCGCGTCCCTCGCCTCACGACGCTGCGTGCGATCGCGCACGCAGCGCAGTCAGCGCACATCCGAGCGCGGGATCTCGCGCTCTCGCGGCACGTACGTGCGTACGGACTCCGCGGCACGCGCATCGAGCAACGCCGGTGCTCCACGCTCCACCGCGGCGAGCACGCGCTCGCTGCGCGAGCCGCGCAGCGAGGTGTGGAGGAACGATTCCGGCAGCACCTGGCACATGCAAAGCAGCACGCCCGTGTACAGCACGGCACCGCTGGCCGCGCCGGCAACAGCTCCCCCGAGGCGATCGAGCCATCCGAGCTGCACGGCTTCGAGGCTCGCGCGACCGATGCGCCCGATCAGGCCGACCGCTAGGAGCCCCGCCGCGAAAATCGTCGACCACGCCACACCGCCCGAGACTCGGACACCGAACTCGGTCAGCGCATGGATCCGACCGGCGAGCGCCGGCGCGGCGGCACGGGCGACCGCCAGCACACACACGAGTCCGAGAAGGCGCACCATCTGCCACCACAAGCCGCGGCGGATGCCGAGCACCGTGAAGAGGAGCACGGTCACGAGCCCCATCACGTCCAGCCACCGGATGCCCTCGGCCTCCACTGCGATCAGCGCTCGCATGGGGCGCGCCTCACGGGGCTCGGCCCACGGCTCGCACACGACGCATCGGTTTGGAGGAGTCGGCACACGGGACTAGACTAAAGAATTAGCCCGTGCGGCCACAACGACACATGACCCCGCGCCCCGACACGATCGAGCAGAACCTCGCGACGCTGCGCAAGCTCGTCGCGCGCGACCCCGAGCTTTCCGCCGAGTTCCACGCCAGCGAGCGTGAGTTCTTTCGGCGCCCGGTGGGCGCCAGTGAATCGACCGAGCGCGCCGATGCCGGCCGGCGTCACTTCGAGTGGTTCCTGTTCGAACGCGAGAGCGCGGATCCGAGCATGACCTCGCTGGAGCGCGTGTTGGCGAAGGCCGACGACGCCGGTGTCGAGATCAGCGTCGACGCCTCGACCTCCCTGATCGACTCGTTCGTCAGCGTATTCGAAGTCACGGGCGTGGAACGCGGTCAGGGCCTGTGGATCTCCGACATCGCGGGCGCGGGCGAGTACCCCGTGCACGAGCCGGATGGGTCGATCATGCTCACGAAAGGCGACCTGATCATCGGGCGCGTATTCCGGCTCGAGAGCGGCCTCTACTACATCTCGAACGCCGCCGCGTTCTTCCGCAACGAAGCCCTGCTGCAAGCGGTGAGGCGGGACATCGAGCGCGCTCGAGAAGACCGGCGCGGCGTGCTGCGCCTCACGCAAGCCGAACTCGAGTCGATGTTCTTCGCGGGCTCCGTCGTGAGTGAGGAGGACGCGGTGGGGGAGTCCAGGCGACTCTTGCTGGAAGGTGGCGTCTCTGCGGAAGACGTCGAATCGATCTTCGCGGAACTCGCGTCGGCGCCGCCGCCGGAGGACCCGCTGCTCTACCATCCGGAAGATCCGCTCGGCGCGGTCTTGGACCGCCTGGCGTTCGAGACGTCGCTCGATCTCGACGTCGTTCGGCGCAGCTTGGTCGCGGCGCGAGCCCAGATGGCGCGTCTGCAAGAGGATCCCTCTGCCTCGGAGCGGGAGTCCAACGATGTCGAAGCCAAAACGGCGGCTACGGAAGTGTCCGAAGTGCTGGCCGAGTTCGAGCAACGCAGCCGCAGCGGCGCACCCGTAGTTCCGTTGCTCGACGAGCTCGAGCAACGGTTGTCGCTCGACATCGTTCCCGACGATTCGGCGGACGAGGACACGCCCGCACCCGACTTTCCCGGCGTCGTCGGCGCGATGATCGAGGAGTTCTTGTGGGAGACCGACACCGAGCACGGCCGACACATTCGAGACGAGCTCGAGATCGTGCAGAGCTTCGGTCAATTCGCCGAGAACATCGGCGTGTTCGAGAACCTGCGCGCGCAGGATCTGCTCGCGTACACGTGCTACTGGCTGCCCGAGAGCGACCGGTTGGAGAACGCGGATGCCGCCCGCCGACTCCTGAGTGCGTTGGACCGATTCTGCGCGTGGGTCGAAGCCCGACACGAACTGCCGCTCCACTCGGAGTTCAAAGAGACGTTGCACAGCTTGCAGTCTTCGCTTCCGCGCGTGATGGAAGCCAACCGAAGGCGCACACGCGGAGCAGACCGCACGCAGGGCGAGCTCTACGAATTCACCTCGGTGTCCAACGGGGGACATCGGCAGGCAACGCTGCGCGATCGTGAAGGCGGCGAACACTCCGCCAGCATCGACCCGCTCCTCGCGGACTGGCTACGACCGGGAGATCGCCTACGCGCGCGCCGTCAACACGACGGGCAACTCGCGGTGTACTGTTGCTATCCGCCGGAGTCGCGCGGCCTCTCGGAGCTCTAACCCGCATTTCTCACCAGCTTCTACTGCGGCCTCGCCAACTCGCGTCCTGCGGCGTCGTTGCGCTCGATCTGCTGCTCGCTGACCAACCAGGTCAACTACGCGCGGATCGAGCGCAACTCCTTGCCGGCCGCAAGCTGGCGAACCCTCGCTACGAAGCTGGTGAGAAATGCGGGCTAGGCCTACCGCGCACTCACGCCGCGCCGAGCGTGCTGCGCGCGACGGACCTGGACGGTCGCGGCATGCGTTCGCTCCGCGCACTCAGCGTGGATTGGTCGCCGGGATTTGAATCTCGCAGAGCAACTCGTCGTGCGACTTGATCGCGCCCGGCGGCACGAGATAGATCTCGCGGATCGGCCCGTTCTCGACCCAGCCCATGGTCGACATGTAGCGCAGCAAGCCGGGGTACGCGCGTGGTGCCTCCGGGTACGGTCCCGAAATGATCGCGTACGCGACGGTGCCTTGCGGAAGAACGTCGTACTTGTAGGCCACACACGACGTCACGGGTGCGTCGACGGGCAGACACGCTCGTGATCGGAGATCTGCGACGGGGACAGATTTCGGATCGTCGTAGAACAGTCCGAACGGCGGGCCGCTCGCGCGCACACCGCCATTCACGAGTGCGCGGTGCAATGCGGGCAGAACGCGTCCGGTCTCCACGTAGCTACCTGTGCACTCGACGTACACGTACGGCTGGTCGAGACGCTCCTTGTAGTTCGCATGCATCTCGGTGAACGGCGGGTGGCTCACCGGAAGATCCGGGGTGTAGCGCCACGTCGGAGCAGCAGCGGCTGCGTCAGTCAGGGTCGCGTCCGACGTCGATCTGCAGGCGATGAGGAGCGCACCACAGAGGCCCGCGCGGACATAGCGTCTGATAATGTATGTTATGACCACTGTGAAGGTGCTGGCGGGATCTGACCGCAGCGACAATTGAAACTTGGCCATGACACGGGCCTCCCTCTGCCCAACCAATTGAAACGTCGTCCTTGGGTCCGAGACTACGGACGACGGCAACGCGGTGCAACGCGGTGCGCTGCTCATTGAGATCGCGGGGCTCGGGAGCGGCGGTCTTAGACCCCGGAACCACGCTACCGGCCGCTCCATGCGTACGATGCCGCGCATGGAAACCGAACAACAGAAGCAGATGTGGCTCGCGGCCTACTGTGCAGCCCTCACACGTCTCATGGCCCCCGGGAAATCCGAAAGCAAAGACATGTTCCGTGAGTGCGTCGTGTGCGCCAATCGAGCGGTCGAAGCATTCACTGAAAAGTGGGATCGGCCGAGCATCCCCACGGCCCCGTTGCGCGGCCTGTAGCGCGCCGAGGCTCCCTTGGCGTGCGGCGAGTCACGCGAGCCGAAGCGAACAATAAGAAGATTATCTAGACGCTCGGGCCCCGTACTCGATGAGCTGGACGTCGCGCTCTCTTCCTCCGGCCAGGGCCTACAGGAACGCACGCAAGTCCTCGCACCGTTGTTCGAACGAACCGCCTGCGATACGTTTCCTCTTCGTCATACGCACCACTCGCCGCTGGCGGCGCGCGGTGCGTTGCTGCCGGAGGCGACATCGACGCACAGCTGAGCTGCCCGACTAGGCCCGCCAGCCAAGGTGGAATGCATGTTGGACGGGTTTCGTAGAGTCGTTCTCTCGTCCATCGGCAAGAAGGTGCTGATGGCCCTGTCGGGCCTAGCGCTGCTCGGCTTCTTGGTCGTGCACCTTGCCGGAAACCTACTGCTGTACCGCAGCGACGCGGACTTCGACGCCTACGCGCACATGCTCGAGTCGAATCCGCTGCTGCCGCTCGCGGAAATCGCGCTGCTTGCTCTGTTCATCACGCACATCGCCTTCGCGTTCCGCGTCAGCGCCGAGAACCGCGACGCTCGGAAGACCGGCTACCGCATCCGAGCCTCCAAGGGACGGAAGACCGTCGCCTCGGCTTCGATGCTCGTCACGGGAGTCGTCGTGCTGCTCTTCGTGATCGTGCACGTCTACGACTTCCGCATTGGAAAAATGCTCGGCGAGCCGAAGCTGAGCCTCGCGGCGATGGTTGCGCAGCGCTTGTCGACTCCGCTCGGCGCAGCCGTGTACCTATTCGGTGTCGGTGCACTTGGGATTCACCTTCGCCATGCGTTCAGGAGTGCATGTCAGACGCTCGGAGTCGATCATCCGAACCTCACGCCGTGGCTCGGCAAGATCGGCTGGACGCTCGCGATCGTGCTGAGCGTTGGTTTCGCGTCGTTCCCGCTCTTCTTCCTCTTCAAGGGAGGTGCCGCATGAGCGCCGCGCAGCGACTCGATTCGAAAGCGCCCAGTGGGCCGATGGCCGAGCGTTGGACGCGCCACAAGTTCGATCTGAAGCTCATCAATCCCGCGAATCGACGCAAGTTCCACATCCTCGTCGTAGGAACCGGTCTCGCTGGTTCGTCCGTCGCGGCGAGCCTCGCAGAAATGGGCTACCGCGTCACCGCGCTCTGCATTCAAGACTCCCCGCGCCGCGCACACAGCATCGCGGCGCAAGGCGGTATCAACGCGGCGAAGAACTATCCCAATGACGGGGACAGCGCCTTTCGCTTGTTCTACGACACCGTCAAGGGCGGCGACTTCCGCTCGCGAGAGAGCAACGTCCACCGCCTCGCCGAAGTGAGCAACTCGATCATCGATCAGTGCGTCGCGCAGGGCGTGCCCTTCGCGCGCGAGTACGGAGGGCTGCTCTCCAATCGATCGTTCGGCGGCGCACAAGTCGCACGGACATTCTACGCGCGTGGTCAAACAGGACAGCAGCTCCTGCTCGGCGCGTACAGCGCATTGATGCGCCAGGTCGGCGAACGCCGAGTCCAGATGTTCGCACGACGCGAGATGCTCGACGTCGTCGTGATCGATGGGATCGCGCGCGGCGTGCTCGCGCGCAATCTCGTGACCGGAGCCTACGAACGCTACGCGGGTGATGCGGTCCTGCTGTGCACCGGCGGTTACTCGAACGTCTTCTACCTGTCGACGAATGCCAAGGCTTGCAACGTCACGGCGACCTGGAGAGCGCACAAGCGTGGAGCCTTCTTCGCCAATCCGTGCTTCACGCAGATCCACCCCACGTGTATTCCCGTGACGGGGCATCACCAATCGAAGCTCACTTTGATGAGCGAGAGTTTGCGCAACGACGGACGCGTCTGGGTACCGAAGCGATCCGGCGACAAGCGCGCGCCCGAGACGATTCCGGAGAGCGAGCGCGACTACTATCTGGAGCGCAAGTATCCGAGCTTCGGCAATCTCGTTCCGCGCGACGTCGCATCACGCAACGCGAAGCAGCAGTGCGACGAGGGCAAGGGAGTCGGGCCGTCCGCCACCGCCGTCTATCTCGACTTCCGTGACGCCATCTCGCGCGACGGAGTGCCCGCGATCCGCGCGAAGTACGGCAACCTCTTTCAGATGTACGAGCGCATCACGGCGGAAGATCCGTACACGACGCCGATGCGGATCTATCCCGCGGTGCACTACACGATGGGCGGACTGTGGGTCGACTACAACCTCGAGAGCACGATCCCGGGTCTGTTCGTCCTCGGAGAAGCCAACTTTTCGGACCACGGCGCCAATCGACTGGGCGCGAGCGCGCTCATGCAAGGACTCGCCGACGGGTACTTCGTCGTGCCGGCGACCATCGCCTCGCACTTGGCGGGCCGCCGGCTAGTTGCTGTTTCCACCGACGATCCGGCGTTTCGGGAAGCCGAAGCTCAGGTAGTGGAGCGCACGCGGCGGCTGCTCTCCATTCAGGGCCGGCGCAGCGCGGCCAGCATTCATCGCGAGCTCGGTCTCGTGATGTGGAATCAGTGCGGAATGTCGCGCAACGCCGCCGGACTCCGGAATGCGCTGGAACGCGTTCGGGATCTACGCTCGGAGTTCTGGGAGAACGTGCGCGTGGTCGGCGAGAACGAATCGCTCAATCAAAGCCTCGAGTACGCCGGTCGCGTGGCGGACTTCCTCGAGTTCGGCGAGCTCCTCGTCCACGACGCGCTCCACCGCGAGGAGTCTTGCGGCGGTCACTTCCGCGAAGAACATCAGACGCCCGAGAACGAAGCGCAGCGCGATGACGCTGGTTTTTCCTATGTCGCGGCCTTCGAGTTCCAAGGCGTCGGGAAGCCTGAACAGCTCCACAAGGAGCCGCTGACGTTCGAGGTCGTGAAACCCAGCACGCGGAGCTACAAATGAGTCTCCCCCACCCCGACGACTCGAGCGTTCGGATGAGGATCTCGCTCTCGATCTGGCGCCAGAAAAATGCGACAGCCGCCGGCGAGTTCGAGAACTACCACATGGACGACGTGTCGCCGGACATGTCGTTCCTGGAGATGCTCGATTTGCTCAACGAAGGGCTCATCACGAGCGGGCGCGAACCGGTCGCCTTCGACAGCGATTGCCGCGAAGGCATTTGCGGTGCCTGCAGCCTCGTCATCAACGGACAGGCGCACGGCCCGGATACCGAGACCACCAGCTGCCAGCTACACATGCGTCGCTTCCGCAGCGGCGACACGATCACGATCGAGCCGTTCCGCGCGAATTCTTTCCCGCTCGTGCGCGATCTCGTCGTCGACCGCAGTGCCTTCGATCGCATCATGCACGCCGGTGGATTCGTGTCGGTGAACACAGGCGCGGCTCCCGAGGCGAACGCGCTGCTTGTGCCCAAACCCGATGCGGAGTCCGCAATGGACGCGGCCGCTTGCATCGGATGCGGTGCGTGCGTGGCCGCTTGTCCGAATGCGTCGGCCATGTTGTTCGTCGCCGCCAAGATCTCCCACCTCGCGTTGCTCCCGCAAGGAGCGCCGGAACGAACTCGCCGAGCGCGTGCGATGGTCGATGCGATGGACTCCGAAGGCTTCGGCAACTGCACGAACCACTTCGAGTGTTCGGCCGCTTGCCCGAAAGGCATCTCGGTTTCGAACATCGCTCGCATGAACCGTGAGTTCTTGAAGTCGGCGTTGCAGGGTTCCGACGAGCGCGAGGACTAGCGCGCCGCCAATTCGCGGCGCTTGCTGCTCGCACCGCGGTCACCGCAAGGCCGCGGACCAGCACCGGGAGTCGCCGCGCACACGTGTAGGCGGTCGCGAGCAAATGGCATCGCTGACTCACAGAGGCCAGGACTCGAGCGCAGCCACGGATGCGCTTGAGCAATTGCCGATCACGCCGCGCGGAGGAAGGCGCTGACGCACAGCCTCCAGCGCTGGACTGCCGCGCTCGGCGCCCGCGTGCAGATGCCAACACTCGCCCATGCCTGCAAACGATCGCCCGCAGCCGGAACCGCGTCTGCTTGCGATCACACGCAAGCGGCCGGCGTGTTCAGGGGGCTACTCGTGCTCTGAAAGCACTGGATGGCGCGCTCCACCGACCGCTCCACCCCACCCTCCGCGATCGAAAGGACTGCGAGTCGTCGATCGAATCCAAGCGCCGTCTCACCCACGGCGTCCAATCCTTCGCCTGGGGTTCCTCGGATGAGCGCGACATCGGCTGGACCAAACCGCGCGAGGCCCTCGAGAGCATCCTCCCCGTCGACGGCCTCGATGGCCTGCCATCCGAATAACTCGAAGCTTCGCGCGATCGAGAGCCTGCGGCGGCGGTCGCCGCAGATCACGATCACCCGGCGCGATCCATCGGACTCAGTTGCGTTCGGCAGCACGATGCGGGCCAACGTGCCGATGCCCAATCGGCTCTCGAACTCCATACGTCCGCGGAGGGCTGAGACACACTCCGCTATGCTTGAAGTACCGAATCCCGTGCCGGAGCCCCCACTCTGCCCGCATCGCAGCAACCGCTGGAGGTCGCCCTTGGACATTCCGCGACCACGGTCGCTGACCGAGAGCTCGTACTCAGCACGGCCGCGTGCGCGTGCACGAATCTCGACATCTCCTCCGTCCGGCGAGGCCTCGATAGCGTTCAAGACCAGATTCCGCACAACCCGCGCAATCGAAGCGACATCCGTACGGACAGTGAGATCGTCGTGGCAATCGATCGAGACACGAACACGGTCTGGGCGACCGGAGATCGAAGCAGCCGCGGACGCCTCGCGAACCAACAGCGAGCGCAGCACGACCGAATCGTACGACGAGGAGCGACCGCCGACATGGAGAGCACGTTCGCAGAGAGTGCTTGCTTCACGCACGCTCGTCATCAGATCGTCGACCCCGCGCCCGACGGGGAGTTCGGTGGGGAGTTCTCCGAGCAACTCGGCCTTCAGACCGATGATCTGAAACACGTGGCGCATGTCATGGATCCAAGCGCCGGCGTTGCGAGCGAGCGCGTCGAGTCGCGCCCCCTCGCGATCTGGCTGGAGACATTCAGTCACTTCCGAGAGATGAATCAGTGCGGATGCGAGTGCGGCCACATCTGAATTTCTGGCCGTGCCGACCTCCGCGCACTCGAGCCAGAGCACGGCCAGACCTCCCCGCGGAATGAGCGGCCGGCATCCAATCCACTCCTTTATCGTCCCTCGATGAGCGCATCGCGCCGATCGCTTGAGCGCGCCCTCGCTGACTCGAACGATGCGTCCCGCTTCGAGCTGGTTCACGCGAGACCAATCCTGTTCGTGAGCGACGCGCGCGTTCGCTATCGCCCGGCGCGTCGCCGGAACGCGGCGTTCGAGCACGATGGGCGCCGATCCCGGCGAGCGCCAACCCACGCGCTCGGCTCGAATCAGTTCGAGCCCGACGGCAAGCACGCACTCGAGCGAACTCGAACCCGAGTGCTCGATCGACCGACAGCCCGCGTGATGGTCCTGAACTCCCCGGCTGGACACGAACAAGCGTGCGAGCGATCGGAGCAGGTTTACCAAGTCTTCGGTCGCATCGCTGGATTCGCTCACCGCCATAGGCTGTTGATTGCCCTCCACCTATTCAACGCGCTGCTGCGCGGCGCACTGGTGCCATCGGATCCTCGGCCGCACGGAAAGTCTCGTTACGGGCGCGGAACGTGTCGCAGGCCGTTGTGAACCGAGGTTCGCGAGGGGCTTCAACTTCCGAAGCTACCGTCTACCGAGCACTGGGCTCAGTTCCTACGATCAGCGTCCAGCGCCGCTAGCCGACCGGTTCGACGGCACGTTGATTGCCGGGCCAGCGCGCGGCTTAGTCCGCAACCGCAGCTGCTCCGCACAACCAACCCAACTCCGTTTCTCCTAGGCTCAACATGAAGAAACTCGCTCTGCTCGGCGCCCTCCTCGTCGCAGGGAGTCTCGGTCTCCAGGACATCTCGATCGGTCACGGGGGGACGTATCGCGGCCCTGGCGACACGGTGCCGCCGGGTGGCGGTGGTGGGGGCGGTGGTTCTGGTCCGACGGCGCCTGGCCCCTCCGGCCCGAGCGCCGGTGGCCCTTCGGGTCCCTCGACTCCCTCCCCGGGTAGTCCGGGCGTCCCCACCGGCGGCCCGGCAGCTGGAGCCGGCCCCTCGACGGGTGGTTCGGCCAGTGGAGCGGATTTGACCCTCTGGGAATTCTGGTGGGAGTTCAACAAGGATCCCTACCTAAACCTGAAGGCGGCGATCCACATGGGAATCGTCACCGGTAGTGACGACTTCTTCCTCGGTCGAGGCACCGCAGCGCAATCGAAGGACAATCTGAAGCCTTCCGAGGCTGCCATCCGTGAAAAGGTGGTTCCGGCGCTCAAGGAAGCGCTCGAGAAGGAAACGAACAACGACATCGTGACGGGCGCGATGATCGCACTGGCCAAGATCGGCGACGCGAAGAACGAAGAAGGCGTGTCCGAGTTCGAGGGCATCATCAGCAAGTTTCTCGGCGACTCGAATCAAGAGATCGCGGAGACGTCGAGCTTGGCGCTCGGGATCTTGGCGAACGAAGCTTCGGTCAAGACACTGGAGAGTCTCGCGCGCGACAACGCCGAGGGCCGCAAGCGAGTCGGCAGCACCGAAGTTCCGTATCGCACGCGTGCATTCGCGGCGTACGGACTCGGAATGATCGGATATCGGACGGCGAGCAATCAGGTCCGCCAAGACATCGCAAGCATCTTGATCGACTTGCTCGGCCAACCGGAAGCGTCCCAGCGCGACGTAAAGGTGGCCGCGCTGATCGCGTTGGGCATCGTCCCGATCGACGTCGATCGGAGCGAGAGCCCCGAAAGCAAGACTGCGGACTCGAGTTCTCGGCAGACGCAGGTCAAGTACCTCCGACGCTTTTTCGAGGACGAGAACAACCACTACCTACTTCGTGCGCATGCGCCGACTGCTATCGCGCGGCTGCTCAAGGATGCACCGCAAGACTTGCGAGAAGGTATTGCCAAGCTGCTTGTGCAGGCCCTCGGCAAGCACTCGAAGGAAAAAGACGAGGTGCAACAGTCCTGCGTGCTCGCGCTCGGCCAAATCGGTGAAGTCGATAAGGACAAGACCGACGTGGAGATTCGGGACACGCTGAAACGGATCGCCGAGGAAGGCGACCTTCAGTCGCGGAACTTCGCCATGATCGCTATGGGCCAGATCGGCGGCCGCCCCGGTAAGGGTGAAGGCAACGAGGACGGCATGCGCGACGTCCGCACGTTCCTCTTGACCCACATGACGAAGGGCAAGAATCACATCAGGCCGTGGGCGGGTCTCGGGATCGGGGTGATGGAGCGCGCGCTGCTCGACAACAGCCAACTCGGATTTCCTCCGTCAGCCACGTCGAAGGAAGCCGTCCGCACTGCGCTGAAAGAGTCCGGCAGCCCATCTCACGTCGGTGCCTTCAGCTTGGCGACGGGTATCGCGAAGGACACAGAGGCGATGCCGCTCCTGCTCGACAAGCTCAAGAACGTCGCAGACAACCAGGCACGGGGATACGTCGCGGTGTCGCTTGGC
>JANOFY010000098.1:0-3002 GCA_031413895.1 Planctomycetota bacterium | reverse complement strand
GCCTGGCTCGCCTCGACGCCGGCGAGGAACGACTGCGCGGTCGCATCCGGCGTCTCGCCGTACTTCGCTGAGATCTTCTTGTTGGCGAGCGCGTCGCGCAGCTTCACCCAGTCGGCTTGGGCGTGCTCGCCCGCGAGGTACTCGGCCGGCAGCGCCCAGGACTGGTTCGTGCGGATCGTCGCCAGCGTCGCGCGTTGGGGCCCCGACAGATCGACCGTCGCCGCCTGGAACAGCGTAACCGTCCCGCGGATCGCGCCTGGACCGCACCGATTCCGGAGTCAGGCTGGTTCGCATGGACCGCCGAGCAGAGATCCGTCGTTGGCTATTGATTCGGGATGCTGAAGGGCTGACGTTTCGCGAGTTGTCGCGACGCAGCGGAATCGCAGCGGGCACGCTGGGATTCTGGTCCTGGAAGCTCCGTCGGGAGGGCGAGCCGGAGCCTTGCGCCGCAGGGTCCGAGCCCAGCGCCTTTGTCGAGTTGGTGGCTGGCCCGGTGGAGACTGCGGGTCGAATCGAGATCGTGCTTGCGCGCGATCGCCGTTTGCTCGTGGACGCTCAGTTCGACGAGGCGCACCTGGTACGCGTGATCCGCGCGCTCGAGCAATGCTGAGCCTACCTGCGAACGTGCGCGTGTTCGCGGCGCGCGAGCCGGTCGATTTCCGCAAGGGCTTCGACGGCTTGTGCGCGATCGTGCGGGACGAGTTCGGCGAAGATCCGCTGAGCGGGCACCTGTTCCTGTTCCTGAATCGCCGCTCGAATCGAGTGAAGGTGCTGGTGTGGGATCGCAACGGCTTCTGGCTGATGTGCAAGCGTCTCGAGATCGGCACGTTCGAGCGCGTGCAGGGTGCGAGTGCGAAGGTCGAGATCGATCGCGCGCGTCTGGCGATGTTGCTGGACGGAATCGACATGAAACGTGCACGATTGCGCCGAACATTTCCGCGCGAGATTCGTCTAATGAAGCGTGATGGGGAGCGATGCGGCGGACCTTCCTCGTGATGCAGATGCGCTGATCGCGCTGCTTCTTCGTGAACGTGCAGCGCATGCGAATGTGCGTGCAGAATTCGCTGCGCAGCTCGCGACGCGTGATGATCGGCTCGCGACAAGCGCGCTCGCGCTCGACAAGTCGCAGCAGCGGATCGCGGAGCTGCAGCACGAGATCGACTATCTATCGAAGCACGCTTTCGGGCAGCGCTCGGACAAGCTGCGGGCCGAGGTGCCGGAGCTGATTCGCGGCAAGGACTGGCTGCCCTTCGCGGAGTTTCTCGATGCGGCGCAGCGTGTCGCCGATCGCCACGGCGTGCATGGAACGGTCGAGCTTGCGGCCGCGCAGTCCGACGACGCGAAGGCGCCGGAGGCACAGCAGCCCGCGCGGTGCAGCAGCGGACATGGTCGCCGCGCGGAGTTTCCGGCGCACCTGCCGGTGGTGACGAGCCGCTTCGAGCTGCCCGAGTCGGCCCGACAGTGCTGCGGCAAGCCGATGCAGTCGATGGGCGTCGAGGAGACCCGCGAACTCGAACGCATCGAGATGGCGGTCGTGCACGTGATCGCACGCGAGAAGTATTGCTGCCGCACGTGCCAGATGCAGGTGCTGGTGGCGCCCGGCCCGACGCGGCCGATCGAGCGCGGAATCCTCGGCAGCGGCTGGCTGTCGCACTTGGTGGTCGATCGCTTCGGCTACCACATGCCCTACCACCGGTTGGAGCAGAAGTACGCGACGGAGGGGCTCGACCTGTCGCGCTCGGTGCTGTGTCGCTCGTCGATCGAGGTGTTGGAGCTGCTCGAGCAGGTGTTCGAGGCGCACTGCAAAGTGGCGCTGTCGGAGGACGTGCTCTTCGCGGACGAGACGCCGGCGGTCGTGCAGAAGGCGAAGAACGGGAAGCGCAAGAAGGCACAGCTGTGGCTGTACTCGAACAAGCGCGGCGAGCGCGTCTTCGATTACAGCGAATCACGCGGTCGCGAGTCGCCGATGCGCATGCTCGGTGACTTCGAAGGCCGACTGCACGACGACGGGTACAAGGTGTACGAGGTCGCGTTCGATCCGGCGAAGGTGAAGCACGTCGCGTGCTGGGCGCACGTGCGGCGCAAATTCGTGAACGCGCAGCGCAGCGATCGCAAACTAGCGAAGGAAGCAGTCGACCTGATCGCGGAGCTGTACGCGATCGACGGCGCGGTGCGAGATCGGGCGCAAGCGGAGAAGCGCGCTGTGGAGCCGAGTGAACTGTACGAGGCGCGGCGCGAGAAGTCGCCGGCCGTGCTCGCGCGCATCCGCGAATGGCTCGAGGTGCGGGCACGTCAGGTGCTGCCGCAGAGTCCGCTCGGCAAGGCGATCAAGTACGCGCTCGGAAGATGGAACGCGCTGAACACCTTCCTCGAAGACGGTCGGCTCGAGCTCGACAACAACCACTCCGAGCGCGGCGTGCGTCCGCTCGCGCTGGGTCGCAAGAACTGGATGATGATCGGGAACGAGCGCGGCGGCCGCGCCGCGGCGATCGCGTACAGCCTGATCGGCACGTGCAAGTCGCTCGGGGTAGATCCGAAGCTCTACCTGCACGACGTGATGCTGCGCGTGAAGGAAGGCGAGGATCCGAAGACGCTGACGCCGCGCGAGTGGAAGGTGCGGCACGCCGCGAGCGTCAAGGATCGACGCGACTACGTGCTCGCCGGACTCATCAAGCAGGCCAAGGCGAAGTAGCCCGAAGAACCGAGGTCAACCGACTCGGGTGCGTGCTCCGCGGGACGGTTACCGAGCAATTCGCCCAGCGCCCCCGGATCGCCACCCTTCGCGCGCGAGAGCAGATCGAGCGAATGCCCGATTTCGGGCAGCTCGCTCGGGTCGGGAGGTAGAGGAACACTCGCGTTCATTCGTGACACGCTACGGGGAGGGGAACCCGCACCACTTCGTCACGCGACGCGATCGACATCCTCAGTGACCGGCAGCCTGCAGGGCCTCGGGCAGTGTCGGGTCGAGGGCACGGTCGAGTGCGACTCGCACGGCGTCGAGG
>JANOFY010000097.1:0-6557 GCA_031413895.1 Planctomycetota bacterium | reverse complement strand
TGAGCTGATCGTCGCCGACGACGTGGATCAGCCCTTGGCGCGGCAGCTCGAGATCGGCGATCACGTACACCGTGACGGCGATGACCGCGGCGAAGGCGAACATGTGCAACGTAGGCCGTCGCAGGGCTCCGGCCATGGCGAATCCGGCGAGCAGCGCGCAGGCGAGTGCGAGCGCGGACAAGAGGACGAAGACGATCACGGGAGGATGCCACTGCAACGCGTGCGTGCGACGCGTGCCGATGTCGAACATCTCGTTGAGCGCTGGAAATAGGAGCTTCTCCCAACCCTGCTCGACGCTTGCGCGCGCGTCGACGGCCGTCCGCCAGAGCTCGGATTGTCGCGCCGCCACATTTTGGCAAGCCTGAAGCACGCGCGCCTCGTCGGGAATCGCCGCATACACGGCGAGGCGCGCGTCGACGTAGCGCCGCATGCTCTCGCGCGCACTCGGTTGCACAGCGGCCGGCAGGAGATCGAGACGTAGCCAAGCCGTGCCTGTGGCGTTCGTCTCGCCCGTGATGAGCTCGCGCCGATCTTGAAACCGTCCCGCAGCGCCCGAGAACGTGAACGCGATCAAGAGCCCGAGCAAGCCGAACACGGCGCCATCCGCGGCCGCGACTCCGGACCGCGCGCCTTCGGGATCGCGTTCGAGCCGCCGTCGACCGAGTCGACGACCCAGCTCGAGCAACCCGAGCATGCCCAGGAACAGGCCGACGGCCAGCGCCAACATCGCAGCGGTGTAGTCCATGCCCGTGTATCCCGCGCGGCGGAACCGTCGCTCTAGGAAGGCTCGAACGCCCGGATGGGCGCCGCCGTCAACGCGCCGTCGTGCCGCTGCCCGCGGAGCGGATCGACACCGATCCACCGCGCAGGAACTCGATCAGCACGCGCGCCTCACCCTTGGGAGCTCCGCTCAGCAGCTCGACCGCTGCCGTCGCGAGCTCGGGCGCCGCAGCCTTGCCTTCGGCGGCGCGCGAGATCAGAGCCAAGGTGTGTTCCTCGCCGAACTTCTCGTTGTGCAAAGGCACGACGGAATCGGAGACACGCGTCAGCCCCGCGTTCAGGCACGTCGCGAGCTCGGTCGCGTCGCGTGGCACGAGCTGCCTGCCGTCCGGGCGAAAGTACTCGAATCGGTCCGGGCCGGCGCCGCGCGTCGCTTCGCGAGCGACGGTGCCGACCGGTTTCCATCCGTGGACTGCGGCGAGGTCGAGCGCGCACAGCCAAAGATCCGTGTCGACCCGCAGGGTCTGCCCGTCCGAACGTACGAAAATGTGATAAATGCCAACCTCCGGTCAGACTGCTCGGGTCAACGAGAACGGTGAGAAACGGGCGCGGGGTGACGGCGCGGCGTAGACGGACGCGCCGTCGTGTGGGAACTCGCGTGCGGACGCTCGCTCGGCTTCGAATGGGAACGCTCGCTCGGCCGTGATGCGGACGGGCGCGAGGCGGCCGAAGCGGAGTGCGGCCTGTGCGCAGACCCGCTGGACTCCGGGCGGCGATGCGAGCGAGCGGGCTGCGACGGGGCGTGCGGGGACGCGCTGCTGCGTCGTCGCGGCTCTGACGTCGCGTGCGGCTTCGCTCCGTGGTGAGGCCGCGGACCGCCGCGATGCTGCGCGGGGGCGCGACGCTGCGCCGGGCGTCGTTCGGACCCGGCCGAAGTTCCCGCGCCGAAGCCGCGACTGCCCGCATCCGGCAGCGCAGTCGAAGGGAGAATCGTCTCGCGCGCGACCGGCTTTCCGAGCATGCGCTCGATCGCACGAACCATGGCCGTGTCGGCCGAGGTGACGAACGTGAACGCCTGACCGGTGCACTCCGAACGCCCCGTGCGTCCGATGCGGTGCGTGTACGTCTCGGGCGTCGAGGGCACGTCGAAGTTGATCACGTGCGAAATCCCGGCGACGTCGATGCCGCGCGCCGCGACGTCGGTGGCGACCAAGATGTTGAAGCGCCCGGTCTGGAAGCCCTGCATCGCGCGCACTCGTTGTGGTTGCGACATGTTGCCCTGCAACGCGATCGCACGATGCCCGAGCTTGGCAAGACGATCGGCGAGGACTTTCGTCCGCCGCTTCGTGCGTGAGAACACGATCGCCGACTTGAAGTCGGGGCGGGCAATCAACGCGCGCAGGAGATCGAGCTTGCGCGTCTCTTCGATCGGACACAGCGCGTGTGCGATCGTCGAAGCGGGCTGCGAGTTCGCGAGCTCGGCCACGTGAGGCCGCTGGAGCAGGCGATCGGCGAGCACCCGGATCGGCGGCGGCATCGTGGCGGAGAACATGAAGTTCTGCCGCTTGGCCGGCAGCGCCGCGAGGATGCGACGCACGTCCGGCAGGAAGCCGAGATCGAACATGTGGTCGGCTTCGTCGAGCACGAGCATCTCGACGCGGCGCAGGTCCACCTGTCCGCGTTGCAAGAGGTCGAGCAACCGGCCCGGGCACGCGACGACGATGTCCGGCCGAGCGCGCAGCGCCGAGATTTGCGTGTTCATGGACACGCCGCCGAAAATCGTGACGACGGTGACGCGCGTGTGGTGCGCGAGCTCGCGCACGTGCGCTTCGATCTGCGCGGCGAGTTCGCGCGTGGGGGCGAGGATCAGCGCGCGCGGCGACGTGCCGCGCGTGTTCGCGAGGCGCGCCAGGATCGGGAGCGCGAAGGCGGCCGTCTTGCCGCTACCGGTCTGCGAGAGGCCGAGGATGTCTCGTCCGGCGAGAGCCTCGGGCAGGGTCGCCGATTGGATGGGACGCGGCTCGGCAAAGCCCGCATCGGTGAGGGCGCGCTGCAACTCGGGGCCGAGATCGAAGGCGCGGAAACTGGTCGGAAGGGGACTGGACTTGGGAGCGAATTCGCGGGAGCTATTGGAAATGATGTGGCCTTGTTGCCTGGAAATATGGCGTTCAGCGCCCTGCCAGGCAGGGTCGAGGCCGACGCAACAGGGCTGGCCGCGAGGTGAGGAGGCGGCGCAATCGATGTGATTCTGCTGGCGCGCCGCAGGTCGCTTTGGAACGCGACCGATGTATTAGAAGTACACGAGCCTATCGGCAGATCGCTGTTCGGGGAAGCACGGCCTCGGATTATTCGCGCCGCGCACGCGCCTTCCTCTTCTATGGAGGCAAGAGCCGCTGGAGGGGCCCTGAAGGCGCTATCGAGTTCTCGGATTCGCAAGACTGCCGGCGCAGACCGTATTTCGGCGGAGTGGAGCTGGGCTCATCCGCTGGTTCGCTGTAGCGTGGGATGAGCTCGGCCTAATCTGAATGATCGAATCTCCAAGCGCATCCCGGGAAGCTCGCCGGAACGAGATCCAAACCTGGCAGGCCATCGTCGCCGCCCACCAGCGATCGCACACCTGGCGTGCGGTCTGGCAGATGGTGAACACGTTCGGCTCGTACGTCGCGCTCTGGTGCCTCCTTTATTGGAGCCTGTCCGTCTCGTGGTGGCTCACCGTGCCGCTCGCGATCGTGGCCGGCGGAGTGCTCATCCGCACCTTCATCATCTTTCACGACTGCGGTCACGGGTCGTTCTTCGAGTCGAAGTGGGCCAACGACGTCGTGGGCTCCGTGGCCGGGGTGTTGACCTTCGCTCCGTACCGACACTGGCGCTGGCAGCACGCCGTCCACCACGCGACGTCCGGTAATCTCGATCGGCGCGGCGTCGGCGACATCTGGACGCTGACCGTGCAGGAGTACCTGGCGGCTTCGCGTTGGACGAAGGTGGCCTACCGCTTGGCACGCAATCCAATCGTGCTCTTCGTGATCGCGCCTTTCTTCCTCGTGCTCGGCATGCACCGCTTTTCCTCCGCGCAGGCTGGCCCCCGCGAGAGACATTCGGTGTGGTGGGGCAATGTGCTGCTCGTGTGCTTCGCGACGGGGATGAGCTTCCTCTTCGGCCTCGTGCCCTACCTCGTCATCCAGTCGATCATCGTCGCCGTCGCTGCTTCCGCCGGCGTCTGGCTCTTCTACATCCAGCACCAATTCGAAGGCACGTATTGGGAGCGCGGCGAGAAGTGGGATTACACGGCCGCGGCGCTGCGCGGCAGCTCGTTCTACAAGCTGCCGCGCGTCCTGCAGTGGTTCTCGGGCAACATCGGGTTTCACCACGTCCACCATCTCAGCCCGCGCATCCCGAACTACAACCTGGAACGCTGTCACGACTCGGATCCGATCTTCCAAGAGATCCGGCCGGTGACGGTGCGCTCGAGCCTCAAGTCATTCGGCTATCACCTGTGGGATGAATCGGCGAAGAAGCTGATCAGCTTCCGCCGGCTGCGCGACATCCAACTGCAGCACCGGCGCGATGCGCAGTCAGCCGGCGCCAAGAAGCGATCCGCGGCCGGCTAGCGCGCGCGCTTCGCGAGCGAGCCTCGGTCACAGCGCTCGCGCGCTCAGTGCGGCTCGCGCGCCAACTCCGCACGCGCACGCAGCCCGTCGGCTTCGAAGCTGAGCCCGAACTCGCCGCGCGTGAAGCGCGCGAGTGCCTGCGGCAGCGACGGTCCTGTCTTCGGCGCGGCGGGGCTGCCGTAGTCGCTCGCCTCCATCGACTCGAGAGCGTCGTTCCACGCGAACGTGCCGCCGCCCGGCGACACGAGGCGCACGTTCCAAAGGCGCTCGTGCAGCGCCACCGGATCCGCTTCCGGGAAGCGATGCTTCCACTCGTTCAAGATCGGAATCGCCGACCACGCCGCTTCCCGGAGCTGATCGCGGATCTCTTCCGCCGCGAGGCGCGTGACCACGTCGACGGCGTCGCGTTCGATGCGCAACCCAACGCTCGAGCCGAGCCACGGCGTTCCTTGCGCCGCGTCTTTCGCAGTGCTCCGACGCGCCAATCGTCGATCGATGGCGCGCTGCACGAGCTCCTCGCGGAGCGACAGCACGAACGCATCGGGAAACGCCGCGTAGTACACGGCCATCTTGTCGCGCGCTTCGTCGCCAGTCTCCGCGGGCGCGATCTTCACGTAGCCCTGCTCGTGCCACGTCTTCGTCTCCCACTTCGTCAAGCCCGGCGCGGCACCGTCGGCGAGCGCGCGCAGCGACGTGAGAAAGCCAGCGAGCTTGAGCGGATCCTTGACCTCCACATGCAGCGCGAGCGGCAACCGGTAGGCGTTGTCGCCCATGAACTCCCAGTGGTCCTTGGCGCTCTCGAGCTCGTTCCAGAACGCGTCGCGGTCCGCGTAGATCGCGACGCCGTCGCCGATCCAGCTCAGCGGATCCGCGCCGAACTGCTGGCCCAGCGCTCCGGCGCCCGACGAGAACATGCGACTCAGCTCGGAGTTCGAACCGAACGCGAGCGCGAAGTGAAACAGCGTCTCCGCGTGCGTGTCGCCGCTCGTACCGCCGAGCGTCGCCCCGCGCGTGAGCTGGATGAACTCGCGGTAGTCCGTCGTCACCGCGAGCGGCATCACAGTGAGGTCGGCGGCGATCTTGGCCTCGGTGAACGAGAGCCGCAGCGCGATCGGATCGAAGAAGTTGCTCCACAGGTTCTGGAAGTTGTTGCGGAAGGCTTCGTAGCCGCGCTTCTCGCTCTCGCTGACGCGATCGACCGCGAGCTCCGCGACCGGCGTGAGAAACGCCAAGCTGCCGAACGTCGGCGAAAAGACGCCGTGTTTCGTCCACACGAAGTCCGCGCTCACCGGGAGCGCGGGTTCGGCGGCGCTCGTGCCCAGGGCGAGCTGGCCGCGAACGATTCGTTCGAGCGACGCCGCCTGGATCTCGGTCATCGCCGCCGCCGCGCGCACGCGCCGCGAGTTGCCGATGCGTTCTCGCGCACTGGCCCAGCGTCTTATGGTGGCGTCGCTCAGCACGACGAGCGCGCTCTCGCTCGCATCGGACTTCTTGTAGCGATCGCGGAACCACACGTACTCGTCGGCGCTCGCGAGCGCGCTCACGAGGCCGGCTCGTGTCGCGGCGATGCGCTCGAGCTGCACGAGCGAGTTCGTCACGACGATCGTGTCGTCGAAGCGCGCGACGTACGACGAGACGCGCCGGTCGTCGCTGCGCACGCCGCTGTACTTCGTCGTGCCCACGGATCCGTCGACGGTCTTCGCGCCGGCGGCCTTGGCTTCGCCGTGACGCAGGCCGAGGTACGTCTCGAGCACCGCCGGTTGCTTGCACTCGAAGAGGAGCGCGAGGTCGCTGCCGCTCGGCAAGTACGGATCGGAGCCTGTGATCGCGACACTGGCGACGATCGCGGCCCCGAGTGTCCGCGCGATCGCCGAGAGCGGCAAGCAGAGCTGCGTCTGGTAGCGCTCCTGCGTGCCTTGGTCCTCCGCGCGCACGGTCGCGAAGTGAAGCACGGGCGTCGCCGACGCATCGGCCTCGTCGAACACGCGTACCATCGCATCGAAGGACGGAAAGAAGATGCCGTGCTGGTCGGCCGGGATCGACTTCGCGAGCGCATCGGTCTCGGGCTGCTTGTCTTTGACGAGGGCCTTCCAGTCGAGCGCGCGCGTGCTGACGCCTTGGATCGTCGCGACGTCGATCGTCGGCGCTTCGTCGCCCGTGACGCGCAGCGCGCGTTCGATGTCGAGGTTCTCGGCGACCGCGCGCGCACCAGTGAAGAGCTCGAACGTG
>JANOFY010000096.1:0-22285 GCA_031413895.1 Planctomycetota bacterium | reverse complement strand
CGAGGTGATCGCCGATGCCGAGCTCTCGGGCGGTCTGGACGAAACCGAGCGCGAGATCATCTCCAACGTGATGGAGTTCAGCGACGTAACGACGATCGACATCCAACCGATCGGCGCGCCGTCGGCGATGAAACGGAGCAGCAGCATCGCGAACAGGACCTCGCCCGTGACCTCGAACACTCCGGCGCTCGTCGCGAGGCTCTCCGTCCGGCTGAGTAGCGGTTCGATTCGGGCGCGCCGCCGCGCGGAGCTCGTGCGTGCCAGCACCCGCGCGGAAACCGAGTGGAGCAGCGCGACCCGAAGCGTCGCGAAGAAGCCGCCGATGAGGAGACAGGCGCAGACCCAGGCCGCCGCCTGGAGTCGCGCGGCCAGCTCCGGGGTCCAAGGTGCGCCAGCGAGGGGCGCGTCGGGGGGGAGAAGTATCAAATTGGAGGGGGGCATGGCTCCGTCCACTCGGCACGATTGCTCTGTGGGAAGACGGCGCCGGCCCGCGATAGGCCGATCCATCTTAGCGCGGCGTCGGGCGACGAGCTCAAACGTGCAGCGCGCTACGACTTCGGAACGGTCCCTGGCGCCAGGCCCGTGCTTGGCTTCGGGTCCGGCTTCGGCGCGGCGATGCAACTCATGTTGAGCCTGATGTTTGAGCCCTGCTGATCCGACGCCCTAGCGACGGGCACAGCGCGTGCACTCGCGCGCGGCATGCAAGCGATCCCCCCCCAAGTGGCCACCTGCCGGCTGCCGTGTAGTGTCCCCGTCCTCCGGCAGTTGGCGCAGCGCGGGGTGTCGATCGCGCTGGAACCCAACGAGGCGAGCGAAGACTTCGAAGCCCGGATCGAGACCGCGCTGATGGTGCTCTTCCGCGACACCGGGGGAAGAGCCGAGTTCGACGCGCTCTACGAGTACGCGCAGCCGAGCTTGATGCCGTGGGTCGCCGCGCATGTCCGCGACCACATGCTCCGACGCCCGGGCACGCGCGACCCACTCGAGCTCTATCAAGACACGTGGGTGAACATCTTCCGCTACGCGCCGAGCTTCAAGGACGGCGGACCCGCGACCTTCCGCGTGTGGTCGCGGACGATCGCGCGCAATCTCTATCGAGCACAAGGCTCGCGACGCGCGGGGTGGTCACTTCAGGCGTTTCCCGAAGGTCTGCAGGAGCCGGCCGACCTGCGCTGCGGTCCCGTTCAGCTCTCGGCCCTGCACGAAGACGCTCGCACGCTGTCGCTCGCGTGGGTCGTGTTGCTTCTGCAGTACCACGCGGCCTGGCAACGGCTCGCGGCTCGGGACCGCATCGCCCTCGAGCTGGTCGAGGTCGACGGCCTGACGTACATCGAAGCGAGCGCGCGGCTTCGCGTGGGACTCTCGAACATGAAGATGATCATGTTCCGCGCGCGCAAGCGGCTGTGCGCACTTCTCGGCGAAGCGCTCAGCGCATCGCGTCCGGCGCGCCGCGCCGCGGGCTGACCCGAGCTCAGTCCCGCGCAGCCGGACGACCTGCGCGCCAAAGCTGCAGAGCAAGCATCGCCGGTCCGACGAAGAATAGCGCGAACATTGGTGGCGCTGCGCGCAGCGGGTTCTCGATCGAGAGCAAGTCGTAGTCGCAAGCCAGACGGATCGCGCATTCGGCGAGGGCGACGAGGACGACAACGCCGATCTGCCGTAGCTTCCCGTCGACCAGCGTGCGCGGGTCGGTGACCATGAAGAACATGAAGAGCGTGTACATCGGTCCCGTGATCGGTGACAGCTCGCCGACGAGCGGCAGGCCCGTGATCGCGGAGCGCAGGCACGCCAGGACGACGAACGACGCGCAGTACGTGATCGTGATGTGCCGAACACGAGCTCGAGATACGGTGAGCAAGCCGACGGTCCAGATGAGTACGACCATCGCCGGATCGTTTCCCCACTGGTGACTCAAGATCGTCACGCGATTGGACGCGACCACCAGGAGCATGCAGATCCCGAAGTTGGTCGGGTTCCACAAGTGGCGCTTGCGGTAATTCAGAACGTACTTCGAAGCAATCGAGATCAGCGCTGCGACGGCGAACGGCCAGATGAGCGCGCCATCCGGCTTCGTGAGGATCGCGACGCTGTTCCCCGTGATGTAAGCGCTCAAGAGATTGGGCCAGCCGCCGCGGAGCAACGGGTAGAAAACGAGCTCGGCACCGATCGCCGTTCCCAGCGCAACCATCCAAGGCAGGTAGCTGTCGCCCAGGATCTGGAACTTCCACTGCCCCACCACGAGGATCAGCGTGAGCAAGCTCGAGAAGTACCAACGCGGATCGATGCGTCGCAGCAGCGCTACGCGCGGTTCCGCGCGCTCGGCTTCGACGACCGATGAGATAAGAGGCGCGGAGCTCACTGTTCTGCGATCTCGTTCAATGCGTCTAAGGTGAGTGAGTCCACGGTCTGCTCGCGGCCGGAGGGCCAGTGCACGACGGCTCGCTCGACGTTCGCATGTGGACCCAGTCCAAAGTGTAGTCGTCGATCGCGTTGGCTGCAGAACCCGCTGCTCCCTTCGACGGACTGCACCTGCTTCACGCCGCCGAAGTAGAGCGTGACCTGCGCTCCGATCGCGCTCGTGTTGTCGTCGCCGCCCACGAGCCGGAATTGGATCCAGTGCTGCTGTGGCGTGATCGAGTTCCTGTACACGAGCAGCGGACCGCGCTGGTTCGCGATGATCACGTCGAGTTGCCCGCGATTGAAGAGGTCCGCCATGGTGACCGCGCGCCCGTCGTACAGGTCGCTCGCGCCGACCGACTCGGCGACGTCCACGAATCTCCCGCCTCCGTTGTTCACGAGCACGCGCGAACGTTCGTAGCCCGACAGACTGCGATCGTCGATGGGCGGCCAATTGCTGGCGTCCGCGGCCAGCGCTCCCATCCCGCCGGCGACCTTGGACATGCCGTACCAGTAGTCGCGATCTGGATTCGCGGAGAGGAACCCGTTGACGACGTAGAGATCGACACGCCCGTCGTTGTTCAGATCACCGAACTGCGCGCCCCACGCCCATCCGCAATCGGCGACGACGCCGTCGGCGACGTTCTGCACCCAGCCGCGTTCCGCGAGTCGGTTGAGCCACAGATTGTTGCCTTGGAAGAGATACAGGCCCTTCGAGATGTTCGTGACGTACATCGCCAGGCGTCCGTCGTTCTGCACGTCGCCGAGCGTCACGCACATCCCGCTCTTCGAGCCGCCGGCAAGTCCCGCGTCCGTTGCGCGCTCGAAGCGCACACCGCCGCGATTCAGGAGAAGTTCCTCACTGCCATAGTCGTTCGCGAGGAACAGGTCCTGCCATCCGTCACCGTCGAGATCGGCGGCGGAAACAGCCAGAGTCCAGCGCGTGCTGTCGGCGTTCAGCTTCGCAGTGACGTCCTCGAACCGTCCACCCCCCATATTTCGATACAGGAACTTGTGTCCGCCGTTGTTCGCGAACTCGAAGCTCTCTTGCATGATCTTCGTGGTCGTGACGTTCCAAAGATCGATGTCCTCCCTGAAGTATCCCGCCACGTACAGGTCGAGGTGTCCGTCGCGGTCGTAATCGAGGAACGTCGCGGCGTTCGAGTTGATCCACCGTCGGAGGCCGGCTTCTTTCGTGATCTCCGTGAATCGCAGCTCGCCGTCATTGCGGAAGAGCTTCGGAAAGCCCCACGTGTAGAGGAACAAGTCCTCGTCACCGTCGCCGTCGATGTCGCCCCAGATCGATCCCATCGAGACGCCTTCGCCTTGCACGTTGACGTCGGCGATCCCCGCCTCGGCGGCCAGGTCACGAAAGGTGCCGTCGCGCTGGTTCACGTAGAGCGCGTTCCGCGTGCCGAACGCGCTGCTCGTTGCGTACAGATCGACGAAGCCGTCGCGGTTCACGTCGACCACGGACACGGCCGCTCCCATGCCCGCGATGTGCGGCATGATCGGGGCTAGCTTCTGATCGAGCGTGGGGGCGTGGTGGACGAAGTCGATGCCGATCGACTTCGACACCTCGGTGAAGGTGAAGCCGTGCTCGCTCGCGCTCGTGCTCGCGCTTGGTGGTCGTGCCTTCCACCAAGCGAATCCCAAGATGGCCACGAATAATACGGTGACGACGGCTCTCATGGCCAAGACTTGCGAAGGGTTACTGTGCGCTCGCGCGTGAGCATTTCAAGTGTAGCGCCGCGGCATTCTCGCTGAAACGAATCGGGCACGGAGCTGGATGGTTGAGGACCGTGCTGCCTGCGCTAGAGTCGCGTGCATGCCGGCCGCGCCCTCCGCAGTCGATCTGATCGTCACCGGCGCATCCGAGATCGCGACGCCCGCCGGTAACACGCCGCGCGGCGGAGACGCCTTCGGCGCGGTTCGAGTGCTTCCCGCGCACGCGATCGCCGTTCAAGGGCGGCAGATCCTCGCCGTCGGGCCGGACGCGGACATCAAGAGTCGATTCCGTGCGCGCCGCGTACTCGATGCGCGCGGCGGCACCGTGATCCCGGGTTTCGTCGATGCGCACACGCACCCGCTGTTCGCCGGTACGCGCGAAGACGAGTTCGAGATGCGCACGGGCGGCGCGACCTACGTCGAGATCGCCGAGCGCGGAGGCGGGATCCTCGCGAGCGTCCGCGGCGTGCGCGCCAGCTCGCCCGCCGAACTGCTCGAGCGTCTCTTGATCCGGCTCGATCGATTCCTCGAGCTCGGAACGACGACGATCGAGGCGAAGACGGGCTACGGACTCTCGCTGGACGACGAGATGAAGTGTCTCGAGGTGCTTTCCGCGGCGCGCGCGGTCCATCCCGTCGAGATCGTCCCCACGTTTCTGGGCGCGCACGATTATCCGGCCGAGTATCGCGAACGGCGCAGCGCGTACGTCGATCTTCTGGTCCACGAGATGTTGCCGCGTGTCGCCGAGTCGAAGCTCGCCGAGTACTGCGACATCTTCACGGAGGGGCACGTGTTCGGCCTCGACGACTCGCGCACGATCCTGTCCAAGGCGCGCGAAGTCGGTCTGTCGCTGCGCATCCACGCCGATCAACTCAGCCTCCTCGGCGGCGCGGAGCTCGCCGCGGAACTTCGCGCCGCGAGCGCCGATCACCTCGAGTTCGTCGGCGAGCGCGGCATCGAGGCGCTGGCGGCGGCCGGCGTGATCCCCGTGCTGTGCCCGATCGTGCCGCTGTACCTGCGACTGGCGCAGGAAGCTCCGGCGCGCAAGATGATCGCGGCCGGGCTCGCGCCGGCGCTCTCGACCGATTTCAACCCGGGCAGCTCGTACGTCCAGAGCATGCCCGAGGTGCTCGCGTGGGCCGCCTTGCGCTACCGCATGAGCGTCGCGGAGTGTCTGAATGCCGCGACGCTGAACGCCGCGTGCTCGCTCGCGCGTGGACACCGCCTGGGCTCGATCGAAGCCGGCAAGGACGCCGACCTCGTCGTGCTCGACCTGCCGAATCACCGCCACCTCGTGTACGAGATCGGCCGCAACGCGGTGATCGCGGTCGTGAAATCGGGCGTGGTCGTGCTCGAGCGCGAGCCGTGGCGCGCCCCGCGCGCGCCAGAGTAAAACGCGCAGGGCGGCTCGCACCTTGGCGTCCTCGCGGGCCGCGAGCTCTAATGGCAATCCATGAGCCTCGTCGAATGCGTTCCTAATTTCAGTGAGGGCCGGCGCCCCGAAGTCGTCGAGGAGATCCTGGATGCGATCCGATCCGTCGCGGGCGTGAAGCTCGTCGACTGGAGCCTCGATGCAAGCCACAACCGCTCCGTCGTGACGTTCGTCGGTTCGCCGGACGACGCGCGTGAAGCTGCGTTCCGCGCGATCGCGAAAGCGCGCGACCGTATCGATCTCTCGAAACACCAAGGCGAGCATCCGCGCATCGGCGCGACCGACGTCGTGCCGTTCGTTCCGCTCGAGGGGAGCACGATGCAGGAGTGCGTCGATGCGGCGTGGCGACTTGGGGAACGCGTCGGTCGCGAGCTCGAGATCCCCGTGTACTTCTACGAAGCGGCCGCGAAGCGACCGGAGCGCAAGAACCTCGCGGACATCCGCAAGGGGCAGTTCGAGGGCCTCCGAGCGGAGCTCGGAAAGGATCCTGCGCGCGAACCCGACGCCGGCCCGAAGGCTGCGATCCATCCAACGGCCGGTGCCACGGTGATCGGCGCGCGGTTCTTCCTGATCGCGTTCAACGTGTATCTCGACACGGAAGACGTGCAGGTGGCGAAGGACATCGCGAAGAAGATCCGCGAGCGCGACGGCGGACTTCCGGGAATCAAGGCGATGGGCTTCGCGATCGAAGAGCCGCGCTCCGCGCAGGTGAGCATGAACGTGTGCAACTACGAAGCGACGGGCCTCTTGCGCGTCTACTCCGAGATCGAGCGCGAGGCGCGTTCGCGCGGGATCGGGATCCGTGAGAGCGAGCTCGTCGGCCTTGCACCGCGCGCCGCGCTCTCGCCCGCGATCGCGGCGAAAATCCGGCTCGCACGCTTCGACGCCAAGAAGCAGATCATCGAGGAGCTCATCGGCGGATGATCCTGGCCTCGATCGCACTCGGCTTGCTGCTCGCCTCGTCCGGCGTCCCGGTCGCGCCGAGCTCGCTCGCTCTCCGAAGCGAAGCGGCGCAGGATGCCAAGCCGGACGACTGCAAGAAGTGCGAGAACATGGGCCGCGTCTCCTGTCCCGAGCACACGCGCGCCGAGTGTGATCTCGAGCTCGAGTTCGGCCTCTTGTACTGCAGCGTTCTCGTCGATTGCCCCGCGTGCGGAGGCACGGGCCTGGTCGTGTGCCCTGATTGCAAGAGCGAGAGCGCCACGACCTCGCTCGCCGATCGGCGCGCCCAGCTCGCGGCGCGCAAGCTGGCGCTCAAGCCGTTCGACGACACGATGGGCCGGCCGCTGCGCAAGGCGGAGAGTCCGCACTTCGTGCTCGTGTGGGAAGTCGACCGGCTCAAAGTGAACAAGAAACACCTGCTCGCTCATGAATTGCTCCATGTCTACTTGAAGCGACTCGAGCGACTTTTCGGCGACTACTGCGCAACGCTCGGAGTCAGCGACCAAGAGTTCGAGAGCAAGTTCGACGTGTTCGTCTGGCAGTTCCCCGATGATCAGCTGGAGGGATCGCAGAAGTTCTGCGGACAGGGCGGGCAAGGGCCGATCAAGCTGATGGGTCGCAAGCCGCGCTTCTCCGTGCTCGGTACCAAGGCGTACTTCCAGGACGACGAGCACTTGCACCGCAACGTCGTCCACTCCGTCACGCACTTGATTTTGAGCGCACAGCAACCGAGCGAGTGGATCGGCAACCTCAAGGGCGGTTGGGCGGACGAGGGACTCGCGCACTGGTTCGAGGAGAAATACTGGGGCATCTGCGACAACTACTGCTATCAGGAGCAGGACGCGAACGTCGATTTCAAGGGCGGCAAGTTCAAGCTCGCGTTGCGCAAGATGGTGTCCTCGGACGACACGCCTCCGATCAGCGAAGTGCTGCAGCACAACACGGACACATTGACTTTGCCGATGCACGCCGCGTCGTTCGGCTACGTCGACTACCTGATCTACCGCGACTCGGCGAAGTTCAACCAGCTCCTGAAGAAGCTGCGTGAGCACGTCATCTCGCGCGAGGCGCTTCAACAGGTGTACGCGCTGAGCCCGCTCGAGATGGAGACGCAGTGGAAGGCGTGGATTCTGTCGACGTACCCCACGCGTTGATTCCGTCGCACGATTGCAACCTGCGGGAATCCCGGGCGTGAAGCGCGCGCTGGCGCTGCTCGCGCTCGCTCTCGTCTTCGTTCTCGCGCATTTCGTGCGCGGGCGCGCAGGCGCGGAGCATTCACTCGCCGGATCCGACGCGGTCGAACTGGGAACGCACTGGCTCGTCGACGATGCTCGAACCGCGAGCCACTTGCGGCGCGTCGAGCTCGCGATCGCAGCCGATCGCCTGCCTCTGCTCGATCGTTGGCTCGAGCACTCGAACGGTGCCGAGGCTCCTGCGCTGCCTCTGTTCGACCTGTCGCTCGCCGCGATCGCGGAACGATTCGCCGGTGGGTTGACGACGGCGAACACCTCTCCCGAGGAAGCGGACATCGAGGACGTCGTGCTCGCGATCCCGCCGTGGATCGGTGCGCTCACCGTCGTGCTCGTGGCTTGGGCAGTGCGCGGCTTCGTCGCAGGACGAAGCGCGCTTCTCGCGGCGCTACTCGCGGCGATCTCGTGCGCCGTGGTGCCGGTGGCCGTCCGATCCGGCGCAGCCGGCCAGCTCGACTCGTCAGCTTGGGTGGCGTTGCTCGCCGCGCTGCAGATCGGACTTGCCGCACGCGCTCTGCGTGCGCAAGAGCCACTCGATGCGATCCTCGGAGCGCTCCTGTGCGGTCTGGTCGGCGGATTGGCGCTGGCCAGCTCGATGGCGAGCGGCTGTGTGCTCTTCGCCGGCGTGTGGATCGGCTGCGTCGTGCGCGCGCTGGTCGCGCAGACGGAGGAGCGCGCGCTCGCGCATCGAGCGGGGCTGTGCTACTGCGCGGTCGCGGCGTTCGTCGTGCAGCTCCCGCTCCTCGGCGAATCGACGCCGACCAGCGGACCTTGGCTGATGTCGACTTGGTGCTCCGGCGTCTCGCAGGCCGCGCTGTACGCTGCGACGCCGTTCTTGCTCGGTGTCCTGCTCCGCGCGCGTGCGCGCGCGTTTCAGACTGCGGCGCTCGCCGTTGGACTCGGACTGCTCGTCTACTTCGCGCCCGAGACGTTTCGAAAGTTGAGCTCGACGGTGCAAGCCGTCGCCGCGTGGCGAGCGACGAGTTCACCGTTCGCGCAGACAGACGAAGCGAGCGCGTGGAGCTCCGTGCTCGCGTCGCTGACGCCCGTCGCGTTGCTCTTCCCGCTCGCGATCGGCGTCCTCGGCCGTCACGCACGCCGGCCCGAGAACGCGATGCTCGTCGCGTTCGCATCGCTGTCGTTTGCGCTGGCGTGTGTCGACTTTGGTCAGCTCGCGGTTTTCGTCGTGCCGATGGCCTGCAGCTTGGGGTTGCTCGTGGCGCAGGGGCTCGATGCCTCGTCCGTTCGAGCCCGGTCAGCTACGAAGGTCCTGTGTGGTGCAGGCGTTGTCCTGCTCGCGATTGCCGCCGTCAGCGCGTCGCGCGTTCGGGTCGACCACGGCGCGCACGACGCGCGACGCGAATGGGTGAGTGGATTGCGCTGGATGAGAGCGCAGACCCCGTCCGCAGGTGCGTTCAATGCACCGACGATCCCCGGCGATTACGCGGTCCTGTGCACGCCGGAGATCGCGTCGCTGGTCGTCTACCACGCGCGCCGGCCGACGCTCGCAAGCATGGAAGCTGTGCCGAGGGGGGAGTCGAACCTACCCGAGGTCGCCCGGACTCTGCTCGGATCGGACGCGGAGCGCACGATCCGCGTCATGCACGCCGCGGACGCGCGCTACGTCGTCACCGGCCCGCGCTCTGCGCGCGGGTTCGCCGCGCTCCAGTCGCTGGTGGGCGCGCTCCCACCAGGCGGCGTCCCACCCGATCGCGACAAGAGCTTGCTCTGGCGGCTTGCGATGACCCCCGACGGCAGTGGAGCGGCGCGAATAGCAGGGCTCACGCGCGTCTACGCGTCCCTGCTTCGAGTCGGCGTCGACGGTCGTGCACAGCCGAGCAACGCGAGCTCGGGTCCCGCGATCTCGATCTGGCGTCTCGATGCGCCGAGGCCACCTCCAGCGCCGGCGCGCTTGACTCCTCGGTAGTCGAACGCGGCGCGCCTTTGCACTAGCATCCGCGCATGGCACTCATCGAACCGCGGACGCTCAAGGGATTCCGCGACTATCTCCCCGACGCGATGATCCCGCGCGAGTGGCTCGTCGACACGGCGCGGCGCGTCTATCGCTCGTACGGCTTCAGCCCGATCGACACGCCGGCGCTGGAATACGAGGAGATTCTGACCGGCAAGGGCGGCACGGAAACGGACAAGCAGCTCTACCGTTTCGAGGACCACGGCGGACGCAAGGTCGCATTACGGTTCGACCTGACCGTGCCGCTGGCGCGCTTCGTAGCTCAGCACATCGGCGAGCTGGGTGTGCCGTTCAAGCGCTACCACATCGCGACGGTGTGGCGCGGCGAGAACACGCAACGTGGCCGCTATCGCGAGTTCATGCAGTGCGACTTCGACACGATCGGCAGCGAGAGCATCGCGTCGGACGTCGAGACCGTGCTGGTCGCGCACGACTTGATGCGCCAACTTGGTTTCGAGTCGTCCGCGTTCACGATCCGCGTGAACAACCGCAAGGTGCTCCAGGGCTTGATCGCGCAACTGGGCGTCGATGCGTCGCTGGCGGATGTGCTGCGCGTGCTCGACAAGCTGGACAAAGTCGGGCGCGAGGGCGTGCACACGGAGCTCTCCACGAAGCTCGGTGTCGCGTCCGCGGACGCGAACCGGATCCTCGATGCGGTCATGGTCCAGGGCACGTCCGACGAGATCCTCGCGCAGCTCGAGCGATCGCAGCTCGACGATGTCGGCCAGCGCGGTCTCTCCGAGCTCACCGAGATCGTTCGCGCCGCTCGTGCCCTCGGCGTCGTCGAACCGACGCTTCGAATCGATCTTTCGATCGCGCGCGGCCTCGACTACTACACGGGGACCGTGTTGGAAACGACTTTGCGCGATCTCGCCGGCATCGGCAGCGTGTGCTCGGGCGGTCGCTACGACGATCTCGCGCAGCTCTACACGAAGCAACGTTTGCCCGGCATCGGTGCGTCGCTCGGGCTCGATCGATTGCTCGCTGCGATGGAAGAACTCGGGATGATCGAGAAGCGCCGCACTGGCGCGACGGTGTTCCTGCCGTACTTCGATGCCAATCGGTTGCACTCGTATTTGAAGCTCGCGCGCGATCTGCGTGCCGCGGAGATCGGCGTCGAGTTCTTCCCCGAGCCGAAGAAGCTGGACGCCCAACTGCGTTACGCCGACAAGCGCGGCTTCGAGATCGCTCTCGTCGTCGGCGAGAACGAGTGGAAGTCCGGCCGCGCGCAAGTGAAGGATCTCAAGGCCCGCACGAGTCGCGACGTCGCGCTCTTCGACGCCTCGGGCGCGCTTTCGAGCGACCTGATCTCGTTGCTCGGGCCGTCCGGCGCGCCGACTCGTGCTTCGGGCGCCGATGTGTGAAACTGGGCTGAGAAGGAGACTGCGCTCTTGGCCGTGAAGTTTCAGGACTACTACTCCGTGCTCGGTGTCGCGCGTGACGCGGCGACCGCCGACCTCCAGCGCGCGTACCGCAAGCTCGCGCGCAAGCATCACCCCGACGTCGACAAGACCGAGGGCGCGACCCAGCGCTTCGCGCAGATCGCCGAAGCGTACGAGGTGCTCAAGGATCCCGAGAAGCGCAAGCGCTACGACAGCCTGGGCGCGAATTGGAAGGATGGACAGGAGTTCAATCCTCCGCCCGGGTGGGGCGACTTCCAATTCGACACGCGCGGTTCGTCCGCCTCGGGTCAAGACTTCGAATTCGGCGACCTCAGCGGCTTCAGCTCGTTCTTCGAGACGTTCTTCAACCGTGATCGCGCCGCATCGCCGGGTGTGGGCGGCGCGCGCGCCGCTCGCCCGCGCACCGGGCCCTCGTACGAGGCTGCGCTGCAGATCATGCTCGAGGACGCGTACCGCGGCGCGACGCGCACGGTCACGCTGCAAGGTTCCGAGAGCAGCGGACCGCGCACGTACGACGTGAAGATCCCGGCGGGCACTACCGACGGATCGACGATGCGCCTCAAGGGTCAAGGCGGTCCCGGACGCAACGGCGGACCGGCCGGCGATCTCTTGCTCCACGTTTCGATCGCACCGCATCCGCGATTCTCCGTAGCGGACCACGATCTCGCGCTCGTGCTCCTGGTCGCGCCGTGGGAAGCCGCACTCGGTGCGAAAGTGGGGATCACGACGCTCGATGGAAACGAGGTCCTGCTCACGGTTCCCGCGGGGTCGTCGAGCGGCAAGAAGCTCAGGATGCGCGCGATGGGGCTTCCGCGTCGCGGTGGCGAGCGCGGCGATCTGATCGTCGAGCTCAAGATCGCCGTGCCTGCGCAGGCGACTCCCGCGCAGACGAAGCTCTGGGAGGAGCTCGCGCGTTCGTCGGATTTCGATCCGCGGCGCGCTACGTGACTTCGCGTAGACGGCGCGAACGCCTCACGGTGTCGCTCCCACGGTGAACTGCGAACTTTCTTCCGCGCCCGTGCGTCCTCTTGCCCCGTTCGTCTTCTTGCATCGGTGCCGCGCACCCGCTGCGCCGTACCGGGATACAGTTCGTGAAGGATCGACGGCGGTGTGTGTGGGGCACGCTGGCGTCGGCTAGCTGCGCATGGACAAGATTTCCAATTCACGCGACGAGATCGATCGTCTCGATCGCGAATTCATTCGGATCCTCGCCGAGCGCATGCGCGCGGTGCGTGAGATCGGATCGATCAAGAGCCAGGATCCGGACGCTCCGCTGCGCGACGAAGTGCGCGAGCGAAAGATGTTCGACGCCTGGTCGCGCGCGGCCGAGGAGGCGGGGCTCTCGAGCTACTTCGCCGGCCGCGTCTTGCGCGAGATCCTGAATTGGTCGCGCCGCGATCAGGAGCGGTTCCTCGATTCGAATGCGCACAGCGCGCGGAACGGCGTGCAATCGGTGCGCGTCGGCTACCAAGGCGTCCCCGCGTGCTACAGCGACCTGACGCTCACGAAGATCTTCGCGACGCGCGCGGTCGCGCGACTCGAGCGCATCGGCTTTCGCAGCTTCACGGCGGCGATCGAAGCGCTCGAAGCGGGCGAGGTGAACTACGCGCTCCTGCCGATCGAGAACACGATCGCGGGCACGATCAACGAGGTCTACGACCTCCTGGCGAGACGTCCGATCACGATCGTCGGTGAAGAAGTGTGGCCGGTCGAGCATTGCCTCGTGGGCCGGCCGGGCGCGACGTTGAACGACATCACGGTCATCCGCAGCCATCCCGTCGCGCTGCAGCAGTGCCAGCGCTTCCTCGACTCGCTCGTGGGATGCGTGGTCGAGAGCTACCACGACACGGCGGGCGCGGCGCAATCGGTCGAGCGCGAGGGCGACGTCAGCATCGCCGCGATCGCCTCGGAAGAGGCCGCGCAGCAGTACGGTCTCACAGTGCTCCGTCGCGACATCGCCGACCAGAGCGTAAACCTGACGCGCTTCCTGCTCATCGCGACGGCGGCCGAGCCCGTCGATCCGCGCCAACCGAGCAAGACGTCGCTCGTGTTCGCGGTCAACCACCGCCGCGGCGCGCTGCTCGAGTGCTTGCAGGTGTTCAACCAGCAGGGGCTGAGCCTCAGCAAGCTCGAGAGCCGACCGCAGCCGAGCTCACCGTGGGAGTATCTTTTCTACGCCGACTTCGATGGGCACGTGTCGGATCCGCGCGTCGTGGCGGCCTTGCAGGAAGTGCGCGCGCACACGAACCACCTCAAGGTGCTCGGCAGCTATCCGCGCCGCACGGAGAAAGACGGCCTTCCCGTTTCGACCGTCGCCGCGGAGGCCGAAGCGCCGGCCGACGAAGTCGTCGCGTGCGCGGCGGCGCCGGCACCCGTTGCGATGGCGAAGGTCGCGTCGAACTCGAACTTGCGCCTGTGCAGCTTGAAGGACCCCGCGATTCGCACGCACGTCCAGGTCGGCGGCGCGGACTTCGGCGGAGATCGCTTCGTGCTGATCATCGGTCCCTGCGCCGTGGAGAACCGGCAGCAAGTGATGGATGCAGCCGCGATGGCGAAGCGCGCGGGAGCGACGATGCTCCGCGGCGGCGCGTTCAAGCCGCGCACGTCACCCTATGCCTTCCAAGGTCTCGGTTTCCCGGGTCTCGAGATGCTCGCGGAAGCGGGCCGCGCGTACGAGCTGCCGATCGTCACCGAGGTTCTCCGCCCGGAGGACGTCGAGCGCGTCGCCGAGAAGGCCGACATGCTGCAAGTGGGCGCGCGCAACATGCAGAACTTCGCGCTGCTTCGCGAAGTCGGGCGCTCGACCCGTCCCGTGCTACTGAAACGCGGCATGAGCGCGACGATTGAAGAGCTCCTCCTCGCGGCCGAGTACGTCATGGCGGGCGGCAACCATCGCGTCGTGCTGTGCGAACGCGGGATCCGCACCTTCGAAACGGCGACTCGCAACACGCTCGACATCAGCGCCGTGCCCGTGCTCAAGTCGCGCACGCACTTGCCCGTGATCGTCGATCCCTCGCACGCGGCGGGTGTGCGAGAGCTCGTGATCCCGCTGTCGCTCGCGGCCGCCGCGGCTGGAGCCGACGGCTTGATCATCGAAGCGCATCCCAATCCGGCCGCCGCGCTGTGCGACAAGGACCAAGCGCTGACGAGCGCCGATCTAGAGGAGCTTCAACGGCTTCTTCGCCCCGTCGTCATGGCGCGCGGGCGTCGGCTCTGACGTCCGGCGCGATCGACCCGCGCGCGACACCGCGCGTGGGCGTGAGCGCGATATCAGCGCGTCGGATCGATAGAGGCCGCGCGCAGCTTGTCTGGCGTCCGGCTGCGCGGTCCAATGCGCCTGCACTCGAACGCTTGCGATGCTTCGTTCCTCACGCCCGCGCCCCTTCGATCGCCGCTGGGCAGAGCTCGCTCCGGCGTGCGTGTCCTTCCTCGCGCTGGTGTGCGCGGCGTGCGCGCCAGAGCGCCCCAGGATCGTCGTCTGGATCGAAGTCGACACGCTGCGCGCGGACGCGCTCGGTTGCTACGGGAACGCCTCTATCGGAGAAAACGGCGCAGCCATCTCACCGCACATCGATGCGCTCGCGCAGGACGGTGTGCGCTTCGAGCGCGCCTACACGCCGGCTCCGTGGACGATTCCTAGCCTCGTCTCGCAGCTCTCGGGTCGTTGGCCGTGGGAACACGGCGTCTTGCGCCTGACGAGCACCTGTTCAGAGGAGAACGCGCCTCTCGTGCCGCTGCTCGCCGAGCGCGGATTCGCGACGGCGGGCGTGATGACGAACTTCATCACGACGAACAAGATCGGGATCGCGCGCGGGTTCGAGCGTTGGGACGACTCGTTCGCTACCGGTCACGAGGGCTCCACGGCGCGCGCCGCCGTCGCGCGACTGCTCACGTTCCTCGACGAGATGCGCAGTGACCGAGACGAGCCCATCTTCCTTTTCGCGTGGCTCTTCGATCCGCACTACCGTTACGAGGAGCACGCCGGCCTGCGCTTCGGGCCCGGGTTCGGCAGCGAGGCGAGCGAGCCGTACACCGGCGCGTTGCGGGGGGACGAGGACCTGAACGAGCTGCTGAAACACCGCGCCGAACTCTCGGCGGCGGACATCGAGTTCCTGCGTGGCCGCTACGCGAGCGAAGTCGCTTGGGTCGATCGCGCGGTCGGGGATCTCGTGCAGGGTCTCAAGGACCGCGGACTGTTCGACGACGCGCTGATCGTGTTCAACTCCGACCACGGCGAAGAGATCATGGATCGCGGCTGGATCGGGCATACCGTGACGCTCCACGAGGAGCTGGTGCGCGTGCCGTGGATCGTGCGTTTTCCGAAGTCGATGGAGCACGCGCCGCGCGGACGCGCGATCGAGCACGCCGTCAGTTTGATCGACCTGCCCGCGACGCTCGTCGAGCTCGCGAGCGGCGACGACGCGAACGGAGAGCTCTCGCACAGTCGCTCGCTCGCGCCCGTGATGCTCGACGCAGCCGTCCCCGAAAGGCGCTGGATCTACCTGCACACGGACTTCGAGCCGGTGCTCGACGTGGGCGTGAAGGACGAGAAACGTGCGCGTCAGTGGGGCGTCGTCGACGCCGAACGCGGCCTGAAGTGGATCGTCGATCACAAAGTCGCGCCGGGCGAGAAGCCGCGCACCTACCTGTTCGATCTCGCGCGCGACCCGCGCGAGAGAGTGAATCTCGCGACCACGGACGAAGGCCTCGAGCGCGCGCGCTCGCTCCAGCGATTGCGCGGGCTCGTGCCCGCGGCGCTCGACGGCCGGCGCGGCGCGCCGCGCGTTCTTGCGGAAGAGCCGTGGATCCGTGCGAGCGGTGACGACGACGGCGCGGGCCCGGCGTTCACGCGCGGCCAATGAAAACGCGCATCGAGGACCACTCGGTGAAAACTCGCATCGAGGAGCGCTCGGTGAAGACTCACGTCGCAGATCGCTCGCCGTGGGTGCCCTGGCTCGAAGGCCTGGGTTTGGCCGTGGTCGTGCTCGCAATCCTCGCCGCCGGCGGTGACGCGGTACGCGCGAGTTACCACGGCTACACGCACGTCGCGATCGGCGAGGCCGTGTTGCGCGACGGACTCACGCCCGAGAACCCGTATCACGCTGGCGCGCCGCTGCGGTACTACACGCTCTATCCGCTCCTCGGCGTGCTGCTCGGTCGCACCGGCATTGGGCCGTTCTGGGCGTTCGCGTTGCTCAACGGACTCGCGGCGCTCTGCTTCGCTCCCGCGCTCGACGCGCTCGGCCGCGCGCTCGGATTGTCGTTCGGCGCGCGGCGTGCGTGCTTCTGGACGGCCGTGCTGGGATTCAACGGCTTGGGCTGGATCGGAATGGCGCTCTCGAGCGCCGATTCGATGGGTCTCACGCCGGTGTACGCGCTCGCGCCGATGACGTTCGCACGCGAGAGCTTCGGTTGGGATCCGAGGCTGCAGTCCTTCCTGCCCAAGTTTCTCAACGTTTCGTCGTACGCGCTGGCGTTGCCGTTCGGACTGTGGGCGCTAGCGCGGTGTGCTCGTTCCGATGCAACACGCGCGAGCTTCGTGCTCGGTGCGGGAGCGTGCGCCGGACTCTCGCTCGCGCTGAATCCTCTCGTCGGCGGTCTCATCGGAGCGTGGATGGCGGTATGGATTGCGCCCACGCTCGTGCGCGGCGATGCGCGAACACGGCTCACGTGGCTCGCCGCCGGAATCATCGCCCTCGCGATCGCGGCGCCGTTCTTGTTGCCCGCTACGCAGCCCGCTCCAACAGGGCCCGAGCTCTTCGGCAACCCGCCGCTCGGTGGAAGTCCGCTGGCCAATCTCATCGGTCCCGTGATCGTCTTGCTCATCCCGGGCGTGCTGGGTCTGCGATCGATGACGACTGCGGCGCGTTGGCGCTGGTGCGTGGCAGCGATCAGCGCGGGTGCGCTGGTCCTCGCCGGCGAGATGCCGCAGGGGAACGAGTACAAGATGGCGCGATTGTCGGGCCTCTTGTGGGCGTTGCCGGCCGGCGTGTGCTTCGCGCGCGCACTCGCGGCTGGCGGGATTCGCCGATACGCGACGGTCGCGCTCGCGGCCCTGTGCGTGCCCACGACCGTCTTCGTTCCGCGCGCGTATTTGTCCTGGGGGTCGCGAGCGGGCGCGCTGCCGCTCAGCGTCGAGCACGGACGACTCGTGCCCGATCCCGCGATCGCGCGTCCGCCGGTGCCGGACGAGATCTTGGCGGCGGAGGCGCGCGCTGATGCGCGTGCCGTCATCGTCTTGCCGCTTTTCGGCGCTTCGACGCAGGGCGATACCGGGCTCGTGCAAGGCAACCCGCTCGTGCCCGCGCTCCATCACGCCTTGTTCGTGGACGCGCCGCAGATCCACAACGAAGGCCAGACCGATCTCGTCCAGCGCATGGCCTGCACGAAAGCGTTGTGGGGTGCGCCCACGGCGCGCGCGCGCGAGTCCGCGCTGGCGGAGCTGCGCGGAATGCTCGCGGATCGCCCGATGATCTTCCTCACGTCCACCTTCACGCCGGAGGTCATGGCTGCGTTGACCGCTGCGGACGCGACGTCGATCGCGTCCGCCGGTGGTTACACGCTCTGGTCGCTCGCGGCGGCGTCGGCCCAGTAGGATGCAGGTCATGTCGAGCAGCGCCACGAGGAAGCGCGGTCGCGCCCTTCGATCTGTGCGTGAAGCGGGGCGCTGGCTGCTCCTCGCCGCGCTCGCTGTTGCGTGCAGTCCCAGCGATCCGCCCGCCGCTGTTCCAGCGCGCGCGCGACACTTGATCTTGGTCACGATCGACACGCTGCGCGCCGATCATCTCTCGCTCTACGGGTATCCACGCGACACGAGCTCCTCCGTCGGTGCCACGGCGCGCGGATCCGTCGCGGGCTTCACGATCGACGAGCTCGCGGGCCAAGGCGTCGTGTTCGAGCGCGCGCTGGCTCCGCGCGGCGAGACCTTCCCGTCGATTTCGACGCTTTTCACGGGTCGCACGCCGCTCGAGAACTGCACGCTCGCCAACGAGGAGACGCTTCCAGAGGCCGCGTTCACCCTCGCCGAGCGCCTGCGCGTGGCGGGATACCGATCGGCGGCGTTCACGACGAACAAGCTCCTCGTTCCGCGTTCTGGTATCGAGCAAGGCTTCGACAGCTTCTTCGTCGACTCCTCCGATGACCGCGAACTGCGCGCGACTGCGGCCGCGATGCAGTGGATCAGCACGCAGGATCTCGTGCGCGGCCCGCCGCTCTTCGTGTGGCTGCACTTGATGGGGCCGCATCTTCCGTACGATCCGCGGCCGATCGACGGCATTGCGTTCGCGAAGCTGTTCGTCGATCCGAAGTACGAGGGATCCGCCGACGGCTCGCGCGCCTTCCTCGATCCGGCCTACACCGAGGGCCGCGAGCTCAGCGCCGCCGACGTAGAACACGTCGTCGCGCTCTACGACGGCGAGATCGCGCGCATCGATCACGTCGTGAGCCGATTCGCGAGCTTCTGCGCCGGTAAGGATCCGCGTCAGCCGGTCGATCTGCTGTCGCAGTCGCTCTTCGTGTTCACCGCGGACCACGGCGAAGAGCTCCACCAGCGCAATCGCTATTGGGGACACTCGAAGTCGGTGTACGACTCGGTGCTGCACGTTCCGCTGTTCATGCGACACCCGGCGTCGCTTCCCGCCGGCCGGCGCATCGGCGCGGTCGTCGAACTCGAGGACGTGTTGCCGACCGTGCTCGAACGACTCGGCCTCGCCTGCGAGGGTCCCGTGCACGGGCGGTCGCTCGGTCCGTACCTTCGAACCGACCTCGATACGCAGCCGCTTCCGCCGCAGGCCGCCTTCAGCTCGTGGCGCGATCGCATCTTCACCGTGCGCACCGACCGGTGGCGCCTCGTGTGGAACCCCGAGCGCATCGAGCCGCAGGAGATCCCCATCGGTCCGTATCCGATTTCGGAACTCGCGCTGTACGAATTGACGGCGGACCCGTGCGAGCTCGTCGATGTTTCAGCCGCGCACGGCGACGTCGTGGCGGAGTTGAAGCGTTCGATCGAGATTTGGCGCGCGGGTCAGGCGCGCTGCGAGCGCACGGGTGAAACGCCGTCCGCGGAGCGCATCCAGGCGTTGAAAGACCTCGGATACGCGGGCGAAGAAGAGAAACGCTAGCTCTCTCAGCGCGGCGGAGTCGACTTCTCTTTGATCGGCGAGCGCGTGTCCGGCGTCGCACCCTGCGGATCGACGACCTGCGGCGTCTCGGTGGATGCGTCGTCGAGTCCGATGTAGCCGAGGCCCTGCATGCGCTTCAGGTACTCGGTGTTCATCTGCGCGGGCACGGTGACTTGGGTCGCCGGCCGGAACCCCGCGTCGTAACTCTCGACCGGCGGGAGCGCAGCGTTCTCCCGCGCGCGGCCCTCGAGCAGCGAGAGTTGCGCTTCGTTTTGCGCGCCGCGCGCCGGCGGCACGCCGAGGAGAGCGAGCAGCGTGGGCATGACGTTGAGCACGCTGCCGTGCGTCGCGAGCTCGCCGCGCTGTGCGAAACCGTCCCAGCCGTTCTGTCGCGCGATGCCCGGACCCGCGGCGATGATCACGCCGGGAATTCCGTCCTGGTGGTGTCCGGTGAGGAACTTCTCGTTGGGCTTGTCGGTCGACGACGCGTGCATGCCGTGGTCGGAGAGCACGATCACCGTCGCGCCGGAGCCGGCGGCTTCGACGAGCTCGCCAATGAGCTCGTCTACCCATTGGTAGTAACGCGGGATGACACCGGCGAGCAGTCGATCGCCTTCCGGTTTCGCCAACAGTTCCGCCAGCGGCGGGCTGTTCGGCAGCGCGGCCTTCCACTGCGCATCGATCGTCGGATTCCCCGGCCATTGGAACGCTTGCGGCTCGTAGTAACGCCAGAAGCGATGTCCGCTCACGTCGGGTCCACCGAAGTACACGAGATTCAGATCCGCGGGATGCGTGCGGATCATCTCCGTGGCGATCGCGTGGTACGTCGCGTCCGCTTGGATCGACCAGAGCGTGTCGCGGATCAGCTTCTTCTCGACGGGACCGAGCACCTCGTCGGGGATCACGCCGAAGACTTTTTCGCGCGCGAGGCGCTGCACTTCGGCGAGCGCTCCCGCGCGCTCGGCGATCGCCATCACCTCGCGCTCGAGCGCTTGCGGATGGACCTGATCGGGAGCGCCCGGCAAGAGCGTCGGTTTCCAATTCGCGTCGACGAGCGCGGAAGACGACGAGCCGCTGACCATGACGCCTCGAATGGCCTCGACCGGCCACGTGATCCACCAGCCGAAGACGTTCGCCCTGAGTCCGTACTGATCGGCGACGTTCCACACCGCGGGGCCGCGCCGCTGCGCCGAAGTGAACTGCCGCAGGTCGGAGTCCGCGAAGCCCAGGATGCCGTGATCCTGCGGCATCTTGGCGGTCGCGATCGTCGTCCAGAGGATGGGTGAGAGCGTCGGCTGCAGCGTGAGCAAGCGGCCGAAGGAACCGCGCTCCATCAATCCGCGGAGATTCGGGCACTTGCCCTCGGCGAAGAGGCCGTGCAGAACTCTCCACTCGAGCCCGTCGACGCCCACGACGAGCACGCGCGCGACCGGCTCGGGCTTCGGTTCCGACTGCGAGCAGGCCGCCGCGACCGCACCGAGCAGGAGCGCGGCGAGCGCGCGAAACAGGCGTTCGGGACTCATGGGGCGAACGATTCTATACGTGCGCGATCGTGGAACGATGGCGGCCAGCGGCGCGTGTTCCAAAGGATCCGGCCGGGGCGGGTCAAGCGGGCCGACGTAGGCAACCGAAGAAGAACACGCGGGCCACCCCACGGAGCACCGATCCATGAAGCGCACGAGTGATATCGGCGAGCGTCGTCGGGGCGATCGACGTGAGAGTCGCGGTACGGTCAAGGTGACGCTGGAAACGCGCGAACTCGCCGGCGAACTCGAGAACGTTTCGCCGTCCGGCGTCCTGTTCCTGAGCGAGGACGCCCTGCGCGTGGTGATCGAATTCCCCGAGAACGGCAGCTCCGAGCGCCGCACCGGCCGTCTCGTCCGAGCGCAGCGGATGAACGGCGACACCGTCGGCTGGGCGGTAGAGTTCGACGGCCGGACCGATCGCTGACCGGGCCCGTCAGTGCCGCGGTGGCAACCCCTCCACGTCGAGCAGGTCGACGCTGATGTCGCGGCCGACGAGGAGCACGCGCACTTGCGGCAGGGCGACCAGCTCCGCGACGAGCGCCCGGTCCGCTGGCACGTGGAACAGGAACACGGGTACGTGACGTAGTGACGCGCGCGTTGCCGGACCGAACCTCGCTAGGTCGGTCTCACGCTGGCGGATCGCCAGCCCGTCGTGCTCACCGCCCCAGACGAGCAGCTTCGCGAGATCGGCCCCAAGCGACGATCCCGGCCAGTGCTCGTTCCAGGGCTGGAACGCCAGGATCGTGTGGAATCCGGCGCGTCGATAGCGCGCCAGCCGGAACGGGTCCGAACCCTCGATGTAGGCGCGGTCCTTCACGCCGTAAATCGTGCCGATGAGCTCCAGCCGCGCGATCGCGCGGGCGGTCTGCTCTCGATCGAGATCCCCGAGGTTTTTGAAGTCCCACCAGAAGTAATGGCCCTCGGCGGTCGCGTGCATCAGCTCGTCGAGGGTGAGGTCCCGGCCGTCCACCTCACCGAACTGCCGCTGTCCTGGCGCGTCGAGTTGCGGCTTGGCGTGACTCACCACGAACCGGTCGCGGTGGGGGTCGTAGTTGAAGTCCACCTCCACGCCGCGGGCGCCGCGCTCGAATGCCGCCTGCACGCTGCGCAGCGAGTTCGCCGGCACTCCGTGCCCGTAGAAGCCGCGCGGGATCCACTGCTTGGGCCCGAGCGAGTACGTCGCGTCCGCCCGCTGCGCGAGACCGCGGTCGACCCAGATCCGTACCGTCAGCTTCAATACCAGGGCGGGCGACACCAGCAGGAGTGCGGTCCAGCAGGACTTCGGGTAGCGGCGGCAGAGTGCGCGCGGTGCTGCGAGCAAACGGGACGACCACCTCTCGACCGGAGCGGACACGGCCATGACTCCCTTCAATCGTAACCGTCCGGCGAAGTGCATCTGGTTGACGCTCGGGTAGCCGTCGATGATCTCGGGCAGGAGGTGCTCGATGGCGGCGAGGAAGGGCGACGGTGCTGCGGCGCGATGGCGAGGGTTGATCGCGGAGCAAGAGAGGAGCG
>JANOFY010000095.1:0-1572 GCA_031413895.1 Planctomycetota bacterium | reverse complement strand
GGCGGTCGTCGACGCCGAGATTCGCATGACGGGCTTGTACAGCGAGAGCAATCCGAGGATCACGAACGACTGGATCGGTGAACCGTCCTCGGGAGTCACGGGTGCCGACGGAAGTTTGAGGCTGCGCTACCCGCTCTGGATCGATCCCGACCGGCGGACGAGCCAGGTCTCGTTCCGGATCGAGCATCCCGACTTCATGGCGTTCGAAGCGCAGGGCTTCCCGGTCGATCCTGCGCCGCGCGTCATCGTCCTCCAACAGGGTGCGTTCGTGATCGTTTCCGGTTGGATCGATTCCACCGCGGACATCGTGCGCGACGTCACGCCGCACCTGACGTGGGGCGCGCTCGTCGCACAGGACTCGTGGACGCCGATCAAGGATGGCCGGCTCGCGTGCGCGAACGTTCCGCCTGGTCGGCACGGCCTGTATCTCAGTTATTCGAGCGCGCAGCACGGAGCGTGCTTCAGCGAGGTCACCTTCTTCGACCTCGCGATGGGCGAGCAGAAGGAGCTGCACCTGCGGCTCCTTCCCGGACGTGGATTCAAAGGCAAGCTCGACGAAGCTGTTCCCCGGCCCGTCGTCGACGGTTCGGTCATGGTGAACCTGGCGGTCGGCTCGAGCGATGCCTCCGGCGCGATGATGTCGCGCGAGTTCACCGCCGGAGTGCAACCTGACGGATCGTTCGAGTTCGAGTCGATTCCTCCCGGAGCTGGCCAGATCATCGGCATCTGCAGCGGATGGGCGTCGGCGCGCGTGGAGAGCGATCGACCGCAGTCCACTCCGCGACTCGAAACCCTGAGCAAGGAAGAGCGCGAGAAGAAGATCGCGCTGATGCGTGATCTCGCGTCGGTGCCTCAGTGGGTGGATCCGGCCGTCCTCGACGACCCGTTCGAGCTGCAGATGGAACGCACGGCGAGCGTCCAAGCGACGATCGTCGATTCGAAGGGTCGTCCCATCGCGGACGCGGCTCTGAGCTTGTCGCCCACCGTGCACTGGAGAACCGGGCACTCGTCCCCGTTCATGCATCGCACGTACAGCGGACAGTCCGATGGCGGCGGACAAGTCACGGTCTCGAATCTTCCGCGCGGGGTCGTGTTCGCCGAAGTGCAGCACGAACGCTTCGTGCTCCCGGCGAAGTCCGGCCCGGCGGAGCGCGTCCAGATCGAGCTCGACGCCGGAGAAACGCGCGAGGTCCGCATCATCCTCGAGCCGCGCCAGGACGAGTGAGCTCGCTACACTCGACGCGGCGCCTGCCTCGCCCAGTTCGCCCGTTTCACCCGGCGCGAAGCCCCCTATGAACAAGTTCGCACTCATCGCTGCGGTCCTCGTGATCGTGGCTCTCCTCGTGTGGTTGCTACGACACGAATCCCCGGCCCCCAGTGCGTTGCCCACGCCCACGGCCGAAGCTCCCGAGAAGCCGGTCGACGTCGCGCCAACCCCACTTGTCGCTGCCGAGCCCGCACCGCGCGAAGTCGTGCGCGAACCCGCTCCGCCCGTCGCGCCGAGCGCTCCCGCTGCGAAGGCACCGACGACCGAGTCGCCGGCGGCCGGATCCCGCGCCTACGATCCAAACG
>JANOFY010000094.1:0-1807 GCA_031413895.1 Planctomycetota bacterium | reverse complement strand
TCGTCGCCGAGGTCGTCGAGATCGACGACCTGCGTCTCGAACCGACGACGCAGGCCGCCGACGTCGAGGGATGGGACTCGCTCGCCATGGTCCAGATCATGGTCGGCCTCGAGCGCGAGTTCGGCATCCGCTTCCGCACCGGCGAGATGGCCGGGATGGCGAACGTCGGGGAGCTCGCCGGCCGCGTCGCCGAGCGACTTCGCCCCGCGAAGTAGCGAGCCGGCTCCATGTGCAGTTCACGTTCGACCCGCACCTCGGATCGTGAACATCACTTCGCGACGGCCCTTGCCGCAATCTCGCGGCAGAGCTTGTCGAACGAACGGCTCGCGCGACGGCAGGCGCCGAGATCCATCGCCGCGGTCATCCTCCTCTGATCGATCGTCTCGCTGTACTTCGGCTCGCGGAAACGTCGCTCGATCCACCGCTTGCCGTGGCGTGCGCGCTCCGGATCGGCGGATGCGGGATCGCCGACTTCGGGATGGAGGAACTCACCGAGCGACGAAGCGGCCGCGACGAACCACGACTCGTACTCGACGACGGCGAGGACGCAGGCGAAGTCGCACGCGCGCGCGGCATGTTGAGCATCCAAGAGCAATCGAGGCGCAAGGACGCACGCGGGGTCCTCGTCGGCATCAATCAGAAGGAGCACCAGGCGCCGCGCAGCAGGATCCGCGACCGTTGACAGCCGCAGTGCGGCGAGTTCCACCGCACGCGCGAGCTCGTTCGGTCGGATCAACCGGTGTCTGGGCTGCCGGATCGGGGGAAGAGTCACGACGAAGCCGCTTCCGCCCACGTGCTGGTAAACGCGATGGAGCAGGACCGGGACGGCGTCGACGTCCCCGTGTCCTTCGACGATCGGTGCGACGTACAGACCGGTCAGGGCTGCCCCTTCGCATCGAACAGGACCAGTTGATCCTGTCGCGCGATATCGCTTTCGTCGGGATGCAACTGTCCCATGCGCTGAAGCTCGCCAGCGGTGTAGAGGTGATCGCGAATCGCGAATCGGCCGGGCTCATCGACCTGGGCGATCGACGTCGTTCCGTCCCTGGACTCCACCACGAGGAGCCGGTCTGTCTCCGGATCGACCTGATCCAGCAGATCGGGGCTGTGCGTTGTCACCAGGACCTGCGTATGGATGGCCGCCTCACGCAGCGCGTCCATGAGCGCGCCGGCCGCCGATGGATGCAGCGCTGTCTCGGGTTCCTCGATGCCGACGAGACGAACCGGCGTCGATCCCTGGGTGAGTTGTGTCGCGGCAACGAGCGCGCCGAGCGCTCGAAGCGTGCCGTCCGACATGCTGACCGCGTAGAAGGACCATGGATGCGGCGACCCTTTGACGAGCTGCCTGAATCGGAGCGTCTCCTTGGGTCCGAGTGGCGCGCGCTCCACGTCCGTCACGCCGGGGACGATGGCATTCAGGTACGCGTCGATTCGCTTGATCGCCGATGAATCGTCAGCGCGCAGCCGGCCGATGACGCTCGCGATGTTTGCGCCGTCTCGATGAAGCAGATCGCCAGCATCGGGACTCTGCAACTGCTTCATCTGTTCGGGATTCAGGTTGTAGAAGCCCATCGACCGGAGGGCGTCGAACGCCGCGCGGAACTCGTGCAGGCTGGACGCGGGAAGCAGGTAGAGCCTGTCCGCGGTCGCAGGGGGTAGCGGGCTCGGCTGGGAGGCGGTGACCCGGCCCTCAGTGACGTCGTAGTAAGCTCGAACCTGTCCCGTGGCCGGATTCACGATCCGCAAGCACTCCCGTTTGACGACGAACCCGCGCGGCTTCTTGGCTGCGATCTCGAACGCATAGTTC
>JANOFY010000093.1:0-23363 GCA_031413895.1 Planctomycetota bacterium | reverse complement strand
GATCGTGATCGTAGGAAGGAACACAGGAACACCATGGCAAGCGCACTCCACTCGGGCCTCAGCGGCATGCAGGCGAACCAGAACTGGATCGACCTGATCGGTAACAACCTGGCCAACGCGAGCACGCCAGGCTTCAAGTCTTCGCAGGCGACGTTCGCAGCTCAATTCAGCCGCACGCTCCAAGCTGCGACGGGACCTGGTTCCAATCGCGGTGGTCGAAATCCGGTGCAAGTCGGGCTGGGCGTGCGCATGGCCGACACGGCGCGCAACTTCGCCCAAGGCGCGCTCACGAACACGGGACGAGTGTTCGACGTGGCGCTGCAAGGTCGCGGCTTCTTCGCGGTGTCGAACGGTCTCACCAACTACTACTCACGCGTCGGAACCTTCGGTCTCGACGCCGCGAGCTTCCTCGTCGATCAGCGCACGGGCCACCAAGTGCTGAGTCCCTCGGGGCAAGCGATTCAGCTGGACACGGAGTCGCTCCTTCCGCCGCAAGCCACGACGACGGGGGCGCTCACGGGCAACCTGCCCAAGGTGGTCACCGGTCCGCTGGCCGAGGTGCTCACCGCCGCGTCGGAGTTCACGGACGGTGAACCCGCCGAACTCAGCTCGGCCAACGTGGGTCCGTACACGATCCCGACCGGGGAGACGTGGACGATGAAAATTGCAGTCAGCGGTGGCGCCCCGCAGACGGTGAGCGTGACGAGTGTGTCGGGAACCGTCACGGCGGCCGACATCGCGACGGCGATCAGCGCGCTCGACGGTGTTGCGGCCTCTGTCAACGGCGGCGGCGGGATCGACATCGAAACCGATCGCACCGGCGACGACGTCAGCTTGATCGTGCAATCGGGAGCGTCGAGCAGCGACCTGGCGGCGCTCGTTGGCTTTGGTACGACGCTCGTGCGCGGCAGCGAGTCCGCGGTCACGTCGAGCACGACGCTCAACGACTTGCCCGCGAACGTGACCGACTACGTCGCCGGCGACGTGATCCAAGTCAGCGGCTTCGACGCGGACGGCACGCCGATCAACGCGACGTTCACGTACGGCGCGGCCAACGATGGCACGACCGTGGACGACCTCGTCAGCTTCCTCGACAACCTGTACACGGGCGCGACCGTCACACTCGATTCGAGCGGTCGCATCGTGGCCGAGTCCGATACACCCGGAGAAAGCGGGCTCGCGCTCTCGCTGCTCGACGGCGCATCGTCGACCGGTGCGACGCAGTGGGCGATGCACGCCCTGGCCGTGTCGACCGAGGGCACGGGGCCCGACACCGTAACGACGTCGATGGAGGTCTTCGACGAAGCGGGTGTCGCGCACACGATGACGCTGACGTTCGAGCGCCAAGCGGACGCATCGTGGACGGTCACGCCGACGCTTCCATCAGGGGACGGCACGGTGCTCTCCGCGCCGATCACCGGATTGCGCTTCAACGACGACGGCTCGCCGATCGCGCTTGCGCAACTCAACTCGACGATCAGCCTGAGTATTACCGGTCAGACGGCGGTGCAGGATGTCGCGCTGGATCTTGGTCAGGACGGCGCGTTCACAGGCATGACTCAGTTTGGTGCGGATGGCGAGATCTTCGTCACCGAGCAGGACGGATATGGCGCGGGCAGTCTCGCCGACCTGGCCGTCGACGCCGACGGAAGCATCTCTGGCCTGTACACGAATGGCGAGAGCCGCGTGCTCGGCGCGATGGGCATCGCGACCTTCATCAATCCGGAAGGGCTGACGCACGCGGGCGACAACTTGTACGCGGCCAGCCTGAACAGCGGGCCGGTGAACTTGGGTGCGGGAGCGACGGGCAGTGCCGGTAGCGTCGTGGGCGGCGCGCTCGAGAACTCGAACGTCGACACCGCCGAGCAGTTCGTGCACCTGATCGAAGCGCAACGCGGGTTTCAAGCCAACGCACGCGTGATCACGGCGCAGAACGAAGTGCTGCGCGACATGGTGAACCTGATCTAGTCGAGTTCTCGCCCGACGTAGACGATTTCTCGATGAGTTCGACGAGCGAGCAGCGGCTGACCGCTGCTCGCTTCGTTTCGTGGAGACCGGTCGGCGAACATCAACGACAGGTCGGAAGACAAGACAAGCCCTACGAAATGATTGCGCGCCATTCCTTCCGGCAGCTCTTCGCGAAAGTCCTCGAGAGTGCCTGCAACGCAGCCAGAACGACGTTTGCGCGACTTGGCACCGAGCTTGCGTTGCCGCAGGCATGGACTCGGGTCTCTACAGCGGCATCTCGGCCATGCGCGCGAGCGAACGACAGCTCGACGCGATCGCGGCGAACCTCGCGAACCTCGACTCGCCCGCCTACAAGCGGCAGAACACGGTCACTCACGCGTTCGCAGTCGGCACCGGCGAACGACGTCATGAGGCGATCGTCACGCAATCGAAGATCGATTTCTCGCAGGGCGAGATCAGCCGCAGCGGCAATCCGCTCGACCTCGCACTCGAAGGGGACGGCTTCTTCGTCGTCGAGACGCCGAGTGGCGAAGCGTACACGCGCAACGGATCGTTCAATCTCGACAGCCAGGGCGCGCTTCGGACCGCCGACGGCCATCCGGTCGCGTGGGAAGGCGCGCGTGGACGCATCGACCCCATCGGCGACGCCGTCACGGTCGACGGAGCGAGTGTCGTGCGACAAGGCACGACACAGATCGGAACGCTGCGCCTCGTTGATTTCGCGAACCGAGACGCTCTGACGCTCGATCGCGAAGGCTACTTCCACGCCCAGCGCGGAACCGCGCGCTCGACACCGACCGCGATCGTGCACCAAGGCGCGATCGAGAAGTCGAACTCCTCCAGCATCGACGAGCTCGTCGCGATGATCCGCGTGCAGCGCGGCTTCGAATCCGCAGCGAGCCTCGTCCGCAGCATCGACCAGTCGTACCGGCGCCTGAACGCGCAGCGCTGAGATCACCTCACGCCGTTCCGGCTAACTTCCAGGAAAGACACGCATGTTACGCGCCTTGCTCACAGCCGCATCGGGCATGAAAGCCCAGCAGATGCAGGTCGACACGATCGCCAACAACATCGCCAACGCGAACACGTCGGGGTTCAAGAAGAGCGAGCTCTCGTTCCGCGCGCTCCTGTATCAGACGTATCGCGAGCCCGGTGCGCCGACCGGCGCGAACCAGCGCAACCCGATCGGCTTGCAGGTCGGCAGCGGCACCGAAGTGTCCGGCGCATCGAAGGTGTTCCAGCAAGGCGAGCTCGAGCCGACGTCGGGCACCTACGACATGGCCATCCAAGGCGAGGGATTCTTCCGCATTCGCCTTCCAAACGGCGAGTTTCGCTACACGCGTGACGGCGCATTCCACCTCGACGGTCAGGGGACGATGGTCACGGCCGAGGGCTACGCGCTCGACACGGCACCGACGATTCCGAACGACGTCATCAGCGTCACCATCGGTGAAGACGGAACGATCTCGACACAGAACAGCGAAGGCGCGCAGCCGGCAAACGTCGGACAGCTCAGCCTCTTCCGCTTTCCGAACCCCAACGGCTTGAAGGCCGCGGGCGGGAACTTCTTGACCGAGACCGGCGCCTCGGGCGCCGCGCAGCAAGCGCTTCCCGGAAATACGGGCACCGGCATCCTGCGTCAGAACTACCGCGAGCGATCGAACGTGCAGGTCGTCGACGAGCTCGTCGCACTGATCGTCGCGCAGCGCAACTACGAAGTGAACAGCCGCGCGATCAAGGTCAGCGACGAGATGCTTCAACAGGTCAATCAACTGATTCGCTGAGGCTTGCCAAATGATCCTGACACTGACACACCTCCTGGTCGCAGGCCTCACCGTGACCCTGCCCGCGGAGACGCGCGTGCGCGGCACGGAGTTCTCGCTGGGCCAGATCGCAACGGTCGCGGGCGACGACGCCGCGCTCGTCGAGCGCGTGCGCGCGCTCTCCATCGGGTACGCGCCCGCGCCGGGATACTCACGCACGCTGCTTCGCTGGCAACTCGAAGAACGGGTTGAGAAGGCCTTCCCTGCCGGTTCGATCGCGTGGAGCGGCGCCGGAGTCTGCCGCGTGTTCCCGGAAATGGAGCGCGTGCGAGGGGTCGTGATCCAGACGACGGCTCACGAGGAACTCGCGCGACTCTTCGCCCAGCGCGAGGCGACGATTCGTGCGGAGAGTCCGATCGCGGATGTCGACGTTCCGCTCGGAACGAAGCCCGCCGAGCTGCGCGTCTCGATCGAGAAGCGCCAACAGCGTGGTGGTGCCTGGTCGCTGCCCGTGCAGATTCTGGTCGACGGTGCGCCGTATCAAACGGTGTGGGTGCCGTTCCAAGTCGAGCTCTTCGACCGTGCCACCGTGCTCGTGCGCGACGTCCGGCGCGGTGAGCTCTTCGGTGCAGACATGTTCGAGACACGCCGCATGCGCATCGTCGCGCAAGAGAGCAGCGCGTGGCTCGCCGCCGACAAGCTGATCGGTGCCAGCGCCACGCGCGATCTCGTCGCCGGCAGCGCGGTCGTCGAAGCCGACGTGAAGCGCGCGCTGCTCGTGCGCCAAGGCGACACGGTCGAGCTGTCCGTCCGGAAGGGCCCGATCATGGCACGTGCGGCCGCGTCCGCGCTGCAGAGCGGCTCGATCGGCGACCGCGTGCGCGTGGCGACCGGCGCTGGTGGTCGCGCGATCACCGCCATCGTGATCGGACGCAATCGCGTCGAGGTCGACCTCTCGTCCGAGTCTTCCAACGTGGAAAGTCATCCGTGATGCGACCCGTACATCGAATCCTGATCCTCGCGACGCTGCTCGCGGTTCTAAGCGGCTCGGCGTTCGCTCAAGCGCGCCGCGGCTCGATCTACGACCCCGATCAAGGTCCTTACGGACTCGTCGCGAACAAGACCGCGTCTCGTCTCGGCGATCTCGTCACGGTCGTGATCTCAGAATCGCAAGACGTGAAGAACGAGGAATCCTCGGACCTGAAGAAAGAGACGGACCTGCGGTACGCGATCGAGAACTTCGACATCGCTCCGGATGCGTTCAACGTACTGCCTGCGCTCCAAGCCTCATCCGACGACGAGTTCAAGGGCACGGCGAACTACAAGAAGAAGGGCACGTTCACTGCGCGGTTGACGGCGGTCGTCGTCGACACGCTGCCTAACGGCAACTTGGTCGTGAACGGACGGCGCGAGATCCGAATCGACCATGAGGTGAAGGTGATCGAGTTCAGCGGTGTCGTACGCCGCTACGACATCCAGCCGGACAACACGATCACTTCGGAGCTCGTCGCGAACGCGAAGGTCGCCTACACCGGCATCGGCCCGCTCACGAACAGCACGAACCGCAGCGGTGTCGGCGGATGGATCCACGACGCGATCTCGTGGATCTGGCCGTTCTGATTCCACGCGATCCACTGATCCCACGAAATCGTTTTACGACACCGGCCACGACTCCGACCGATCCCACGACCTCTAGGACACACCATGCTCTTGTCGCTGATTCTCGCGAGCTTGCAGGGGACACAGGAAAGCACCGTGCGTCCCGAGCTCGGACTCTGGAACTCCGGTGGCATCGAAGCGCCGGCGCAGCCAACGGGCACTTCGAGCGCGACGTCGACGAGGACCGTGCGCGTGACACCGGTCGCTGGCACCGGACACGTCGGACGGCTGTCGATTCCGATCGGCAGCGTCGTCGCCGTACGCGGTCAAGAAGACAACACGGTGCTCGGCATCGGTCTCGTCACGGGCCTGGCGGGTACCGGCGACTCGATCGAGGCGGCGAAGCGCCTGCTGTCGAACATGCTGCTCACGCGCAACATCAACCTCGACCTCGGATCGTTGTCGTCGAAGAACATCGCGATCGTGCAGGTCGAAGCCACGCTCACTGCCGGAATCAAGCCCGGTCGTCGCATCGACGTGACGGTCTCGACGATCGGTGACGCCACGAGTTTGCAGGGCGGGCTGCTCACGCTCACGGAGCTCACCGACCTCACCGGCCGCACGGTGTACGCGACCGCCAGCGGTCCGGTGACGGTGGGCGGATTCCAAGCGAGCGGCGAAGGCGCCACGGCGACGAAGAACCATGTGACGGTCGGCACGCTGCCGGAAGGCGGCAAAGTCGAGCGCGAAGTCCCCACGACGATCGTCAGCGATCACGGATTCATCTACCTCGACGCGCGCATGGGACAGGACTCGCTCGGCAACGTCGTGCGCGTCACGTCGGCGGTGAACGAGCTGTACCCAAACGCCGCGGTCGCGATGCCGGACGGCAAAACAGTGAGGGTCGAGGTCCCGAGCGACCTGCCCGATTCGGTGCACGCGGCGTACTTGCACTCGATCCTGCGTCAGGAGATCGAGTCGGAAAACCTCGCGCGTGTGATCGTGAACGAGCGCACGGGCGTGATCGTGATGGGCGGCGACGTTCGGTTGCGCCCGGGCGCGATCGCGCAAGGCGGTCTGACGGTCACGATCGCGGAGACACCGGAAGCCTCCCAGCCCGGACCGCTGTCGCAGGGTTCGACGCAGGTACTTCCGCGCACGACGCTCAACGTGGAAGAAGAGAACAACGCGCTCGTGATGATTCCGGGCGCTGTGACGCTGCAAGAGGTCGTCGAGGTGCTCAACGTGCTCGGCACGACGCCGCGCGACTTGATCGGGATCCTGCAAGCGATGTCGCAAGGCGGACTGCTCGTCGCCGAGATCCGGAGGATGTGACATGGACGCCGGACGCATCACCCAGCCTCTCGACGGAGCGTTGATCGCTCGCCTCGGTAGGGCCGAGCGCGACGCCGACATTCACGTCGGCACGTCGCCGAAGGAGGCCGCGGCAAAGTTCGAAGCGCTCTTCGCCACGCTGCTCGTGAAGGAGATGCGGAAGGCTTTGCCCGACGGCTTCTTTGGCTCCGAAGCCGACGGCGACATCTACGCCGGCTGGCTCGATCAACACCTCGGTCAAGCGATTGCGAAGCGCGGCGACTTGCACTTGGCGCCCATGGTCGAGCGCAGCCTCGAGCATGAGCTCGGGAGCAACGGACGCGAGCTCGAAAGCAATGGAGGTGGCGCATGACGAGCCCGCGCAGCCTGCTCCATGAGTTGGAGACGTATGTTCAGGACGAGATCGGTGCCCGCGAGCGCATGATCGATATCGTCGGGCGGCAGGAAGTCGCCGTGCAGAGCGGCCGGGCGATCGAGCTCGAACAGGCGACGCGCGATCTCGAGCGCGAGCTCACCGGTCAGATCGATCGCGCGAGTCGCAGGCAGCGGATCCTGACCGGCTTCGGCGAGGCGTGGCGTATCGCTCCGACCGTGCTGAGCCTCTCGAGCATCGCGGAGCGGATCGGTCCGGGCACGGAACGGCTGCTCACGCTGCGACGCGAGCTCCGCGACGCGACCGCGAAGCTCGCCAAGCGCAATCGGCGTCTGGCGGCGCTCACGACTCTCTATCGACGCGTGCTCGGCGACGTCATCGAGACGCTCGTCAGTGGCGACGACTCGGCACCGCTCGACAACACAGGCACGCTCGTGAACGCGCAGGGGTAGCTATGGCAGGACTTGGACTCAACATCGGACTGAAGGCGCTGCTCAGCTCGCGAGCGGGGCTCGACACGGTCGGGCACAACATCGCGAACGCGAACACGCCGGGCTATTCACGCCAGCGCGCGGAGCTCTCCGCGTCGCCGTCGATTCTTCTGCGCGGCCTGGCTCTCGGCAACGGCGTCGACACCGACGCCATCCTGCGCACGGCGGACGCGCTGCTTCACCGCAGGCTCGTCGCGCAGACGGGTGCGATCGCGCAGATCGAGACTCGGCTCGCGGGCATGTCGCAAGTCGAATCATTGCTCGGCGAACCGGGCGACAACGGCCTAGCGGAACTGCTGAAAGCATTCAGCACGAGCCTCGGCGGTCTGGCGGCGAGCCCGGATGACGCCGCGCTCGCGAGCGGTGCCGTGCAGTCCTCGCTGGGCCTGACGGCGCGCTTCAACGAGCTCTCCTCGGGCCTCGTCACTGCGCGCCGCGACAACGGAACAGCGGTGAACGACACGGTGCGACAAGTGAACACGCTCGCGACGCAGGTGTCGAAGCTCAACACCGAGATCGCGACGCTCGAGAAGAAAGGCCTCGCAGCCAACGATCTGCGCGACGCGCGCGACGAGGCTTTGAAAGCGCTCGCGAGCCTCGCGGCAATCTCGTACTCCGAGCGCCCGAGCGGCGCGGTCACCGTCCAGATCAACGGTGCGCTTCTCATCGGAGAGTCGCGAAGCTACAAGCTGACCGCGACCGTCACGCCCGAAGGCGCGGCGACGGTCGCGCTCGAGAATCATCCGCGAGATCTCCAGATCAAGGGCGGGAAGCTCGGCGGATTGCTCCGCGTGGGCGAGGATTTCGTTCCGAGCCTCGCGTCGAAGCTCAACGCGCTCGCGAAGAACCTGATCCTCGAAACCAATCGCGCGCACAGCACGGGCGTTCCGAGTGACCGCGCGTTCCACGGCCTGAGCGGCGGTTACGCCGTGCAAGACAAGGATGGCGACGGCGTGCGCACGGACGAGCTCCTCGCCAACTCCGGGTTGCCGTTCGAGCTACAAGCCGGGCAGCTCTTCGTCAACGTGACCGACGAAGCGACCGGGCGCTTTACGACGCACGCGATCACGATCGATCCGGCGCAAACGACGGTCGGAGATGTGATCGATCGACTGAACGACATCGCGCACGTCAACGCCGGTCTCGACAGCTCCGGCAGGATGCAGATCACGTCGCAATCCGGCTTCGGATTCGACTTCAGCCGCAGGCTCAACAACGCGCCCGACGTCACCGGCACGTTCGGTGGCAGCGCGGCGACGCTCGGCACGACGATCGCCGGCCCGTTCAATCTCGCGGACGGCGACACGCTCTCGCTCACGGGTCCAGGCGGTACCGTGAACATCACGTTCGACGACGCCGACTTCGCGGACATCACGCAGGCGACGGCCGACGAGATCGTCGCGGCCCTCGAATCGACGCCCGCGTTCGCGGCGAGCGGCCTTTCCGCCGTCGCAGTCGGCGGACGTCTCATGTTGCAAACGGATGCCCAGGGATCGGGCGCGAGCCTCACCGTCGGCGGAGGCACGAGCCTCTCCGCCTTCGGGTGGTCGGTCGCGCAAGCCGCGAGCGGACAGGACAACCCCGTCGAGGTCGCTGCGACGGGCAAGTACACCGGCACGACGAACGAGCAATTCACGTTCGTGCCCAACATGGATGGCACGATCGGCACGACCGCCGGCTTGCGGATCGCCGTGTACGACTCGAGCGGTGCACAAGTCACGACGCTCGACGTCGGCGCGGGCTACCAGCCGGGTACGTCGCTCGCGTTGCCGTCGGGGCTCGCAGTGAGCTTCGGGTTCGGCACGCTGTCGGCGAGTTCGAATCAAGCGTTCAGTCTGCACGCACTCGCAGACTCCGACACGTCCGACGTGCTCGTCGCGCTCGGGCTCAACGCGTACTTCACCGGCACCGGCGCCGGCGACATCGGCGTGCGCGCCGACATCGAACGCGATCCGAGCGCGATCGCGTCGACACAGAGCGGAGCCGCGGGCGACAACACGACGATCCGCGACATGCTCGCGGCGCAGACGGCCGATGCTGCCGGGCTCGGTGGTGCGGCGATCGGAACGTACTGGGGGGACACGGTCAGCGGCCTCGGCTTCGAGATCGAGGCCGCGCAGAGCGCGCGCGAGGTCGACCGATTTCTGCTCGACAGCCTGACCGCGCGCCGCGACGAGATCTCGGGCGTCAACGTCGACGAAGAGCTCGTCGACATGATCCGCTTCGAGCAAGCGTTCAGCGCGGCGTCGCGCTACATCGCGGTCGTGAACTCGACGAACGACGAGATCATGAACCTCTTGTGATCACACGCACGGTTCCAACCCGAATGACGTGCATGTGCTCGCCGAACTGATGCCGACATGAACATCCGACCGACTCAATCCTCGAACTACTCGCTCGTGCGCGATGGGCTCCGCTTCAATCTCTTGAAGTTGGTGCGCGCGCAGGAGCAGCTCTCGTCCGGCAAGCGCATTCTGCGCGCGTCGGACGACGCCTCCGGGACATCGTCTGCGCTCTCGCTGCGCCGCCAGCGCGGCGACATCGAGCGCTTCAAGGCTGCGGTCGCATCGAGCCGGCCGGTGATGGACGCGAGTCTGTCGGCGCTCGGCAGCGCCGGTCAATCGGTCGCGCAAGCGCGCGAGCTCGTGATCCAGGGCCTGAACGGCACACTGGGCGGCAACGACCGAGCGACGCTCGCGCGCGCGATCGAGCAGATCAAAGGCGAACTGCTCGAGAACGCGAACTCGAGTTTCGACGGGCAACACCTCTTCGCCGGCACGAGCACGGATGCCGCGGCGTTCGGAGCGAGCAGCGCGCACGGTCTCACGCGGGTGTCGTACGTGGGGAACGACGCTGCGCGCAGCGTGTCGATCGGCCGCGGTGCGGACGTCGACGTCTTCGTGTCCGGCGCGGATCTGTTTGGGAAGTTCGAGGCGAGCGGCGTCCAGTACGTCGGTTCGACCGGCGTCGCGGCAGGTCAGAGCGCCGACGAAGGCACGGGCTATCAGTACATCGTCGTGCGCCACGACGCGACCAACGCGACGCTCGGCGCAGGGATCGCGCTCGCGGGCGGTGGTGCGGAGGACACGTTGCTGGGCGACCGCACGCTCGTCGTCGACGCAGTCGCGGGGACCGTGCGCCTTGGAAACGGAACGGCCGTCGCGCTTCCGGCGACGACGGACCCGACCGCATCGGACGTCATCGTGCGCGACGAGCATGGCGCGGAAGTGCACCTCGACTTCACGGGATTCACGGGCGTCGACTTCACCGGCACGGTCAGCGGAGCAGGCTCGATCTCCCTCGACGGCACGACGTTCACGGCGATCGACTTCAACGCGGACGACATCGAGCTCACCGATGCGACGACCGGAGCGACGGTTCACATCGACGGCCGCGGCATCACGCGCGCTGGCACCGACCTCGTCACGTTCGCTGGCACGGTCAACGTGTTCGACGTGTTGCAAGGCATCGTCGACGACCTCGACAATATCCACGGGCTCGACGCCGATGCGCTCAACGCGCGCCTGTCGTCGCGGCTCGCGGAGCTCGACCGCAATCACGAGCACATTCAGTCTGGTCTGGGCTCGCTCGCAGCGCGCAGTCAGCGGCTGATCGACGCCGACACGCGGCTGTCGGATGTCGACCTGCACCTGCAGTCGATGCTCGCCAACGTCGAAGACGCGGACCTTTCCTCGGTCGTGCTCGATCTCACGCGCGCTGAGCAGACGCTCCAAGTGACGCAGGCCGCGGGCGCGCGGCTGCTCGAGACCACCCTCTTGAACTACTTGAGATAGCCCCATGAGCGAGAACCAACCGATTTCGTCCGGCGCAGCACACGGCGGCGCGATCCGCATCTGCGCGTCGCCGGCCACGAAGTCGCCGAGCGGCACGAGCACGACGTCGGCTACGACAGGGGCCGCGTTCCAAGCGTTGATCGAGGAGCTCGAGACGAAAGCGCGACAGCTCGCTTCGGAGAGCGAGAAGATCTCGGGTCCGACCGATCTCGCACAAGCCGTCGATCACGCGCACTCGTCGCTGCAGGACGCACTGTTGCTCAGCGACCGACTGCTCGAAGCGTACCGGGCGTCGTTGCACGCGCCCGAGTCGACGTCGAGCACGACGAAAGGTCGTTCATGAGCACGAGTACCGGGAACGCGACGAGCTCGGCGCGCGACCTGATCCAGAGCGTCCTCGGCGACGATCGCCAGCTCGCGCGCGAGTACCCGCTCGTGTTCGACGAGAACGCGCGCGGCGAGATCGTGTCGATCGAGGTGGACGGCGAGGTGCGCTCCGCGTGCGCGGTGATCGAGCGCGAGCTCGTGCTTCCCGACGTGCGTGTGCGCGCCGGCTTCATCGGCACGGTGGTCACCCACCCCGAGTTTCGCGGCCGCGGACTCGCCGGACGCGTGCTCGCGCGCGCGGAAGAATGGCTAGCGCAGCGCGGCGCGCTCGTCGCGATCCTGTGGGGCGACGACCAAGGCTTCTACGCGCGGCGCGGCTATCAACCGTTCGGAGCGGAGGTCGACTTCGCGCTCGCGCCGGAACTCGTGGCGCAGCTTCCCGAGCCGACCGGCGTGCGCGAGTACGATGTCGAGGACGCCTCCGCGATTCACGACCTCTATGCCGCGCATCCCGAACGCGTGGCGCGTGAGCCGGAGGAGACGCTCGCGCTTCTGGGCGCACCCGACATGGAAGTGCTCGTGTGCGAGCGCTGGGGGCGCGTGTCGGGATACAGCTGCCTCGGACGCGGCCGCGACTTCCGTGACGTCGTGCACGAGTGGGCCGGCGACGCGCAGACCGTGATGATGCTCGTGCGCGCGCATATGGAGCGGCGCGAGGCGCGCGGCGAAGCGCGCGACCTTTACCTGATGTCGCCTCCGTCGGCGAAGGACTTGTGCGCGCGGCTCACCGCCGTGGGTGCAATCATGTCGACGGGCATCCTAGGTCTAGCGAAGCTCGTCGATCCGCTCGGCACCGCGAAGCTGTGCGCCGCGCGACTCGATCGCCGTGGAGGAATCCGCGTCGAAGCAGCCGGAGACAAGCTCGCGTTCAGGGGCGGTCGCGGACATTGGGAAGGAACGCCGAGCGAAGTGCTCGAGCTGCTCTTCGCAGCGCGTGGAACGAACGAACTCTCGCGAACCGTCGCGCGCAAGGTCGAAGGCTGGGGCAGCGCGCTGCCGCTCTCACCGTTCATCTGGGGCCTCGACTCGATTTGACGGATCGCCGTCAGGCATCGGAGGCGCCGCACGTCCATCCGATCCGCGGCTGAGCGACCAGGCGCCCCAATCGCGCACGGGATGCCCCGCGTCGCGCAGCGCGCGTTTCGCGAGCCACAGGGCTTCGGGCGCAGGCAACTTCCCCAACCACAAGTTCGTGTAGAAGCGCTCCATCAGCTCCTTCGTGGATGAATCGTCGACCTTCCACAGCGACGTGACGGCGTTGCGTGCGCCCGCGGCGTGCAAGGCGGCTTGCAGGGACTGAATCCCTTGCCCTGCGCGTCGGACGCCGACGTTCGTCTCGCACGCGCTGAGCACCGCGAGTTCGCAGCGCGATAGATCGATGGAGCACAACTCCTCGGCGGTCAGGATGCCCGGCACGCGACCCAGAGCATCCGCACCACGGTTGGCGCCGGCGAGCGCGATGCCGCACAGAGTCATCGGTGCGAAGCCCAGGACGTGTTCGTCGAACCGCTCGCGGAGAGCAGAGCGGTCGTCGGTGGGGCGAGCGTCCTCGGTCGAGCGAACGTGCTCGGGCGCGAACCAACCGTGCGTCGCCACGTGCAGGTAGCGGGCCGTCGGCGCACGCGCAGCGAACGAGAGCTTCGTTGCCTGCTCGCGCAGGAGCGTGCTGGCATCGAGGTCGAACGCGCTCCGGTAGAGGGCCGCGATCGAGCGCACTTCCTCCTCGGTTCCAACCAGGGTCGTGAACGCGAGTGAGCCGCCGCTGCGCAGCGCGGGTCCGAGTGGCGCGGATCCGGATGCAGACGCGCCTTCGGATGCGTCGACGGCGGCGCCGTAGTCGATGTCTCCCAGTGCGACGAGCGCAGCGCTCGCCGTCGAACCGGACGGAGCTCGGGCGAGCGCGGCGAAAGAGGGTTCGACGATCACCTCGATTCGATCGCCGACGTGGCCGGTCCCATCCGGAAGCGCGTCGAGCGGCACGAGGAACACGAAGTCGTCGGGACACACGAGGAGCGTGCGGATGTCGGCGCCCGCCGCCGCCAGCAACGGATCCAGCAACTTCTCGCGCAGCTCGGTGCCCGCGTCGTGTTCGGTTCGTGCGTCGGAGTGCGGCTCGGTCCCCGCAGCGACGCCGCGGGTGGCGAGCGGCGTGCCCACGGACTGGCGCCAACCCGCGATCACGTCTTGGAACTCGTCGGCGGTTCCGAGATCCACACGCGCGAGCCGACCGTCGGAACGGAGGACGTGCGCGAGCAGTCGATCGGCGCCGGATCGAGCCCGATGGTCTTCGACGGACCACGACGGATACACGGCGAACCCGATCCTCGCGCAGTTCGGCTTCAGCGCCGCCGCGAGTGAGTCGGCATCGAGCGAGCCGACGCTGACACCGCGCTCGGCCAGTGCGCGCGCGATCTTGCGCTCGATGACATCGCGCTGCGTGGCGAGCCGATCGAGCTCGGCGCGGATCTCCTCGCGCGCGTGGGCACCGGAGACGAGATCGCTCAGCGCCTGGCGTGTGCGGCGCGCCTCGGAGATCAGTGGTGCGAGCTGGGTGTCGCTTGCGGCCAGACCTGCCACTCGGCTGGCCTGCGACGCAACCGCGCGCCGCGTCTCGATCAGCTCGAAGAGTCGGCGCCGTGCGTCCCCATCGTCACCGGCGAGCGACGCGATCAGGCCGACGCGCGGTGCATCGGCCGCGAGCATCTCGCGCGCCTCGCGCGGCGCGAAGCTCAAAGTGTGCGCCGTCCGCGTGAGCAGCCCGGACGTGAGCTCCGCAAGCTGCGCGCGCATCCCGGCGTGGTCACCGAGCGCGGCCAGGGTGTGCACCAAGTTCTCGCGCGTGGCGAGAACGTAGGGACTTTCCGGCGGAAACGTCGTCGCGAACCCAGCCAGCACGCGCTCGAACAACGTTCTCGCCGCCGCGGAGTCGCCAGCGAGCTGGAGCGCGGTGGCGAGATCGAACCACGCCGCGTACAGGTCGGGGTGATCGTCCGGGAGGATGCGCTCGCAGGCCTCGACGACGCGCGTGAGCAGCGTTCGCGCTGCGTCCACCTCTCCCTGACTGCCCATCAGGACCGCGAGATTGCGGCGCGCAAGCAAGAGATCGGGATGGTCGTCGGGTAGAGCGGCTTCGAGCGCGGCGCACACTTGCTCTTGGAGTGTGCGAGCCTGCGCGAGATCGCCGCCGGCGTGCAGCGTGCTCGCCAACCCCTCGCGCGCGCGGCGCAGGTCGGGGTGATCGGCGGGGAGTGTGCGCTGCCGAGCTTCGAGCACGCGCTCCTGGATCTCGCGGGCACCCGCGACATCACCCATTCGGTATTCGACGATGGCCAAGTTCTCGCGCGCACGGAGCAGGTCCGGGTGGTCCTCGCCGAATTGTTGCGCTCGAACAGCGAGCACGCGCTCGAACAGCTCGCGGGCACCGACGAGGTCGCCGACGGTCTCCATGAGCGTGCCAAGGTTCTCGCGCACGAGCAGCAGATCGGGGTGATCGGGTGACAACGTGCGCTCGAACGTGCTCAGCACGCCCTCGAGCAGGGCACGCGCCTGCGCGAGCTCGCCGAGATCCGCGAGCGTGTTCGAGAGATCGAGACGCGCGCGCTGCAGGTTCGGGTGATCGGGCGGAAGCGTGCGCTCGAACGACGCGACGACGCGTGCCTTGAGAGAGAGCGCTCCTTCCAAGTCGCGCAGCTCGTGGAGCGTCGCGGCGAGGTTCAGGCGCGCGCGAGAGAGATCCGGATGATCGTCGGGGAGCGTGCGCTCGTACACCGCGAGCACTTGTTCCTCGAGGGTGCGAGCAGCGTTCAGATCCCCGAGGTTTGCGAGCGTGATCGCCAGACCCTCGCGCGCGAAAAGTACGTCGCGATCATCGGCCGGGAGCGTGCGTTCGAACGTCTCGAGGACCTGCCGCTGGAGCGCCAGCGCGCCTTCGAGGTCTCCCAGCTCGTTCAATACGAGCGCCAAGTTGCCGCGCGCGCGTGCGATGTCGGGATGGTCGACCGGCAAGGCGCGCTCACGCGCCGCGATCACTCCCTCGAGAAGCGGGCGCGCAGCTTGCAGATCGCCGATCGCATACAGCGTCGCACCGAGCTCGAAACGCGCTTCGAGGAGTGCGGGATCGTCCTCGGCCAGCGCGAGCTTGCGCTGCGCGACCGCGAATTCGAGCGCGGCGCGAGACGCGTCGAGCGCGCCGACGTCCTGTGCCAGCCGTCCGAGTTTGAACGCGAGATCGCCGGCAGCGGCGTCGGGTTTCGCTGCGTCGAGCGCGACGAGGTCGCGGACGGCGGTCTCGATCAGAGAGCGCGCCGCGTCGAGATCGCCCGCGGTACCCGAGCGGCGCGCTCCTTCATATCGATCCCGGGCGGCCGCGAGGGCGCGTTCGAGCACTGGGTCGCCCGCCGGATCGGCTGCCGCCGTCGAACGTCCGGCGAGGCCTCCGATGGCGAGTGCGATCAGGAACGGGTAGCGAGCGACGGAAAGCAAAGTACGAACCGGGATTCATCCCTTCGCCGCGTAGTTCTGCGGGAACATCTGCCGCTCCACCGCTTCGATCGTGATGTGGAGGATCTTGATGTGGATCTCCTGGATCCGATCGCTCGTCGTTGCGAGCGGCACGACGATCGGAATGTCGAGCTTCGCACGCGCTTTGCCGCCGCCTTTGCCGAGCAAGCCGACGGTCACGACGCCCTTCGACTTCGCGACCTCGATCGCGCGCAGGATGTTCGGTGAGTCGCCGCTTGTCGACAGCAGGACGAGCAGGTCACCCTTCTTCCCGTACGCTTCGACGGAACGCGCGAAGACTTCGTCGTAGCCGAAGTCGTTGGCGATGCACGTGAGCTGGCTGGGATCGGAGAACGCGATCGCGGAGAGCGCCGCGCGGTCCTTGCGGAAGCGTCCGGTCCATTCCTCGGCGAAGTGCATTGCGTCGCACATGCTCCCGCCGTTGCCGCACGACATCAGAAGGCCGCCGCCTTTCAGGGTTTTCGCGGCGGCGTCGACGAAGCGCTGAACATTGGGGAGCGTCGCCGGATCCGCCAGAAAGGCGGCCAGAGTCTGCGCCGCTTCGTCGAAAGCCGCGCGAACGGGGTCGTGGGAAGGCATGCCCGCGATTGTGGGCCAAAGGCGCCGTCGCCACAACCGATCCGCGCGCGCTAAGCTTCCTGCCCGAAATGTCGCGCAAGACGATCCCGATCCTTCTGATCGCTACCGCGGGGGCCGTGCTGGGCTACGTCGCGTGGCGCGCGCCGGCGCGCGAGTACCTGGCGCCGACGCTGGCCGAAGTCCAGGCGCACGCCGCGGCGCCGACGAGCTTGGTAGCCGACGTACCCTCCGGCTGCGTCGTGCGCGCGTTCGCCGTCGAGGGCATGTGCTGCCAGGGTTGCACGGGGAAGATCTACAAGCGGCTCAAAGAGACGGCGGGCGTCGTGCACGCGGCGGTGAGCTTCGATGCGGGTACCGCGCAGGTCGTCGTGCAAGAAACGACGGACATCGCGTTGCTCGAGTCGGCTCTGACGTTCGACAAGTACAGCGCGAGGCGAATGCCGTAGAGCGCCGTGATCGGGCTCACTCCGCGAGCCGCGTGTCGATTTCGATCTTCGCCGTGAGCGTCCGGTGCACAGGGCACTTGTTGGCGATGTCCAGGATTCGAGCTCGTTGCTCCGCGTCGAGCTTGCCCGTGAGCACGATCTCGCGCTGGATGCGCTCGACATGGGCGTCGACCTTCGCGTGCCGCAGTCGCACCGTAACCGATTCGAGCGGCCAGCCCTTTCGCCGCGCGTACATCGACACGGTCATCGACGTGCAAGCGCCGAGGGCGGACAAGAGGAGCTGATTCGGCGATGGCCCGGTGTCCGTGCCGCCCGAGCTCGCCGGCTCGTCCGCCGCCAGCCGGTGAGCACCCGTGCGGATCTCTTGGGCGAAGCCCGTCGACGCACCATGAACGGTGACGACGCCGTCGGCGTTGGCCAAGTCATTGGGAGCGGCGTTCATGTTCGCGAAGACTACTTCTCCGGGTTGACTCCGGGCGCTGGCAACACACGCACCGTGCCTTTGGCGGATTCCTTGCCGCGCGCCACGCTGACCGTGTACTCGCCCGCGGGAACGAACTGCTTCTGTCCGACCTTCGAATCGGGATCGGGAAGCCGGTCGTACGGCTCGCGCTCGAGGTCCCAGATCGCGCGGTTGAGTCCCGGACGAGCGCTGCCGGCGATCTCGCGCACGGTCACACCGTTGGCGTCGATGATCGTGATCTTCACGTCGTCCGGCGCGTAGTCGCGCAACCAGTAGGTGACGCGAGCGCCCATCGGCGGATTGGCGCCGATGAAGACGCGGTCGGTCCAGATGCCGCCGATCGGCATGTAGAGCATCGGCGTCGCGGGCGGCACCGCGAAGAGGTGCAGCGGTGTCGAGAGGACTCCAGGTGTCAGCGCCGAGATCGCCGCGGCGTCATCCATCACATAGATCGACCGGCCGTGCGTGCCGGCGACGAGGTCGTGCTCGCGCAGGTGCACCACGAGGTCGTCGACCGACACGGTGGGGAGCGACTTGCCGTTGAGGCGCACCCAGTGCTCGCCGCGGTCGATCGAAACGTACGCCGAAGTCTCCGTGCCCGCATAGAGCACGTTCGCGTTCACCGGATCCTCCCGGATCACCTTGACCGGCGCATCGGACGGCAGATCGCCGACGATCGAGCGCCACGTCTTGCCGGCATCGCTGGTCATGACGACGTTCGGTGACATGACGTCGCTGCGGTGGCCGTCGATGGCGACGTAGGCCGTGTCCTTCTCGTGGTGGGAGGGCTCGATCCGCGACACGTAGTGCCCGTACACCTGTGGCGGTGTCACGTCGCTCCACGTCCCTCCCGCGGTCGTCGTGACGTGCACGAGTCCGTCGTCCGTTCCGGCCCACAGGAGTCCCTCCGCAAGCGGCGATTCCGCGAGCGACACCACCGTGCCGTGCGTTTCGGCGTCCGAGCCGACCGTATCGATGCGCTCGACGATGGACTGCGACAAGTCGTCCGAGATGCGCTCCCAGCGATCTCCGCCGTCGAGCAATCGGAACACGTAGTTGCCGCCCATGTAGAGTACGGTCGGCTCGCCCGCTGCGACGTGCGGCGACACGAAGAACGGTGTGTTCCAGTTGAAGCGGAAGCGACGCTGGCCTTCCTTCGGTGACGGCTTGATGGCGCGCGCGACACCCGTGTCGAGGTGGATGCGCGTGATCTCACCGCCCTGACTTTCGGCGTACACGACGTTGCGATCGCTCGGATCGAACGCGACGTGGAAGCCGTCGCCGCCGTTCACGTACTGCCAGTGCTCGTTCAGGATGCCGCCCGGGGACGGTCCGCCTTCCATCAGCTCGACGGCGAGCGACGTGCGGCTCGGTCCGATCCACGAGCCGTTGTCTTGCAGTCCGCCGCCGATGCGGTACGGATCGGATTGGTCGACGGCGACGTTGTAGAACTCCCCGACTGCGAGGTGGTTCAGGAAGTCCCACGTCTTCCCCGCGTCGTGGGAGACGTACACGCCTCCGTCGTTGCCCGAGATCAAGTGCTCGGGATCGACCGGATCGATCACGAGCGCGTGGTAATCGACGTGCGGCTTGCGCGCACCGCCCGCACGCAGGTTCTTGCCGCCGTCGTCGGAGACCCAGATCTGCCAGCCGAGCACGTAGATGCGTTCAGAGTTCTTGGGATCGATGCGCACGCGCGAGAAGTAGAACGCGCGCGGCGCGTACTGGTTGACGCGCGTCCACGAGTCGCCGCGGTCCTCGGAGCGGAAGAGCCCGCCGCTGCGGCTCTTGTCCTCGAAGGCGTCGGAGAGTCGCCCGCCGAGATCCGACTCGACCACCGCGTAGACGATCTTCGAATCCTGCGCAAACACGTCGAGTCCGATTCGACCGGTCTGCGCGGGCAGGCCGCTGGCGAGCTTCTTCCACGATCCACCCGCGTCGTCAGAGCGATAGATTCCGCCGTGCACGCCGCCGCTCGTGAAGCTGTACGCCGTGCGCCGGCGCATGTACATCGCCGCGTACACGGTCGACGGATTCTTGGGATCGAGCACGACGTCACACGCGCCCGTGTCCGCGTCGATCTTCAGGACCGACGCCCACGTCTTCCCGCCGTCCGTCGTCTTGTAGACGCCGCGCTCGTCGTTCGGGCCCCACAGGTGGCCGAGCGCCGCGGCGTAGCACACGTCCGGATCGCGCGGATCGACCGCGAGCGCCGGGATGTCGTGCGCATCGGCGAGCCCGACCTGCGTGAACGTCCCGCCGTTGTCCGTCGATCGGTACACACCGCGGCCCCACGAAGAACTGTTGCGACCGTTGCCCTCGCCGGTTCCGACCCACACGATCTTCCCGCGGCCCTTCTTGTCGTCGTCCCTCTTCTTGTCGGCCGAAGTGTTCGCATCGTCCGCGGGCGGCTCGTCTTTCCAGCCGCGCCAATTAGACGGCGCGTCGACGACGGCGATGGAGCCGATCGACGCGGTCGCCTCCTCGTCGAAGATCGGCGCGAAGGTCGTTCCCGCGTTGGTGGTCTTCCACAGTCCGCCCGTGCCGAAGCCGACGTAGAACGTCTTCGCGTTGCCGGGTTCGATCGCGAGCGCCGCGACTCGACCGCCCATGTTGGCCGGACCCACGCTGCGCCAAGGCAGTCCGAGCAGGTCGTCGGCGCGCAGCGCACGCGGTTCGCGGGGACCCGCGCTCGCGCTGCCTGCAGCGGCCGGCTCCGCTCTCAGGGGAGCCGTCGGGGTGTGCTCGGCTGTTCGACACGCGCCTAGGAAAACGGGGAGGGTCGCGAAAAACAGGGCGGCCGTAGTGAGACGCATCGTTAATAGGGAAATAGGGACAGACGGGTGGGGGGGGACGATCGAGCGCGAGAATGCTACTCGGCGGGCGAATGCGCGGCGAAGTGACCGATCCTCGGAACGCGGGGCTTTGAAAGCGCCCGCATCCAGGCGAACATGTCGCGCGGCCGGATCGCGATCGACAGACGCAGCAACACCGGACGCACGGAGAACACATGGGCAGAGGTGATATGAAGTCGCGGAAGGGCAAGATCTTCCGCGGCTCGTTCGGCAAGCGCAGAACTCGGAAGACGATCCTCGTGAAAGAGAAGGCCAAGGCGGCTCGAGCGACTGCGGTCAAGGCGAAGTAGTCCGCGCATGTTCGCGCGCGCACTCGAAGCCGCGACGCTCAGACCGTCGCGAGCGAGGCGTCGACCGCGCGCAGGACGCGCTCGATCGTCTTGGCATCGTGCGCGCTCGACACGAACCAAGCTTCGAACGGCGACGGCGGGATCAAGACGCCGTTCTCGAGCAGCGCACGGAAGAACTTCGTCCAGAGTTCGCGATCGGTGCGCATGACGTGCGCGAGCGTCGTCACGGGCTCGGCTGAGAAATAGGGGCAGAGCATCGAGCCTTGACGGCCGACGTGGATCGGTACGCGGTGCTTCTTCGCGGCGGCTTCGATGCCCGCTTGGAGCTCCGCTGTGTGCGCTTCCAGCGTCTCGTAGAAACCCGGCTCGTCGCACAGCTCGAGCGTCGCCAGTCCCGCCGCGACCGCGATCGGATTTCCCGAGAGCGTGCCTGCCTGGTACATGCTCCCCGCCGGCGAGACGTGCAGCATCAGATCGGCGCGACCACCGTATGCGCCGATCGGCAATCCGCCGCCGATCACTTTGCCGAGCGTGACGAGATCGGGGAACACGCCGCACAACTCTTGATAGCCGCCGCGCGCGACGCGGAAGCCGGTCATCACCTCGTCGAAGATGAGGAGCGCATCGTGTCGATCGCACAGGTCGCGCAAGCCTTCGAGGAAGCCGTGCGCCGGCAGCACGCAACCGATGTTTCCAGCGACCGGCTCGACGATCACGCACGCGACTTGGTCGGTGTATTGGAGGAACAGGCGCTCGACGCTTTCGAGGTCGTTGTACTGAGCCACGAGCGTGAGTTCCGCCAGCGCGCGCGGCACGCCGGGTGAATCGGGCGCACCCTGCGTCAACGCGCCGGAGCCGGCTTTGACGAGGAACGAATCGCCGTGCCCGTGGTAGCAGCCGTCGAACTTGATCAGGAGATCGCGTCCGGTCACCGCGCGCGCCAGCCGCAGAGCGCTCATCGTCGCCTCGGTGCCGGAGTTCACGAGGCGCACCATCTGCACGGCGCCGACTCGATCGACGATCTGGCGCGCCAGCGCGAGTTCGCCCTCGGTCGGCGCACCGAACGTGGTGCCTTTCGAGATCGCGGAAGACAGCGCCGAGATCACGCTCGGATGCGCGTGGCCGGCGATGAGCGGCCCGTAGCTCATCACGAGGTCGACGTACTCGTTGCCGTCGATGTCGGTGACGAGCGCTCCGCGGCCGCTGGCGATGTGCGGCGGCGTTCCGCCGACGCCGCGGTACGCGCGCACGGGGCTGTTCACGCCTCCGGGAATCACTTGCTGCGCGGCTTCGAAGACGTGGCGCGAGCGGGAGAGGTTCAAGGACGGCTCGACACCTGCGGGCCGGCGTTCGTGCGCGCTCACGGCAGCCGCTTTGCGATGTCCCGTGCGAAGTACGTCATGATGAAGTCCGCTCCGGCGCGCTTGATGCACGTCAGCGACTCCTCGACCGCGCGCGCTTCGTCGATCCAGCCCTTCGCGGCCGCGGCCTTGATCATCGAGTACTCGCCGGACACTTGGTACGCGCACAGCGGCAGATCGATCATCTCGCGCACGCGCCGCACGATGTCGAGATACGGCATCGCGGGCTTGACCATCAGCATGTCGGCGCCTTGGTCGATGTCGAGTTCCACTTCGCGCAGCGCTTCGTCGCTGTTCGCAGGATCCATCTGGTACGTGCTCCGGTCGCCGAACGCCGGCGCCGATTCGGCGGCGTCGCGGAACGGCCCGTAGAAGGCAGACGCGTACTTCACGGCGTACGACAGGATCGAGACATTCACGTGGCCCGTCTCGTCGAGCGCGGCGCGGATCGAGCCGACCATGCCGTCGATCATCCCGCTGGGCGCGACCACTTGCGCGCCGGCGTCGGCGAGCGAAGTCGCTTGCAGCTCGAGGTTCTCGAGCGTCGCGTCGTTGTCGACGTCGCCCCACGTCGTGAGCACGCCGCAGTGCCCGTGGTCCGTGTATTCGCAGAAGCAGAGGTCCGCGATGCGCAGCAGCGACGGCGCGGCGCGTTCGACTCCCTCGAGAGCGCGCTGCACGATGCCGTCGGGCGACCACGCCAATCGTCCTTCGGCGTCCTTCTCGCCCGGAACGCCGAACAAGAGCACACCCGGGATGCCGAGATCCTCGACCTTCTTGCAGGTCTCGGCCAAGCGATCGACCGACTCGCGGAACACGCCTGGCATCGACGGGACCTCGGTGCGCACGCCCTTGCCTTCGACGACGAACAGCGGGAGCACGAGGTCGTCGCGCGAGAGGCGCGTCTGCCGGATCATGCGCCGCAGCGCCGGATGCGCGCGCAGTCGACGCGGCCGCTGGATCAAGTACTCGGGCGGAAGCGGCGGCGGTTCCTCACCCGGACCGGGGGTCATGCCCTGACAGGCCCGACCGCCCGCGCGGCAAACCGGATCGCCATCGCTGCCGGTTGGATTGCGGTCGCCACCGATGAGGGAGTCTTCTTGTCTCGCGATGCGCGCCGATGGCAGGCGGCCGCGGC
>JANOFY010000092.1:0-20816 GCA_031413895.1 Planctomycetota bacterium | reverse complement strand
GCAGTTCGCCGGTCGAGTCGAGCACGTTCACGAGCCGCCCCCACTTGAGGCTGAGCACCCGCAAGCTGGTCGCATGGCCGCCCGAGTTCGCGTCGACGATGAGGCGCTTGGACAGCGTGGCCGGCACGGTGGTCGGGTGATCCAGCTCCTGGCCGGCCGTGGCTCCCGAAGTGCTGCCTGGCGGACCTTCCCCTTGACTGCACGCGGCGAAACCGCCGGCTACGAGCAGCGAGAGGATCGGCAGATGCCGCGCGGATCGTCGAATGCGCGGTGCGGCGTCGGGTGACGAGGAACCGAAGTCCGAGTGCTTCATGATGTTTCCGTAGAGACGAGTCCGCGCGAGCCAGGATGAAGCTCGCGTCGAGCCGCAGCGTCGGATGGCGCGCAAGCTACCGCACCGAGCTCCGCCCGACTTCGCGATGGATCCGATTTCAATATTAAGTGGTGTCCCGGTATCCGGCTCGGGCTCGCGGAACGCGTCCGTCGGAGTCGAGCGCGGGCATCCAGAACCGCCGGCTGGACAAACCGTGTGCCGCCCCTGGAGGGGCCGGTATCCTACGTTTCAACCTACTGATGACAAGGAGGTTACCGGGAGACGCGCGCGCGGCCGGCAGGCGCGGGCGTGCGCCGATCGCCCACGGACCGCGGCGCCGTGTGCGGAAACGCTCGCAGCGCGGAATCGGGTCGCGCCGCGGGCGGCATCACACCGTGGGCGTCACGCGCAAGACCGGCGACAACCCCAGGCTCTCGGCCTGCGCCACATCGCGGAGGAAGACCAGGTGGTCCGGGCGGATCTTGCGGAGCTCGGCGGAGTCCTTGTCGTGGAAATGGCTCGTGGTCGAGCACCCGACGTAGGCGAACACGAGTTCATGCGAGCAGTAGGCGCAGTGCGCACGCAGGGGAGCGCGCGACGCGAGCTTGTACATCGCGGTGACGTGCCGCGCCTCGGTGCGCGAGATGCACGTCGGGTTCGGACAGGGATTGGGTCCCAGCTGCACGCTGTGGTAGCGCGTGTCGACGGGCCGGCGATCGACGCTCGTAGGCTGCGCACCCAGGAGGCTCGCCAGGATCGCCATCCGAATCGGGACGCCGCGCGCGGCCTGCTTGAAGTAGATGCTGCGCGGATCGTTGTCGATGTCCGAGCTGATTTCGTCGCGGCGCGGGAGCGGGTGCATCACGACGGCGTCGCGGAGCGACTCGGCCGCGAGCGAGCGCTTGCCGAGCGAGACGTAGTTCTCGAGATCGCGCGCGCCGTCAGGGTGACGCTCGGTCTGGGGTCGCGTCATGTACACGGCATCCACGCGGTCGATCGCCCAGCCGCGCGCGTCGGTGAAGAGCGAGAGCTGGTGCGGCTTCTGCGGCGTCAGATACACGGCGTCGCTCCGGGCCGCGAGGTCGCCCAGGCGCGACGCGTCCGCGCGCTGCGGCTCGACGCCGAACTCCTCGCGCAAGCGTTGCACCACGTAGTCGGGAAGCTCGAAGCCCGGCTGCGGTACGCACACGATGTTCGCCCGGAAGCGAGCGAGCGCATACGCGAACGAGTGGATCGTGCGGCTGTAACGCAGATCGCCGGCGAGCACGACGTCGAGTCCTTCGATGCGGCCACGCTCGAGCCAGAGGTTGTAGAGGTCGCAGAGCGTCTGTGTGGGGTGCTCGTGACTACCATCCCCGGCGTTGATCACGGGCACCGGAGAATACTGCGCCGCCAAGCGCGCTGCCCCCTCGCTGGGATGTCGAAGCACGATGACGTCCGCGTAGGCGCCACCCACGACGCGGATCGTGTCCGCGAGCGATTCGCCTTTGGACGCGCTCGTGCTGCGCATGTCTGCGGCCGTCAGCACGCCGCCGCCTAGGCGCAACATCGCCGACTCGAACGAGAGACGCGTGCGCGTCGAGGGCTCGTAGAAAAGGCTGGCCGAGATCATCCCCCGGCAAAGCTGGGAGAAGCCCCGTTGGTCCTTGGAGAACTCGCGAGCTCTCTCGAACAGCTCGCAAATCTCGGGGAGCGACAGGTCGTCGATCGAGACGAGATGCTGCAGCTCGGTCATTCGTTCCCGCTGCTCCAGGATAAAGGACGGCGTGGACGGGCGCAACCTGAACGCGTCAGGCGCCGGCGACGAGCTGCTGAGCCCGCTCTGCAAACGTCGCGTCGTGCTCCCAGGCGCGCAGTGCCGAGACGTCGCTCGCGATCCGTGCGTCGAACGGCACGGCCGTGCCGGGCTGCCAAGGATTCTCGGGGAGATCGAACTGGCGCAGGAAAAGCCTGACGACCAGCGCACGCGCGCCTTCGGGATCGGCATGCACGGAGAACGCATTCGCGATCGACGCCGACGCGGTCGCGTCGAGACGATCGGAGAGGCTCGCCAAGTGGGCGAGCGGCACCTGCGACACAACCGGCGGCGCTGAACTTGCGTGGAGCGCAGCGGCTTCGAGCCAGAGCACGAGATCGGCGCACTCGCGTGCCACTCGCCCGCGCTCCTGCCCAGCGCGCTCGATTTCGAACGTCCGCTCGGAGCGCATGTCGAGCGCGCGTTCGCCTGCCGTGTCGAACAGCCACACGGGATACGCGCCGAAGAGGGCTTGTTCGCAGATCACATCGCGCGTCGTGCCCGGCTCGTCGCTCTCAATCGTTCGGCGCCGTCCGACGAGGGCATTGAAGAGCGTCGACTTGCCCGCGTTCACGGGGCCCGCCACGACGACGCGCGTCGGTTCGAGTGCACGACGAGCGACCGTCCACCGAGCGGTCAACCGATCGATCGCCGCGCCGCGTGCGGGTGGCGCGAGTCCGCAGAGTTCCAGCAGGGCGCTGCTGAGCGCACCTTCGGCCTGATCGAGCAAGATCCTCGCTGCCGAATCGCACGGTGCGCGCGCCAATCCTTCTTCGGCGCGCTCGCAGAGCGACCGCGCACGGCGTGGATCCGCAGCGGCGCCGAACCGCTGCACGATCTGCATCACGATCGCTGGACTGCCGTGCAGACACACTTCGACTTCGTCCTCGCCAACGACCGCGACGACCGCCTGGTCGAGATCCTCGCCGTTGATCGTGAGGCGCACGAGATTCAACGTTCCGAACCCAAGCGGATGTCCGCACAAGCGCTCGACCGCAGCGCAGGCTCCCGAGCCCTTGAATCGCACGATGGACACCGCCCCCGGACCGCGCGGTGTGATCTCGGTTACTTCGAGCATTTCGGATCGCTCGAGCACACGTGCGCCGCGAACGCAGCCACCAAGCCGCGCGCGACGAGTTCCGGCTCCTCGATCACGCGCAACCCCCGCGCAAACGAACTGGAGGCGACTAGGAAGCCGCGCGCTCCCCCGGTCAAGAGCACCGGGGCTTCGGGTATCCCGGCTTCAACGCCGACACGCAGCACGAGCTCGCGTGCGGCACCTTCGAAGCCGACGACGACTCCCGACTGGAGCGCGGCTTGTGTGTCCCGCCCCAGCGCCCGCGCCCCCGGCAGCGGGTCCACGCGCGGGAGATGCGCGGTCCCGCGCGCGAGCGCGGTAGCCAGAAGCCGCGGACCGGGCGCGATCGCGCCGCCCAGGAACTCGCCTCGCCCAGTGATCGGATCCACGCGTAAAGCGTCGACCGTCAGCGCCGTGCCCGCATCGACCACGATCGCGGAGGCGCGCACGCGCTCGAGCGCCCCGCGCGCGGCGAACAAGCGATCGCGTCCGATGCGTTCGGGCTGCGCCACGCTCGTGATGACGAGGCCGGGATCCGGCCGCGCGTCGACCGAGCCGATTCCGCTTGCGGCGAGCGCTCGAACGAGTTCCTCTCCGATGGCGGCGCTGGCCACGCACGAAACGCCGGCGGCATCCGCAGCGGGCTGTGCACCGAGCCACGTTCGCGCGCGCGCCGCGAGCTGAGCGTCGACGTCGAGGTCCAGCGATGCGAGAAGCTCGGCGGGGACTTGCGGTTCCACTCGCCACAGCCGGAGCTTGCAGCGGCTGTTGCCGAGATCGACGCTCAAGAATCGGGTCGACATACGCCCGCAGCTTTCGATCGATGCCCGTCCGTCACGGCGCGGAATTGGACTCGCGTACGGGCACGAAGCCCAAGCGAGCGAACCTGCGCGCGCTCACTTCGGCGGCGTCTCGTAGATGACCGTGCGCGACTTGCCTTTGTTCTCGACCACGATCTTCCAGACCGTGTACTCGTTCGCATGATTCTTCGCGAACGTGATCGCCTCTTGGACGCTTGTCACTGGATGGCCGTTGATGCTCTTGATCACGTCGCCTTCCTGCGCGCCGTGCCGCTCGGCGATCGAGCCCGCGGCCACTTGCTTGATCTCGATGCCGTCGTACTTACCCGTCTTCGGATCTTGGTGGCGGGCGGTGCGCACGTCTTGCACGAGCACCTCGGCGTAGTTCTCGTTGAAGAACTCCATGTCGTTCGTGCCGAGCACGAAATGGTTCGCGCCGAGCTGAGTCGTGCGATCGGGGTTGAACACCGGCGCGTTGCCTTGCGGAATCGTATTGCGCGACTTCGGCATGACTACGCCGTCCGGACCGACCTGGACGATAGCCGCGCCGACGTCGAGCTCATCCGGGCCGAGCAGCTCGCTATCGCGCTCGTCGCCATCGAACGCGAAGAGCACGCCGTCGGCGGTGATCGATGCGATGCGGATTCGATCGTGAGGCTGGACGAGATGATCGCCCTGGCGCAGTAGGAACCCCGGAGGATTCCCCGTGTTCGTGACGCCCGACTTCGGCCGGTACTTCAGGAACACGTTGCTGTCCTTCGACTCGGCCATGTCGACCTTGACCATCAAGATCCGTACGAGCTCCTTGACCGCGATCGCGGGCGCGACCGGCTTGACTTGATCCTCGCCCGCGGCCACAGGGATCTGCGCGGCTTGGACCGCTCCGGTCCAATTCAGGTGCCGGCAGTTCTTGCTCCCTTTGCACTTCTCGCAGCTGGGATGGAACAGCTCGCGGACGGTGTCGTACGCGACGATGTCCTCGACCTTGGACTCGATCGACTTGCTCTCGTCGAGCACGGCTTGCACGTGCGCGGCATCCGGGAGCACGTTCTTGGTCTTGACCTCGCGCAAGAACACGACCACGTACGCGGACAAGCCCAGGGCCAGCACGACCGCGGTCAGCCACGACAGGATCTTGGCTTGCGTGATGTTCATCCGGGTCCCGAGGTCATCCTAGCGCCGGCCTCTTGGTCCGCAAACCGGCGGCCCGCAACGCCTCGACCGTGCAAGACGCTTTCGATGTCGCCTGCGGGGAAACCCCGGAGACGATCGCGATGCCCGTCTATTCCCGTTTCGCCATCCGCAAACCGTCGGGCCCCGTCGCGGTGCGCGGGGTGGTGGGTTGGCTCGTTTCGACGCGAACGGAGCTGCCCGTGATCCCGCGCAGCGCCAGGACGAGCTCTTCGGGCCGGTCGCTCGCCGCGAGCGCGTCGTTGAGTTCCACCTTGTGCTCTTGCACCAATCGGCGCAGACACATGTTGAACGAGATCAACCCGCGCTCGGTGCCCTGCTCGATCACGCGCGCCATCTCGCTCGTCTTGCCCTCTTGGAGGAGCTCGCGGATGTGAGGCGTCGAGACCATCAGCTCGAACGCCGGGATCATCCCCTTGCCGCCGGAGCGTTGCACGAGCCGCTGCGAGAGTACACCGGCCAGATTGTCGGCCATCCGCTGCCGCACTTGCGCGTGTTGATTCGCGGAGAAGAACGACAGGATGCGCTCGACGGTCTGCGCGGCGTTCACCGTGTGCAGCGTGGACAGGACGAGGTGTCCGGTCTCGGTCGCATCGAGCGCCGAGATGACGGTCTCCGCGTCGCGCATTTCGCCGATCAGGATCACGTCGGGACTCTGACGCAGCGCGTGACGCAGCCCGTCCTTGAAACTCGTGCAGTCCGTGCCGACTTCGCGCTGGCTGATCACGCAGTTCTGCTCGGTGAAGAGGAGCTCGACCGGATCCTCGAGCGTCACGATGTGGCGCTCGACGGTCTCGTTCATGTGCTGGATCATCGCGGCGAGCGTCGTCGACTTGCCTGATCCGGCGATCCCCGTCACGAGCACGAGCCCGCGCTTGCGCATCGAGAGCTTCTTCAGGTTCTCCGACGGCAACTCGAGATTGTCGAGATTGGGCGCTTTCTCGGAGATGCGCCGCAGTACGACCGCCGGGTCCCCCATCTGCCGGTACGCGTTCATGCGGAAGCGACCGAGGCCATCGAGATGCAGCGCTGCGTCGGCAGAACCGCTCACGCGCCAAACGTCCATGCGGTCCTTGCCCATGATCCCTTCGAGGACTTCGAGCAGAGCTCCCGCTGTCGGGACGCGGCCCGGGAAGAACCCGATCTTTCCGTCCGTTCGGTGAGACGGACGGCCGCCGGCGCGCAGGATGAGATCGCTCGCCCCGGCCTTGACCATCAATGCGAGCCAAGCCTCGAGCTGATGTCGCGGCGAAAGGCCGGTGCCGCTCAGCGACGGCGGGGTCGTATCGGCGGCCGGTGCGGGCGCGCTGGGCGGAGGCGTCCGAGTGGGAGCCGGCGGCGTCGCATCGACCGGTGCGGGCGGGTTCGGCCGCGGCGCCGCTGGGGTGCCGGGTGCCAGCGGGCTCGGCCGCACGGGCACGGGCGTGGGCGCGGCGGGTGTGTTCGCTCCCCGAGTGTTCAGCCGCAACGAATCGGCGACGTCTCGGAAGCTGAATTCGTCTTCGGGACTGCGGTTCTCTCCGACCAATGGGCGGCTCCGGCAGCCTCGGACCGAGCGCAAGCGGCTGCGGGGGTGAAGATCGACCCGGGAGTGCGGGGGTCTTGAGCCCCGGGAGCCATGAACGCCCGCTGCTCGCGTCAGCCCGCCGCTTGCGAATGCACGAGCCGGTGGGCTTCGGCGAGGAGCTCCCCGAGCCCGGCGCGCTGAGCCGACGAAATGAGCCAAACTTTCTGACCCAGGCCGGATTCGAGCTCGCTCGCTGCTGCCCGAGCCGTGTCGCTCTCGCACTTCGTGGCCACGACGAGACGCGGTTTTTGAGCCAGCTCGGGTGAGAATCGGGAGAGTTCGGCATCGATCACGCGCCAGGCTTCGAGCGGAGGCGTCAGCGCACTCTCGGAGACGTCGATCAAGTGCAAGATCGACTGGCAACGCTCCACGTGTTTAAGGAACCGGTGCCCAAGCCCCTGACCTTCCGAGGCACCTTCGATAAGTCCCGGCAAGTCCGCGATGACGAGCGTCTCGGTCTCGCCGATCGCGGCGATGCCCACCTGCGGCGCGAGCGTCGTGAACGGGTAGTCCGCAATCTTCGGCGTCGCCGCCGTGACCGCCGCGAGAAACGTCGACTTGCCCGCGTTCGGCAACCCCACGAGTCCGACCTCCGCGAAGAGCTTGAGCTCGAGCCGCAGCGTGCGCTTCTCGCCCGGGTGCCCCGCCGTCGCAATACGCGGCGTCTGACGCACCGAGCTCTTGAAGTGCGCGTTGCCGCGTCCACCGGCACCGCCTTGCGCAACGACCAAGCGCTCCGCTTCGCGAGTCAGGTCGAACAGGAGATTGCCGCGGTCGCGATCGAAGACCTGCGTGCCGATGGGAACTTCGATCACTAGATCTTCGGCGCTTCGACCGGACTTGTTCTGCCCCATCCCGGGCCGGCCGCCGCGCGCGTGATAGTGGTAGCTCCGCCCGATCGGCAGCAGCGAGTTGAGACTCGAGGAGGCGACGAAGATCACGCTGCCGCCGTTCCCCCCATCGCCGCCGTCGGGGCCCCCACGGGGCACGAACTTCTCGCGGCGGAAGGACACCGCGCCGTCACCGCCAGCGCCGGCGGTCACTTCGATGATTGCTTCGTCTCGGAACACGGTGGGATGTGTGCGCGACCGTGCACCTCTGCGATCTCGACTCGCTCGCGTGCGCGAATCGTTCGAGTGAGAGGCTCGCGCTTCGAGCCCACTGCGCACGCGACGATCGAACGCTCACGCGCGGCGCGAAGTCCACGAGCTGCTGCGCGGTGCGATCAGCTGGCAGCGACGGGGTCGACGTGAACTTTCCGGTTCGACTGGAAGCGGACGGTGCCTTCGGTCAGCGCGAAGAGCGTGAAATCCTTCCCGACGCCGACGTTTCGCCCGGGGTGGAACACGGTCCCGCACTGACGAACGATGATCGTGCCGGGGTGAACGCTCTCGCCTCCGAAGCGCTTGACGCCGCGGAACTGCGGGTTCGAGTCGCGGCCGTTGCGCGTGGAGCCCTGACCTTTTTTGTGTGCCATGTCGTTCTCCTACGCGTGAATGCCGGTGATGCGGACCTCGGTGTAGTCCTGGCGGTGACCGCGCTTCTTCCGCACGCCCTTGCGGCGCTTGAAGCGGAACGCGATCACCTTCTCGCCGCGCGTCTCGCCCACCACTTCGGCGGTCACGCTGGCGTTTTTCAGCATGGGCTTGCCGACCTGGACCTTGCCCTCGTCCCCGACGAGGAGCACCTGGTCGAACGTGATCTTGTCACCGGCCTTGTAGCGGCGATCGAGATCGAGCAGCAGCACCTCGCCCTTGCGGACGGTGGCCTGGCGCGAACGGTCCTGAATGATGGCGTACACGAGATTAGGGTCTCCAGTTCGACCGCGGTGGAATCCCTCCCGCGGCGCCCCGCGCGCGCCGCTCTGGACGTGCGCGGGAAGTGATGGGCCGCGCCGGCGAAGCGCCCGGGCGGCGAATGGGCGAGAGAGTCTAGCGGTGGCCGGAAGCCCAGGGAAGAGGGCCGTCGCGTCTCAGCGCTTGCGGCGCCCTCCGGGCCGAACCTCGCGCCCATCGGTGCGCACGTAGCGCAGGACGCTGTCCTCGGTCTGCTCCGGCGCGTCGAACAGCTTGATCTCGCGTTCGAAGCGGTACTCGAGCGCGCGCAGGAAGTCGGTGCAGTAGTCCTTGAGGTACGCGACGACCTCGGGGTGCGCGCGGACCTCGACCGTCGAGAAGCCCTTGAGCGACATCGCCGAGCCGAGCCGGCGCAGGATCGCCGCCGCCCGCGATTCGACGGTGCGGACCCTACCGGTTCCGCGGCAGCGCGGGCAGGTGTGGAACACCTTCTTGTTCATTCCCGGCCCGAGTCGTTGGCGCGTCAGCTCGAGCAGCCCGAACTGCGAGATGCGGCCGAGCTTGCTGCGTGCGCGATCGCCAGCCAACGCCTCCTTGAACACGCGCTCGACGGTGCGGATATTCGCGGCACGCATCATGTCGATGAAGTCGACGACGATGATCCCGCCCAGGTCGCGCAATCGGATTTGCCGCGCGATTTCGGGCGCGGCCGCGAGGTTCGCCTTCAGCGCGATATCCTCGAAGTCGAATCCGTCGGTGCGCGTCCGGCCGGAGTTGACGTCGATCGCAACGAGGGCTTCGGCCTGATCGAACACGATTGAACCGCCCGAGGCGAGCTCGATGCGGCGCGAGAAGATCTTCTCGAAGTCGCTCTCGACGCCGTACGAATGGAACACGGGTCGCGGGCCGGTGTAGAGCTTCACGCGCTCGACGTTCTCGGGCATGAGCTGGCGCGTGAAGTCGACGATCTGCCGGTGCACTTCCGGATCGTCGACGACGACGGCTTCGGTCTCCGAAGTGAAGAGATCGCGCACCGTGCGGATCGCGATGTCGGATTCCTGGTAGAGCGGCGCGGGACCATGACCGGCCTTGAGTCGCGTCGAGAAGCTCTCCCACACGCCCTTCAAGTAGTCGAGGTCGCGCTTGAGGTCGGCCTTGGTGCGACCGATCCCGGCCGTCCGCACGATGACGCCCATGCTGGGCGGCACTTCGAGCTGCTGCAGGATCTTCTTCAGCCGCCGACGTTCCTTCTCGTCCTCGATCTTGCGGCTGACACCGGTACGCGACATGCACGGCATGAGCACCAAGTAACGGCCGGGGATCGAGATGTAAGTGGTCAGCGTCGGACCCTTGTCACCGATCGCGTCCTTCGTGACCTGCACGACCACGGTCTCACCTTTTCGGAGCAGATCGCTGATCGGTAGGCGCGGGCGTGCGCGGAAGCGCCGCACGTGGTCGGAGCGCGACTTCTGCCGGCGCTTCGTGCCCTCCGTTGCGGCATCGGCGCTCTCGTCGTGCGAATCCACGTCGAGGATTTCGTCGGCGACGGTCGGCTGCGCCGCAGCGTCCGACTCCCATTCCTCCATGTCGTCGGGGTCGACGTTGGTCGTGAGCAGCTTGTCGATGCTCCAGTCCTTCTCGCCGTAGGCCGAGATCACGTCGGACGTGTGCAGGAACCCGTTGCGTCCTTGTCCGAAGTCGACGAACGCCGCGCCGATTGCCGGCTCGAGGTTGACGACGCGACCGCGGTAGATGTCGTTGACGACCGAGTTCTGACTCTTGACCGTCATCTGGAAGTCGATGATCGTCTCGCCTTCCACGACGGCGACGCGCTGCTCTTCGGGATCCGCCGCGTTGACGAGGATCAGCGTCCTGCGCGCCGGCTCGACGACAGCTTCCGGTGCGGCGCCGCGCGCAGCCGACTCGCGCGACCCCTTGTCGCGACGGCGCGACTTCTTGCGCGAACTCTCGCGTCCGCTCTCCTCTGCCGGTGCCTCGAGCGCGGGGTCTCCGATGACTTCGGCGTCGTCGGGAAGCTCCGGCAGATCGGGAAGATCGTTGTCCTCTCCGGGGATCCACTCCACCTCGACGGGCTGCCCGGTTTCGCGGACGGGCGGCTCGGTTTCGCGACGGCGACCGCGCCCGCCCCGCCCACCGCGGCGTCGCCGCTTGGACCGGGCCCGACTCTCCGCTCCCGCGTCCGCGCTGGTAGGCGCTGCCGACGATTCCTCGACGCGTGACTCGTCCGCCTCGCCGCGCTCGTCGGCGACGGCGTGCGAATCGGAATCGACGTCACTGGACGCCTCGCCCACCGGTGCGGGGGATTGACGCGTACCGCGCTGACCGCCGCGTTTTCCGCGACGGCGCCGGCCGCGACGACCGCGCCCACCCGGCTCGTCGGCACTGCGATCCGCCGGTGCCTCGCGCGTTTGGAGCTCGTGCGACGAACTAGCCTGCGGCGCTGTCAGAGCCGGCCGTTCCGAGGATGGATCCGCCTCTCGCGGACCATCTGTTTGGGATCCGTCCTCGCGCTGCGAACCGCCCTGCGACCGACGCCGGCGACCGCCTCGAGAACCGCGCCGCCGCTTGGGTCGCGGCGAAGCATCCGCTTCCCCTCCCGAAGGAGGCGCTGCCGAATCGCTTGCGGCGCCGGCGCTGTCGCGCGACGGAAGATCCTCGAAGGAGTGAGCGCTCTCCGCGCGTGCGAAGAACTGCGGCGCGGAACGCTGCACAGCATCAGCGCGCGTCGACGCTGCGCTCGGCGTGCGCGAGTAGTTGGAGTCAGACTCCGAGTTCGAATACGGGAGGGACTTGGGAAGCCCGTAGGCGTCCGAAAATTGTTCTGAGGGCATGTCCATGAGTAGTGATTGGACTGCAGCCTCTCGCCCGCCGGGCGTGCGATACACGCACCGTCACCGCCGTGAAATCTTGCGAAATCAATCCGCTCCGTCGCTGCGAACGACCCAGCCAGTGGGCGTCGCAGTGAACGTCTACGCATCGTGCGCCGGGAACTATTCCCGGCCTACCGACGGTCGCGTGGCGCACAGCGCGGCGCGACGTCGAATGACGCGCAATGAGCGGAAGGTGGCGAGCTCCAGGGGAGAGCTGCAAACCGTTGTTCCTTGTTGTGCGGGGCGCGCTCGCGCCTCGCGGGTGTCTAGCGAAGCGCGCTTGCGCCTCGATTGGGTTGTGTGCGGTGGCGGCGCTCCGATGCGGAGAGCCGATGATCGTAACGAGCGCAAAGCTCGACCGATCGGTGCGCCGAGCGCTCGGCCTGCGCAACCCGCCGTGGCGTTTCGGCCCCGGCCTGGATCCTCGCGGGCCTTGGAGACCCGATCGGTGAGCACATCGTTCCCTATCGCGAGCCCCGAGTCGAACCCCAACTGGGGAGAATCGAGGACTTTCCGAAAGTTTGACGCGTTGCCGGGCGCGGATGCGTCCCCCTCATGACATGACGGCGGGGCCGCATCCGCTCCTAGGTGCGTCTATTCCGGAACCGTCGCCGGAGTCGTTTCGGGCGCCGACGCGTTTTTGAAGCTGGTTTGGGTGAGCGACTCCAACTCTTCCTTCAGGTCCGAGCGGCGGCGGCGGAGTTCCTGCTCCAAGAGCAGCTGCGTGTCCTCGCTCGAATGGACGATCGACGGGGTGATGAACACGATCAAGCTGCGGCGTTCGCGGTTCTTCGCCTCGTGCTTGAAGAGCTCACCCAGCAGCGGGATCTTCGAGAGGAACGGCACTGCCGTCTGGGTCTCGACGTTGGTGTCCGACGTCAAGCCGCCGATGACCGCGGTCTGACCGGACTCGAGCATCATCGTCGTCACGATCGTCGACGAGCGCGTGCGCGGCAGCGCGATCGAGCCCTCGAGGCCCGAGGCGCCGACCGTGAACACGTCGAAGCCCGGCGGAGCGAGCGTCGAGTTTCCCGTGCCTGACAGGCTCGTCTCTTTCGGAATGATCTCCATCACGATGTTGTCCGTCCCGGGGATCACATTAGGCCGGATCAAGAGCTGGAAACCGACTTCGACGGGCGAACCGCCGGCTTCCTGAACCGACAATTGCAAGCCACCGGATTGTCCCTGTTCGGACTTCGCTTCCGCGTAGCGGATCGTCTCACCGACGAAGATCGTCGCTTCGTTGCCGTCGAGCGCGATGATCTTCGGCGCTTGGATCACTTCGGACTTGGTGTCGCGCTGCAAGAGTCGCAATGTCGCTTGGACTTGTTGGAACGAGAGCGCGCCGAACACCGTGTCGGGAACGATCGTCGCGCCGGCATTGAGCAGCGGATCGACGTACGGGCCCTGACCGTTGGGGCTCGCGATGAGCCAATCGTCGAAGCCGCCGCTGCCCTCGTTGAAGGGGAACGTGACGGGGATCGATCCGCCGGTCAGCGTGACCTGCGGACCACTGTCGCCGTAGTCGACGCCCAGGTTGAGGATCTCGCCGTTCGTCGTCGAGACGAACTTCACGTCGCAGAAGACTTGCAACGGCTCGACGTCGAGGCGCGCGATCATCTCGCGAATCGCGTTGTGCACTTGCGTCGTATCGCGGACGATCACGACGTTCTGTGAATCGATGTAGTCGATTTGACCGGCCGAGCTCAGCGCCTTGCCAAGCGCTTGCAGCACGGTGAACGACTTCATCACGTCGGTCGCTGCGGCAGCGCGCTGGGCTTGCTGCAGGAACTCCGACTTGATCATCGGCTTGTAGCTACTCTTCGGACGCAGGTAGCGCAGTTGGTACGTGCGCGTCTCGAGCTGGTCCTGGAGCGTGCGCGGATCGACGACGCGCAAGAGGCCGCGACTCTCCTCCACGACCGTGAACGCGAGCGTCTTGGCGACGACCTCGAGCGCGTCGCGCCACGGTACGTCCGTGAGGCGCACCGAGATGTTCCCGGCGACTTCGGGCCCGACGATGATGTTCGCGCCGCTGACCTTGCCGATCGCGTCGATCACCGAGCGGATGTCCTGGTCCTGAAACATGAAGTTGACCTTCTTCGGACGCGTGACCGCCAGCACGCCGGCGGTGCGCTCCTCCACGACGCACAGCGCCTTCTCGGCGACGAGCTCGAGCGCATCGCGCCACGGCAGGTCGGTGAGCTCGATCGAGACGAGCTCCTTCGAGATCGGCTGCTCGGGCGAGGGGTCGATGACGACGATGTTGGCTCCCGAGCGCTCGCGCAAGTGAGCGACGACGTCTTCGAGGGACTGATCGGCGATGCGCAAGTTCACGCGCGCGTCCAGGCTGGGCGCTTGCGCCGAGGCCAACGCAGCGAACACCGGCAAGAACACGAGCACCATGACTGCTTTGATCTTATTCACGAACTTCTCCCAACTCAGATCCGACTGGGGACTGACTCTCGCCGGGCTAGAAGCGCCGGGCAAAGATGACTCCGCGGAAGATGAACTCGATCGCGTCGGTCCGAATCGCATGGACCGTGATCTCGTAGTTCAGCATGTCTCCCACACCGAGTGACTTGCCGTTGATGACCGCCACCGGCGGCAAGTCTTGAACGATTGCGATCCCCGTGATGTCGAGCTCAATCTTCTCGAAATCGAGGATCGTGCGCGCTTCGTGCGCCAGCTCGCGCAACCGGTCGACGAGCGGCTTGCGCAATGGATCGGCGTCGACGAGCGCCAAGCGTGAGTCGATGACCTCGAACGCCTCGAGCATGAGCTTGTACTCACCCTGCTCCTGGTGGCTGATCATGGTCTCCTCGATCTCGCGCAGCGTGTCGTTCGACGGCCCGCTGCCGGCTTCGAAGGCGACGAGCTCCGTGCGAATGTTGGTGATGACGTCCATCACCTCGCTCTGCATGCGCCGCTCGGACGGCACGTAGCGGATGGAGTGCTCGGCTTCGATGCGACGCACATCCTCTTCCAGCGTGGCGAGCGTGTCCTCGAGGTCGGAGCGGATCAGCATCGACTGGATCACGTTGATCTCAGGATCCTTCACCTGCTTCCACTTCGTGGTGACGTCCGCCGCGCGGTCGCACAGACCCTGTACGAGGTCCATCTGCTCCGGCACGGTGAGCGCGCTCTGCCCGTCTCCGAGGAGCGGCACGCGCGGGTCGATCCAAGGGTCGCGCCGACCGCGGGCCCCGCGGTAGCTGTACGTCGACACCGCCAGGCTCTGGCGCCGGCGATTGATCTCGCCCATCAAGAGGTCGCGCTTGCGATCGTAGCCGTCGATCGTGACCGGCTTCGCATCGTTCTTCGGCTCGTAGACGTACGTTTCGACGTCCATCTGGATCCGGTGCGACGGGAACCCGTCGCTCTCGATCTGCGCGCGCTGCGCGCCCGTCATGCGAATGGTCGGCACGCGCATGAACCGCGAGTGGCTCTCGATCATGTCGAGGAAGTCCAGCACTTGGAACGCGTCGGCCTCGAACGAGAGCGTGTACGCGACCTTGTCGAAATCGCTCTTGTCGCGCGCGTTGGTCGTCTTGCGCTTCAAGCCTGAGATCCGGACCTTCGACTCTTCCGAGAACCTCTGGAACGTGCGCACCAGGTTGTTCACGTCGTCGTTGTCGGGCAGGATCTGCTTCATCGTCTCGGTCAGCTCGCGCAGCACGATCACCTCGCGCTCCTGCGCGGCCGTGCCCTCGATCTCCTTGCGCGACGAGTCGATGCTCACGCTCAGAGTCGTGATCTCGTTGCGCGCGGCGTCGATCTTGCCGTACTGCACGTACACGAGCGCGCCGAGTCCGGCCGCGAGCAGCGAGCCACCGCTCGCGATGTAAAGCCACCAGGGACGCTCTTTCATTGCGACTTCTCCACGTTCGCGGCGCCGGCGGGTTGCGCACCGGGCTGCGCTGCGGGCTTGGTTGCCTTGTCGCTCGACTGGGCCGCCTTCATCCGCTCTTCAGGGCTCTTGAGGGAGAGCGAGAGCGGGAACGCCCACACCACCGGCGGAACGAGCGTCTTGTCTTCGAGAGTCTGCGTTCCTTCGGGCGGAGCCGGCGGCTGGAAGTCGCTCATGAAGGCCGACGATTCCAAGTCTTCGAGGAAGTTCGCGACCTGCGCGAATTTCTCCGAGCCCGAGTGTCCGCTCGCAGTCAGCGAGCCGAAGTTCTTGCCCTTGCCGTCGTCGCCCGCTTGCGCGACCGACAGGTCGTCGAGCCAGATCAAGTGTCGTTGCCCGTCGCCGCCGCGATTGATGACGTCGAGGAGCTCGTCGAGCTTCCTCGTCCACGACACGCGGCTCTTCGTGAGCGAGGACAGCGTCGTCTCGCGCGTCGTGTACTGCTTGCCCTCCGACTGCAACGAGTGGAAGTAGTTGACCTGCGGGGTCAGGCCGTCCATTTCGACCTGCAAAGTCGATCGCTCAACGTCGAGCTCACCTTGAACGCCGATCGCCAGGCGTCCCCACCACGCCACGAGACAAGCGTTCACCGCCACAGCCGCGCTGACGCCCAGCAAGAGCTTGATCGGCGTCCGCGCCTTCTTGCGGTACTGCTCGGGAAGTAGGTTGATCCGAATCATGAGGCACGCACCCTGGAGGCCAGGCCCACGGCGACCACGAGCGTGGGCGCCCAGGCTTCCAACTCCTCGACATCGACGCGGTTGACGTCGACGCGCAGGCCCTCGAGGGGATTCCAGATGCGCGCCGTGCGCGCCGTGGCCTGCTCGATGTAGGTCGCCGCTCCGGGAGCGAGAACTCCCCCGCCGGACAGCAGGATCTCTTTGACCTGGACACCCTCGTGGTGTTCGACGTAGTCGAGCGAGAGCGAGAGCTCGCTCACGAGGTCCTCGAGCACGGGCCCGATGGCCGTGTTCACCTCGAGCTGGTGGCTGTCGCTCGATCGCTTGATCGCTTCGGCCTCGAAGACTTCGAGTCCGAGGCGGCGCGCGACCGCTTGCGTCATGTCCGCGCCACCCATGTTGATCTCGCGGCTGAAGCACGTTTCGCCGCCGCAGAGAACGTTGATCGACGTGCGCGTCGCACCGATGTCGACGAGCGCGATCGCCTGCTCCTGGCCTTCTTCGAGCTCCTCGGCCGGAAGCCCGCACAGCTCCCACGCGTTCGCGAGCGCGAAGAGGTCGACGTCGATCGCGACCGGCGTCAAGCCTTGACCCTGCAGTAGCTGGATGCGTTCTTCGATGGCCTTGGTCTTGCACGCCGCGAGCAGCACCGTCTGCTGTTCGCCGCCCTTGGCGTCGCCCTCAGCGGGTCCGCCAGCGTTGCGCTTGAGCGGTTGGCAATCGAGTACGACCTCGTCGAGCTCGAACGGCAGGTACTTGTCGGTCTCGAAACGGATGGCCTGCTTCAGATCGGCCTCGGGCATCTTCGCCATGGGGACGTAGCGCACGACGACCGATTGACCGGAGACGGACGACACGACCCGCTTGGTCTTGAACTTCCCTTCGCGGAAGACCGTCGCAACGGCATCCGCTTGGCTACCGCCGGGCGGGATCTCGACCCGCGAGAACCCAGTGATCACCGGCTCGGGACCCTCGAGGGACACTTCGACGGCCTTGACCACCGAACTGCCCACGTCCAATCCCACGACGCGCTTGGAATTTCGGAACACGGATCTCCCTGATCTCGATTGCGGGTGAGGCCGCGAGCTCCCCGAACCGGCTTCGGTCGGAGCGGGCTTGCGGCTGAGACCCCATTCGGCCCGTACGGGCCTTGGGGTTTAGTCCAGTTCGCCGAAACCGCCCTCGACGAGCGCGACGAGTCGCGCTACGAGGACATCGGCGTCCCGCCCCTGCGCCCGAAAACAGAGCGTCGCCTCGAATGGCGCGCCGAGTGTCATCAGCTCGAGGATGCTCTTGCCGTTGACCTCGCAGTCCCCGCAACCGACGAAGAGGTCGCTGTCGGACGCGAGCGCAAGCGATGCGATTGCGTGACAGGGCCGGGCGTGGAGTCCCCCGGCATTCCTGAGCTGCACCTTTCGAGTTGCTTCCACCACGCCTGCGATCGGCCGATCGGTCGTCACGTCCAACGCGAGCGCTCGATCAGAGCGCCGACATCTCCTTGAGGAGATCGATGAGCTCGGTCTTCGTCTTGACGCGCACGGCGAAGCGCCGGAAGTCGCTGTCGCGCGACAGCCGCGAGATCCAGCGCAGCATCTCTAGATGCCGTTCCGGGTCGTGCGTTTCGCTCTTCGACTCCGGACGAATGATGGTGAACAAGATATGGACCGGAGCGCCGTCGACGGCTTGCCACTCGAGGCCCTGTGCGTGCACCGACAGGTTGCAGGCGACGCGCTCGAGCCCGGAGAGCTTGACGTGCGGAATCGCGACGTTCATCCCCAGGCCCGTCGATCCGCGGCGCTCGCGCTCAGTCAGCGCCTTGATCGCGTCCTCCTCGAGCTCCTGGGGGAGGACGCCGGCGCTGATCATGTTCTTGACCGCCTCCGCGAGCGCTTCGTTCTTGGTCGAGGCCTTGAGCCCCACGGTGCAACTCTTGGCCTTGAACTGCTTCCAATAATCCATGCGGGGACGATTCTTGCGCGGCGAAGCTCAGCGGGACGGGTCGCCGCGGCGACGACGAGCGGTGACGTGCTTTTGATTGTGCCGCTTCAGCAAGCGCTCCATACGTTCGAGAGCTTCCTCCAAGGCGCTCGCAAACATAGACGCGCGCGCATCCACTACCAAGACTGCGCCTTGACCTACGCTCGCGACGATCTCGACCCGGTGGTCGTCGCCTTGGCGCTCGAGGAGCGCGCGCATCGACACGGTGCGCTCGTAGAACTTGACGAGGTGCTGCAGCTTCTGCTCGACCTGACTCCGAACCTGGGTGGGATAGTCGTGATGGAGGATGGAAACCTGGGTTTGCATAGGATTCTCCGGGCAGATGGACTGCCGATCACGCGGATCGCGAGCGCTCCGATCGCGCGGTCGAAGGCCGACCGACTCCCGCGACGAACCGCGGGCTCGCCCCACGGGCTCCATCCAGGGGCCGAATCGGCCGGAAGTGCGACAAAACCGAAGTCGCGCGGACGCTTCCGTGGCGCATGCACACGGCCGTGATGCCGCTCGCGAGAAGGATCTGCCCCATGTGAGAGTCGGGGCCCGCGCGCACGTCGACGGCGGCGGGACTTTTGGAGTCTGAAGGCACCGTAGCGCGACATCATCGCAGCCGCACCTACCTTATGGCCCTGCGGCTGTTTCGGTCAAGGGCGCCAGCGCGCGTTCCCTGCGGATCGTCGCGTCGCGCGATGGCTTCCGGAGTCGAATAGCCGTTCACCGTATTGCACGGAAACTAGATAGAGCCCAGCCGCGGGAGCGGTCGCGCCGAGGGTCTCGCGCCGTCCGTCCGCAAGCGCCCGCGCGACCACGCCTGAATCGAGCCGGCCGCGCCCGATGTCGAGCAGCGTGCCCGCGATCGTGCGGACCATGTTGTAGAGGAAACCGTTGCCCTGCACGACGAACGCGATGCGACCCTTGCGCGCGATGAAGTGGAGCGACTGCACCGTGCGGATCGTCGTCGCGCGCGGGGAACCGGTGTTGCCGAAGGCGCGAAAGTCGTGCTCACCGATCAGCGCGCGCGCCGCTCGCCGCATCGCGTCCCCGTCGAGCGGATACGCCATCCAGTGACAGTACTGCCGTCCGAACGGCGGTCGCACATGGCGGGTCGAAGTGACGTACAAGTAGCGCTTCGAGAGCGCGTCGAATCGAGCGTGGAAATCGTCGCGACAGGTCTCGACCCAGAGGACCGCGACGCCTTCGGGCAGGTGCGCGTTGAGCGCCAGGCCAAAACGCTCGTCCGCAATCCGTGATTCGACGTGGAAGTGCGCGACCTGCGCCAGCGCGTGCACGCCCGTGTCGGTGCGGCCCGCGCCGTGCACGGTCACGGTCTCCCCCGTCAATCCGAGCAGCGCTTCCTCGAGCGCCTGCTGGACGGACATGAACCCGTCCTGACGCTGCCAGCCGAAAAAGCGGGAGCCGTCGTACGCGACCGCGATCCGTACGTTGCGCATGGCGTGACAGCGTAGCGCGCGAACACCGACGAGCCGCGGCTCAACGATCCGCCGCAGGACGCGGCTTCGCTCGAACCGGCCGCCGGCCCGCGAGCGCATCCTCGAGGATGCCGCGGTGCAGATACTCGATCGCGGCGCCGGCGGGCAAACCGCGCGCGAGCCTCGTCACGACGAGGCCGCTCACTCCCACGGATTCGAGCGCCTCGAGAACGAGCACAGCCGTCGCCTCACCCTCCGAGTCCGGATCCGTGCCGAGGATCACCTCCGCAAGCCCGCCGCGCCGCACTCGATCGAGCAATCGAGCGATCGACAGATGCGCGGCATCGGTGCCGTCGGCCGGATTCAGTGCTCCCATGAGCACGTGGTAGAGGCCGCGGTAGACGCCGGATCTCTCCAACGCCTCGACGTGGCGCGGTTCCTCGACGACGCACAGCAGAGTTCGATCGCGACTCTCGTCCGCGCAGAGCGAGCACGGATCCGACTCCGCGGCGTTGCAACATTGTCCGCAACGACGCGTGCCTTCGATCGCGCGGTCGATCGCGCGCGCCAGACCTCGGGCCGCGGGATCGCGCAGCACGTGGAATGCAAGTCGCTCCGCGCTGCGGCGGCCGATGCCCGGGAAGCGCTCGAACGCTTGAATCAGCTCTTCGAGCGGCTCGGGGTACGCCACGACGACATGGTCCTAGAGAAGACCCGGAAGATTCAGACCACCGGTCAGCCGCCCCAAGCGTTCCTCGCGAAGCGCTTGCGCCTTGTCGATGCCGTCACGCACCGCCGCGAGCACGAGCGCTTCGATCGCGCTCGCGTCCTTGGCCTCGAGCGTGTCCGGGCGGATGTGGATGCGCATCACTTGGCCGTCGCCGTTGACTTCGGCACGCACGGCGCCGCCGCCCGACGAACCCTCGACTTTCGCGGAGCGGAGCTCCTCGCGCGCGCGGTCGAGCTCGCGTTGCATCTGCTGGGCTTGCTTCAAGAGGTTGCCCATGTCGCCAAAGGCGCCGCTCATCCATCGTCCTCGATGCGCCCGCCGAACATGTCGTTCACCTGCATGGTGAACATGTCGGGCGCTGCGCGTTGCGCCGGTCCGGCTTCCTCGAACACGAGTTCGGTCGGCTGTCCGGCAATCTTGGAAAACACGTTCGCGGCAGCCTTCGCGTTGCGCGGCTCCGCGATCAACGATCGTTCATCGGGTCGCAGGTTCGCGATGCGCACCAGGGCGCGCGCATGGGCGTGTTCGGCGAGTCGGCCGCGCGCGCGCGCGGAGGACCTCCGCGAGCGACGCCATCGAAGAGGCCGAGAGCGCGTCGAGGAACCGGCTCCAGAGCTCCAGCGGATTCGCGGGGGCCACC
>JANOFY010000091.1:0-3219 GCA_031413895.1 Planctomycetota bacterium | reverse complement strand
CCGACGGACGCGCGACGCGCATCTATTCGAGCATCGTCGGCGTGTCGATCGCGCGCGCGCTGGGCAAAGCGGACTACCAAGCCGACGACGTGCGCGCATTCGCGACGAGCGTGATTGCCGTCAATCGCAAGCTGTTCGAGCTCGGTGACGAGAACGCGCGCTGGGACTTCGAGTCCCTCGACCTGTTCGAAACGGCTCACGTCGTGACGTACCGCGGAGCCGGATCCCGGAGCAGCGCCGCGCGCACGCTGACGTTCCTCTTCGATCGGAGCGGCAACCTGCTCGAGATCGACGACGCGGGCCTGTGATCGGTGCCGCCCTGAACGTAGCCTCTGGGCCATGACGTCGATCCGAGCTTCGATCGCTGCTCTCGTCCTAGCCGCGGCGTGCGCGACGCCACAGCCCGCGGACCCCGCAGTCATCGATGCGCGTGCGCGGGAGTTGGCGCACTCCTTCCTGATCGTCGACGGCCACGTCGACGTGCCGTACCGGCTCCACGAGCAGAAGGAGAAGAACGAGCCGGTCGATGACGTTTCCGCTCGAACGGCCGGCGGCGACTTCGATCTGCCGCGCGCGCGTGAGGGCGGCCTCGACGCGCCGTTCTTCTCGATCTACGTGCCGTCGGAGGAGGAGGCCAAGGGAACGGCCAAGTCGCTCGCCGACGAGCTCATCGACATGGTCGAGGGAATCGCGGCCGCTCATCCCGGCGACTTTGCGATCCCGCACAGCAGCGACGAAGTGCGAACCATCGTGAAGAGCGGTCGCATCGCGCTCCTGCTCGGCATGGAGAACGGCAGCCCGATCGCAGGCGATCTAGCGAACGTCGATCACTTCCACGCGCGCGGCGTGCGGTACATCACGCTGTGCCACGGCAAGGACAACCACATCTGCGATTCGTCGTACGACAAGTCGCACACGCACAAAGGACTCACGCCGTTCGGCCGACAGGTCGTCGCGCGCATGAACGAGCTCGGGATCCTGGTGGACATCTCGCACGTTTCCGACGACACGTTTTGGCAAGTGATCGAGCTCTCGAAGGCACCGGTGATCGCATCGCACTCGTCGCTGCGACACTTCGTGCCGGGCTTCGAACGCAACATGGACGACGAGATGGTGCGCCGTGTCGGCAAGCAGGGTGGCGTGGTCATGATCAACTTCGGCTCGGGATTCCTCATCCAAGCCGCGAACGACCACTACGGCGCGCGCGACGAGGCGTCCGAGGAGTTCGCGAAGCAGCTGGGGGTCGCCGTGGACTCCGAGCAGACGCAACCGTTGCTCGAGAAATGGGATAGCGAGCACCCGTTCCCGCTCGCGACGGTCAGCGACGTCGCGGATCACATCGACCGCGCCGTGAAGCTCGCCGGCGTCGATCACGTCGGTCTCGGTTCGGACTTCGACGGCGTCGGACCGACGTTGCCGATCGGCCTGAAAGACGTGTCGCAGTATCCGAACCTGATCGCGGAGCTCCTGCGTCGCGGGTATCGCGAGAGCGACGTGAAGAAGATCTGCGGCGAGAACGCACTGCGGGCGCTCAAAGAAGCGGAGCGCGTCGCAAGCGAGCTCTCGTCGCTGCGCTAGCGCGACCGTGACGTCAGCGACGCCAAGGCGGCGGCACGAGCCGACGCTTGCCGTCGTGCGAGCGTGTGATCGTCCCGTCGCTTGTCGACGTGTCGGGTTCCTCGAAGAGCCGATCCCACAGTTGGCAGGTCACCTGGTGGTGCCTCTGATCGAGGCCTTCGCAGTAGTTCGTGTAGACGCAGCGGCGGATCTCGCTCCCGCGACCCTCTTCGATCTTGAGCCACCAATCGGGATCGGCGAGCGACTGACGCGCGGCAGCGACGAAGTCACACGAACTGTCGCGCAGTGCGCCTTCTGCGAGCTCGTATGAGTTGATGCCGCCCGCTCCGCCGATGGGCGTGGTGAAACCTGCTGCGCGAACGCTCGCGCGGATCGCGCGCGACAGCGGCAGATTGCGTCCGAAGGGACCCTCGCCGCCGATGTGAACCGTCGGCATGCACTCGAGTCCGCTCGCACCGGTGTACGGATAGATCGCTTCGCCGACCTTTGGACGTTTGGCGTCCTCGAACTTGCCGCCCTTCGACACCGAGATGAAGTCGATGCCGGCGCGCGCGAGCTCGACGGCGTAGAAGCTCGCGTCGTCGACGCGCGAGCCTCCCTCGACCACTTCGTCGCCAAGGATGCGGCAGCCAACGGTGAAATCGCGTCCAACGGCGGCGCGCACGGCCTGGAAGACTTCGACGGCGAGCTTCACTCGATTCTCCGGTGTCCGGCCGTAGCCGTCGTCGCGATGGTTCAGCCGCGATAGGAACGACGCCATCGTGTACGCGTGCGCGAAGTGGAGCTCGACACCGTCGAAACCGGCAGCGCGCGCACGGACGGCGGCGCGCGCGAATAGCCCGGGGATGACGCGCGGAAGCTCGCGGATGTGCGGGAGGTGCATGTCGTCGACGCGTTCGCGGTAGCCGCGCTCGAGATCTTCGACCTCGCGCGGATCGAGAACGCCGAGAAGCTCCTCGCGCGGGAGCGCGAGCAACGCGGCACGAACTTCGTCGTCGGTTCGGCGAGCCGCGTGCTCGCCGGCAGGCAAGCGTGCGAGTCGCTCACGATGCACGTCGCGCAGCACCAAGTAGCGCTGCACGTACTTCTCCTTCTCCGGTCGGCGCCGGATCGCGAGGAAGTCGATGATCTGGATCAGGAGCTTCGTCTGGCCGGCCGATCGAGATCGCACGACGTCGGTGAGCTGCTTCAGCCCGGGGATGAACCGATCGTCGCCGATACGCAGCAGCGGACCGCTGGGCACGTCGCGGATGCCGGTCGCTTCGACGACGAGCACACCGGGCTTGCTGTCCGCGAAACGGCCGTACCAGTTCAGGATGTCCGGCGTGACGTAACCCTCGTCGACGGAACGCCACGGCACCATCGCAGGCACCCACGTGCGCGTGCGCGATTCGAACGCACCGATGCGGATCGGGCTGAACAGCCGGCTCGCGCGCGCCTCGTCGCGCGTCGGCCAACGCGTCGGTGGAATGTGACGCAGACCCGGATGCGGTCGCGTTGTCTTGGGTTCGCTCACGGGGCGGGGTCGCGGTCGGTGTCCGCGATAGTACGGGGTCAGGCCGATAGACCGGGGTCAGTCACTTTCCTCCGGGGGGCGCGAAACGCGTACCCCGGAGAAATGTGACTGACACCGTACTATCG
>JANOFY010000090.1:0-3269 GCA_031413895.1 Planctomycetota bacterium | reverse complement strand
GCCAGGCCTGTTGCCGTCGGACGCATTCCAGATGGGCATCGATCCGAACACCCAACGCGACCGCATGGTCGAGGCGATCGAGGTGATCCTGAAATTGTTCGCCGGCGAGCGGGTGACGAAAAAGAGCGAATGGTTCACGCTGTCGAACACGATTTCGCAGTTGCGGCCCTATACCTGGCCGCATCCGGAAATCTGCGTGGCGTCGAGCGTGACACCGTCGGGCGGCAAGCTCGCGGGTAAGCATGGCTTCGGCATGTTGTGCGTGGCGGCGACGCAGACCGGGGGATACGACGCGCTCGGCATCAATTGGAAAGTCGCCAACGATGTTGCGTCCGAGCATGGGCGCAAGATGGATCCGGAAAAGTTGCGCCTCGTCGGACCGCTGCACATTGCAGAAACGAAGCAGCAAGCGATGGACAACATTCGCTATGGCTTCCACGCGAGGTCGGCGAAGAACGTGGCGCGCTGTGCCGCTTCGCCGGGAAGGGACTCGTCGACGCGCGCGCGCTCTGCTTCGATCTCACGCGTCAACCGCGCGCGCTCCGCTTCTTGCTCGCTCGTCGGAACGTCGAGCGCCGGTTCGAACGCGCGCTTGGCGTCGGGCAGCTGCGAATACAAACCCGGCTCGTCGATCGAATCGAAGTACGCGTAGAACTGATAGAACTCCTCCTGCGTGATCGGATCGAACTTGTGGTCGTGACAGCGCGCACAACCCATCGTCAATCCGAGGAACACCGACGCGGTCGTCGCGGTGCGATCGACGGCATATTCGACGAGCGCTTCCTCGGCGATCGCGCCGCCCTCGTCGGTGGTCACGTGGTTGCGGTTGAATCCGCTCGCGACCTTGTGGTCGAGCGTCGCGTCCGGCAGCAGATCCCCCGCGAGCTGCTCGGTGAGGAAGCGATCGAACGGCAGATTGCCCTGATACGCGCGCAAGACCCAGTCGCGCCACGGCCAGATCGAACGTCCAGCGTCCGTGTGAATGCCGCACGTGTCCGCGTAGCGCGCCGCGTCGAGCCACGGCGCGGCGCGGTGCTCGGCTCCGCGGCTCACGTACGGCTCCTGCGTCAGCAGCTTGTCGACCCAGCGCTCGTACGCGTGCGGCGTCTTGTCGGAAAGGAACGCGTCGATCTCCTCGGGGGTCGGCGGCAGCCCCGTGAGATCGAGGAACACGCGGCGCAAGCGCACGTCCGGATCGGCGTCGACGCTCGGCGCAACGCGCTCGCGTTCCAGCGTCGCGAGCACGAAGCGGTCGACTTCGTTGCGACACCACGATTCATCGCCGACCGCCGGCAGCGGCGGCCGCGCGGGTCCGACGAACGACCAATGGGGTTCGTAGCGAGCTCCGTCCTCGATCCAACGTCGAACGGTGTCGAGCTCGGCGGTCGAGAGTCGCCGTCTGTGGCTGCTCGCGGGCGGCATCCCCTCGTCCGGATCGGAATCGTTGATCCGCTGCCAAAGCTCACTGCGCGCGAGGTCACCCGGAACGATCGCCGCAGTTCCACCGCGGCCGGCGGTCGCAGTCTCGAACGAGTCGAGCCGCAGCTTGGCTTCGCGGGCGCCCTCGTCGGGACCGTGGCAGACGAAGCAGCGGTCGGAGAGCAGCGGCCGGATGTCGCGGTCGTAGCGGACCTGGGCCGCGTGCGTCGGCGTTGCGACGGTGGATGGCGGCGCCGCGATGACGGACGACGCCCGCTCGCTGCACGACGCGAGCACCGCGAGGAGCACGGTGAGCGAATGAAAGGCGTGCGGCATGGGGCCGCGCCATTCTAGCGGGCGCGCGAGCTACGCGGCGATCCGATCCTGCGCCGGATCGCTCGTCGTCGACCTCGCGAGTGCTGCGGTGCCTTTGCCACCGAACGTGAACCGCACGAAGTCCCGCAGCAGACACGGCGGGTCGACGTTCGGCCGCCCTCGAAGCGCACGAATCATCGCGTGGCCGCTGTGGCCCAGCATCCACGCCACGCTCGCAGTGGTGGCGTAGGCGCGGCCGTGGTGTGTCACGAAGTAGCGCCAACGCGACTCGAACCAGTAGCGGGGACGCCGCGCTGGCCGGGCGCCGCGCACCGTGACGCCGGTGCTCTGCCCGACGAGGTGCACGATGCGACACTCCGGCACCCACCAGCAGCGAAAGCCCGCGCGCGCGGCGCGCAGCGTGAAGTCGACCTCTTCGTAGTAGAGGAAGTAGTCCTCATCCATGAAGCCGATCGCGTCGAACACGGTCGTGCGCACGATCATGCTCGCACCGGCGACCCAATCGATGGGATGCGCCACGCTCGTCAGCGCCGGGGCGATCTTCTGCCGCGCGAGCAGGCGCGACACCAGGCCGACCTCGAGCGTCGATTCGAGCTCGCCGAGGATGCTCGGAAACCGGAAGCGGCAGTGCTGCGGCGTGCCGTCCGGATCCTCGAGCCCGCCGCCCGCGATGCCCACGTCCGGGTGGCGGTCCATGAACTCGAGCAGCACGTGCAGCGCGCCGGGACGGACGAGCGTGTCCGGGTTGAGGAGCAAGACGTACTCCGGCCGATCCGTGCCCGAGCGCTGGACGAAGTCCTCGATCGCGCGGTTGTTGCCGTAGGAGAAGCCGCCGTTGTGCGCTGCGGGCTTGAACGTCGCCCACGCGCTCCAGCCGTTCTTGGCGATGGCCTCCGCGAGGACGCGCTCCGAGCCGTCCCCCGAAGCGTTGTCGACGACCACGACGTGCGCGCCTTGGAGTTGCGCGATCTCCGGCGCGAGCGAGCGCAGACAATCGACGACGAGCGGCGCTGTACGGTAGTTGACGATCGCGACGACGAGGCGCATCGGTCACCTTCTTTCCAGGGCGCTAGCGGTGAGGAAGTCCGCCGCTTCGGCGACCGAACGGTGCGCGCGCGTCGCGCGGAATCTCCGCGCGGGAACTCGGGCCGCGGTGCGACCCGCGAGCTGGAGGGCGAGCGCCTTGCGGCTCGACATCGCGACGCTCGCGACGCCGCCGAGGATCATGAAATAGATCGGGTTCACGAGCGCGTTCATCAGACAATCCGCGAGGAACAAACCGGCGACGAGGCATCCGAGTCCGACGGGGAGCACGCTCGGATGCGTCCATGTGCGCGGCGGCAGGCGTCGCCACAGCGCGACGATCGGGAGAAGGAAGACGCCGACGAGCGCTGCGAGACCGACCGCGCCGTACATTCCGAAGATCAGGATCCACAGTCCGTCGACGACGATGTGCTTCGAGTTCGGATCCGGTGCATCGTCACGGAGCATGCTGCGTCCGAATCCGCCCCAGC
>JANOFY010000089.1:0-7321 GCA_031413895.1 Planctomycetota bacterium | reverse complement strand
CGCGTCCTGCTCGTGCTCGAGCAAGCGCCCCATCACGTAGTCGAACGTGACCGAGCCGAACATCAACGCCAGGAACTCGACGCTCCACGCGCCGTAAAACACGCAGCTGCACAGCAGCAACCAGTACTTGCGTCCTTGGTGCGAGCGGATCGACCAGTAGACGCCGAAGCAAACGGCGAACAGGACCAGGAAGCGGAACTCGGTGAACAGCATCGAGGTGTGCGGGCGCGAGAGCGTCCGCTATTGCTTCCGCTCCTGGTGCGGGCTTTCGAGCTTCTTCTCCGCGCCACGCGCGATTTCGACGGCCAGCGATTGCGCGATGAGGTCGCTGACCTCCTTCGTGCCGAGGCGCGACGGATGCCACGCGTCCTGGAGCCGATCCATCTCAAATAAGGAGGGATACCTCTCGGGCTGGTTGAAATGGAAGAGCACGGGCACGTGGTTCCCGGCGAGCAAAGCTCCCGGATCCGGCGACCCACGCATGCTCGGCAGCACGATGTAGATGAGCTCCAGGCCGTGCGACCGGACGAGCTCCTGCTGAGATCGCAGCGCGCGAAAGTTGTAAGTGGACAGTGTCGTCGCCTTCGCGTTCGCGGCGGGGATCTCGGCGATCATCGCCTTGTACTTGTCCTGCGACGCCAAGAACTCGTTGCGATTGAACTCGTGGTACTTGTCCGTGAGCGCCTCGAGCGGCTGGTACCCGCGACCCTCCGCGATCTCCTCGACCGGAATCTCCTCGTTGATCGCGGCTGCGTCCGTGCCGCGCAGCTTCGCCCAGATGCGCGCGCCCTGACCGTAGTTGACGTGCTTCCACACCATCGTCTCGATGTGCGTGCCCGCGAGCCTCAGCCGCTCCCAGCGCGGCTTGTCCGAGAGGCGCAGTGTCTCGAGAGCCTTCACCGTGTGCGGCACGCTGTGCCAATAGACGTTGCGCTGCGAGTGCGGGTCGGCCCAGGGATCGTCGAAGCCGCCGTACCACGTATTGGCTTCGAACAGCACGTAGCGCAGTTTCGCCGGCGAGAGCGCGAGCAACTCGCGCAGCACGAAGTCGCTCTCGAGCGTCATCATCCCCGCAAGTCCGAAGTTGAACGAGCGAAACCGCCGACCGCTAGCTTCGATGTCCGCGTCGATCACACGCGGATCGATCCCGCGCAGCACACGGCTCGAGCCGATGTACACGGCGTCGAACTCGTCCTTGTGCGCGGCGAAGTGCTCGTACTTGGCGCGCATCGCCTTCTCTTCCGGCCAAGGCACCAAAGGATGGATGAGCGCCGCGACCACGAGGAAGCCCGCCAGTCCGAGCCCGACGAAGAACGACGTCGAACCCAGCGGAGGCGTGTCGCCGCCGTTCACGCCCGGATGCATCACGGCGAGCGCTCCATCTCGTCCGCGAGCGACGACGCGATCAGCAGGCTGAGCTCCTCGGTTCCAAGTCGCGACAGGTGGCCGATGTCGTGCCGCCGATCGAAAGCGAAGAGCGACGTGTACTTCTCGGGGTCGTTGAAGTGGAAGAGGACGGGCACGTGTCCCCCAGCGCGCAGCGCAAGCGGATCCGGCGTTCCGCGCACGGTTGGCATCACGACGTAGATCAGCTCGGCCCCGTGCGAGCTCACGACTTCTTGCTGCGTGCGCAAGGCGGGGAAGTTGTACGTCGCGAGGGTCGAACCCGCAGCGTTCGCCGCTGGGATCGCCGTGATCATCTCCGGGTACTTGGCCTGCGCTTGCGGCGTGAGGAACACCTCGCGGCCCTCGGTGTGGAACTTGTCGGTCAGGCCTTCCATCGGCTGATAGCCGCGCCCATCGGCGATCACGTCGACGGAGATCTCGGCGCTGATCTCGTCGGCATCGCTGCCGGTGAGCTTCGCGAAGATGCGCGTGCCTTGGCCATAGCTGACGAGCTTCCACGCCATCGTTTCGACGTGCGTGCCCGCGAAGCGCAGCCGCTCCCAGGCCGGCTCGTCCGAAAGCCACAGCGTCTCGAGCGCCTTGATCGTCTGCGGAACGGTGTGCCAGTAGACGCTGCGCTGCGAGTGCGGATCGGTGCCGGGGATGCCCGGCTTGGCGTCGTATCCCGCGTACCAAGTGTTGGCTTCGAACAGCACGTAGCGCAGTCGCGCGGGTTCGAGCTCGAGCAACTTGCGCATCACGAAGTCGCTCTCGAGCGCCATCATCCCGTCGAGACCGAAGTTGAAGGATCGGAACGGACGGCCGCGCGCCGCGAGGTCCGCATCAACGAGGCGCGGGTCGATCCCACGCAGCACACGACTCGATCCGATGTACACCGCATCGAGCTCGTCCTTGTGCGCCGCGAAGTACTCGTACTTGGCGCGCATCGCGCGCTCCTCGGGAAAGGGCACGAGCGGATACACGAAAGCCGCGACGGCGCCGAGCCCGGCCAAGCCGAGGGCCAGGAAGAGCGAGGCCTTACCGAGCGGGGGCGTGTCGCCGCTGCTCATCGCACCTCGCACCACGGCGCCGTGCGCCGGAGTCCGGCCGCCGGGCGGACTCTATGTGTATTGGAAGCGCGGGGCATTGGGGGGGACGGGGCGGCGCGGCATCGAGTATCGGGCGAACCCTCGATCGGGACTGAGCCGGGCCGATCGAGCGCGAAGAGCCTAGCCAGAGCGGGGCCGTTTCGCAGCGCGTCAGGCGGGTGCTCGGCCACTCCGCGTGGTCGGCGAATGAAACCCACGCGAGCCCCCTCAAGTTCCGGCCGTGCAAAAGGCAAGTTTGGTCACTAGCCAGACAACTACTCGAGTAGTAGAACGAACTCGACGCGCTCGCCAAGCGCTCCACAGCGGAGGAACTCACATGGGCCGATCCCACCATCTCGCCGACCTGCAGTACGCGATCATGCGCGTTCTTTGGACCGAGGGCGAAGCCACGGTGTCGCGCGTGCAGGAGGCGCTCGCGGACGAGCGCGGCCTCGCGCTGACCACCATCGCGACGATGCTCACGAAGATGGAGAAGAAGGGTGTCGTGAGCCACCGCTCCGAGGGCCGGCAGTTCGTCTACAAGCCGCTCATCTCGGAGAAACAGGTCCACCGGACGATGGTCGCCGAACTGACCGAGCGCCTCTTCCAAGGCGACTTCAAGGCGCTCGTCAGCCACCTGCTCACGGAACAGGAGATCGATGCGTCCGAACTGAAACGGTTGAAGGCGTTGATCGAAGAGCGCAGCTCGAAGGAGCATCGCCGTGGGCGTTGAATCGGCCGCTTGGAAAGTCGCCGCGTGGCTCGCGACGTACGCGCTCCACAGCACCGTCTTGATCGCGGTCGCGTGGCTCGGCGTGCTCGCACTGTCACGGGTCACTCGGCTGCGCGACTTCGCGACCGGCATCCGCGAATGGATGTGGAAGCTGGCGCTCTTTGGCGGGCTCGCGACCGCGACGGCGCAAGTCGGGTTCTCGATCGAGACCTGGCGCCTCGAATGGATCCCGTCGAGCTCGGAGTCGACGGCTCTGGTGGAGCGAGCCGAGCCGGCGCCGGCCCGCCCCACCTTCGCGCCGATCGTCGCCGCTGCGCCGAAGATCGACCCGCCGACCGAACCGAGTGCTCCGCGCACCAATGCGGTGCACCCGCTCCTCGCTCCGGCGCTCCTCCAACTCCGGATGCTCGGAGCGGACATCGAATCGGCACCGCTGTTCCGGGCCGCCACGATGAATGCTCCGGCTGAGGTCGGCGCACCGGCGATCCTGGATCGACCGATTCCGTGGCTCGAAATCGCGCTCGGCATCTGGATGACCGGGATCGCGATCGGTCTCGTTCGCTGGGCGCGCGAGTGGCAGAGACTCGCACGCTGTGTCCGCGGTCGTGTGGCGATCGAATCGGGCCTCGTCTTCCGCGACCTCGAAACGCTGCGCAAGCGCGCCGGGTTCACACGCCGCGTGCGCCTCTCGTGCGCGCCCGGCATCGCGGCACCGCTGACGATGGGCGTGCTGCGCGCGGAGATCTGTCTCCCGCCGCGCGCTCTGCGCGCACTCCAACGCGACGAGATCCGCGCGGTGCTCGCGCACGAGCTGGCTCACGCCGTGCGGAGCGACACCGCGTGGCTGTGCCTGTGCCGCTTGCTCGAGATCGCGTTCTTCTTCCAACCGCTCAACCGCTTCGCGCGGCGCCTGCTTCAGGAAGACGTCGAGTCGCTGTGCGACGACTGGGCGGTCGTCCACACAGGGGAGTGCGTTCCGCTCGCGAGCTCATTGACCGAGATCGCCGGCTGGATCGTCGCCGAGCACCGCCGTCTACCCGCCCTCGCCATGGTCGCTCACGGCTCGGCGCTCTCGCACCGCGTACGGCGTCTGCTCGACGAGGAGCGCGCGCCGGTCGTGATGCAGGGTCGCCTGGGGCTCACGGCGATCGCGAGCCTGTGCTGCGCGGGCGCGGCGCTCGCGCTTCCCGGAGTGTCGACGACCGCGACGGTCGACCGAGTGGCCGCGCTCGAAGACTGCGCCGACGCAGACGAGTGCGACGACTGCGGGATCGACGAAGCAGTCGAATCCGCGGAAGCGCCCGTGACGTTGGCAGACGCTCCTCTCGAGGCGAGCGCCCCTCTCGAATGGAGCGGCACACCGCTCCTCACGGGAACCAGCATGATCGCGGCACTTCTCTCCGCGCAGGATGTCGAGCCTCTCGACGTCAGCGGATTGCTCCACGAGATCGATTCGCTCCAGCACGGTCTCGACTCGTTGAAGGCCGAGGCGACCCTCGTCGGCGCGGACGAGCTGCACGCGCGCATCGACGCGCTCGCGACGCGCCTCGAGTCACTGCGCGCCATGCAAGCGCGTCTCGACACGCTGCTCCAGCAGAACCAGGCCTGGCCGCTCCTCGATCGACCTTAGCCCCCCACTCGATTCGATCTCTCCTTTCGACAACGACCGAAAGCTCGACAACGTCTGAACGCTCGATCTCGACAGAAGGAATGAACATGAACCGATCCCTGTTCTCGCTCGTCCTGTTGCTCGGCACGGTTTCCGCCGGCGGCACCGCGCTCGTGCCGGATTGCACGCCCACGAAGTGCCGCACCGCAACGACGTGCGACGGGAAGCTGCACCCGGTGTCGGCGCCTTGCGCGACGCCCGCAGTCGCCGCGACGCCGATGCGCTCGGTCGCGGTCGTCGCGACGCCCGTCGCATGCGACCCCGAGCTGCTGCGCGCACGCGCGCTCACTCGTGCTCGCGTCGACGGACAGTGCTGCTCACCGAAGACGAAGAAGAAAGCCAAGAGCTCGTGCACGACCACCACGCGTGAGCAAGAGCTCGCGTACGAAGAGGCCGTGACTCGCGCCGGCGAGGAAGCCGCGCGCGCCGGGGAAGAAGCGGCTCGTGCCGGTGAAGAGGCCGCGCGTGCTGGTGAGGAAGCGGCTCGTGTCCACGAGGCACGCGCGTGGGCGAATGGCGGCGGTACGGTCGAGCTGAAGGCGCTCCACGAATTGGCGACACGCGACCGCCTATCGGCCGCTCAGCACGAAGAGCTCGTGGCGCGTGCGCACGAGCTCGCGCGGGCGGGCGAGCACATGAAAGCGCAGCACACGGAGGAACTCGCTCTCGCGCAGGCCTATGCGGACTCGGATTTCGCCGCGCTCGAGAGCACGAACGGCGACTCGATTCGCGAGAAGGTCCGCGCGGCGCTCGGAAAGCTCGGGCGCACGCACGACGAATCCGCGGACGACTCCGACGAAGCGGAAGACGAATCCGCCGATGACGAGGTCTCGTGGGAGGACGACTCGGCGGAAGACTCCGAGGCCGACTACACGGAAGTGATGTCCGACGACGACGATGACCAAGATTCGAGCCTGGAAGCGCGCATCGAAAAGCTCGAAGCGCTCGCTCGCTCGCGCGGACACGACGTCGACGACGATGGCGACGATTCCAAGTCGCTGGAGGAGCGCGTCGAGTCGCTCGAGCGCGTGATGCGCGGTGGCGAAGCGGGCGTCTACAACTTCCGCACGCTGCCTCGCGTGCGTCTGGAAGCGCTGAAGGGTCTGAAGGACTTCAAAGAGTTCAAGGGATTCCCGCGCGTGAAGATCGGCGACAACGAAGTGCTCGTCGTGCCCGATGGCGGCTGGGGCGGCTGGGGCGGCTGGCCGCTCGCCGTCGCGCCGCAGGCGAGAGTTCCCTATGTGAGGAGCGTGCCGTCGCAGAACGCGAAACCCGGCAAGGCTCCGAAAGCGAAGGGATACACGTTGTGGCGGTCGGGCGACGACGATGACGTCGATGTTCCCGAACCCGCCGAAGCGCCTGAGCCGCCGGAAGCTCCCGAAGCGCCGGAAGCGCCTGAGGCCCCCGAAGCGCCTGAAGCAATGGGGTCGTTCGAGCATGGGGATGCGCACCACGGGATCGGCCGCGCGTACGCCCCGGGCGCGAGCGCCGAAACTCGTCGCGAGATCGAATCGCTGATGCGCGAGATGCGTTCGCAGGTCGACTCGATGCGCGGTGAGATGGAACGTCTCCGCGAAGAGCTCGTCCGCGCCTCGAAGCGCGGAGCTCGCTGAGCAAACTCTCGCGCACGGTCACGTCCTCCCTGGGACCCTCGCGGCTGACCGCCGCGGGGGTCCTGTCATTTCTGTCCGGCCCAAGGTGCGCGGACCGCAGAATCCTGTCATCCGGATCTGCGTTGCTCGCGTCTAGCCGTGGTCGCGACCCTGGTGTTTCCAGCGCGACGCTCCACCCACGCACGAGGACTCCATGAATCGCTCGCTACTCGCCATCTGCGCCTTGGCTCTCTGCGCTTCGTCGTGCCTCGAGAACGAGGAAGAGATCACGATCCGCGAGGACGGCTCGGTGAGCGTCCGGATGTCCGCGCATGGCAAGCCGGATGACTTGGCGGACGGCTATCCAATCCCGCTCGACGCACCCTGGACCGGCGACTCGGAGGCCACGGCAACTTGGCTGCGCGACGTGGGGGCCGACACCGGAAGCGCGCGCGTGCGTGGGAATCTGCGTCAGCTCGCGCCGGGTTCGAACGAGCTCACGACCGACGACGACGTGATCCTCGCGGTGCGCACGGACTTCCTTTCGGCGAACGACATCCCGCGCTGGACTGCGCCTTCCCCCGAGCCGTACCGCACGGCGTATCTCGAGCGGAGCACGAGCCTGCGCATCGAGACGAAGAGCGGACGCCGCGTGTACACGTTCGAGCGCGTGTTCCACGGCCGAAGCTTCGAGCGATTCAGCCTTTGGCGCGGACTCGATGAGCGGATGCCGGACGAGCTGCAGGCCAAGCTCGATCGACTCGACGAGGACGAGTCCGTCGAGATCACCGCGCAGGAACGCGACCGTGTGATCGAAATCGGGGCGTCGACGTTGATCGACACGTCGATGGCG
>JANOFY010000088.1:0-2709 GCA_031413895.1 Planctomycetota bacterium | reverse complement strand
AGTCCGTCGGGCCCGATGCGGAGGCCGTGCATGTCGTGGCCGAGGAACGCGACGCGCACGCCGTAGCCCGTGGTCAGTACGGTCTTCTGCTCCGCGCGCCCATCGCCGTCGTCGTCGTGCAGACGCCACAGACTCGGGATGCACGTGTAGTAGACGTCGCCCTTGTGCTCGATAAGGCCCGCGCCGATGCCGTCGGCCGCAGCGTTGAATCCATCGGCGAACACGGTCGACGAATCGGCGACGCCGTCGCCGTCGGTGTCGCGCAGAAGACTGACGCGCTCGTGCGCGCGCGTGTATTCACCGAACCGATCGCCGAGGTGCTTCTGGTACATCGCGACGCGGTCGGCAACCGTGCGGCACGCGAGATCGTCGTCGAGCCAATCCATGTGCTCGCGGATGTCCGTGACGCCTTGGTGCAGTCGAAAGCTCTCGGCGACGTAGAACTGGCCCTGCCGGTCCGGCCAGAAACACACCGGGTTCGCGAACAGCGGTTCGGCGGCGAAGAGCTCGACTTGGAAGCCTGCGGGGATCTTGAAGCCCGCGAACGCTTGCCGTGCTTCGTCGGATGCCGGCTCGACGTGCGGCCGAAACGCCTCGACTTCGGCCACCTGTGCGGCGCCGAGCGAGATCGCCGCGACGATCGTGATCAAGGACCTTCGCACGCGATTCGGAATCCGATGAAGCCGCCGTCGGCGAGCCACCACTTGCTCTTCGGGAGCTGCGGATCGCTGGCGTTCCATTTCTTCTCGGGCAGCACACGCGCGTCGGCGCGCAGCCCGGGAGCGCTGTCGCGGTACGAACCGCCGCGCAGGACCGGTTCACCCGTTGCGCTCGTACACCATTCTCCCGCGTTGCCGTGCATGTCGAAGAAGCCCCACGCGTTGGCCTTCCGCATGCCGACCGGATGCGTCCTGCGCTCCGCGTTCGCCTTGAACCACGCGTGTTCGCCGAGCGGCGCCGGATCGTCGCCGGTGCACCACCCACCGGCCGCGCCGGCGCGGCACGCGCTCTCCCACTCCGCTTCGGTCGGCAAGCGGTACGAGCGTCCCGTCTTGTGCGAGAGCCATGCGCAGAACGCGGCGGCGCCCGTGTGATTCACGGAGATCGCGGGATAACCCGCATGACCGAAGCCGCGATCCATGAGGATGTACGGCTTGCTCGGGCGCGCGATCGCGTCGATCGCGGGATCCGCTTGCACAGCCGGCTTGTCGAGCTCGAACACGAACGCGTCGTACACGTCCCACGTGATCTCGGTGGCCGACAGCCACACGCGCGGCGCATCCGCGGCGCGATCCTTCAGCGAGAGCATCTCGATCGCGAATGCGGTTCCCGCTATCGTCTCGGCGAAGGGAGCGTCGAGCGGCGCGGCCAGGACGGTCGCCGCCGGTTCAGTCGGGGCTCTCGCTTCGGCCGATCGATTCGCCGCGCAGCCGACAACGGCTGCCCACACTGCGAGGAAACCTCCGATGCTCGCGCACGCGCTCCTGACTCCACTCCTCTGGCTGGTCCCGATCACGCGCTGCTCGCCACTCGAGCGACACGAGTATAGGGAGATCCGTATGGGAGTCGAGGCGCGGGTCGTGCTCTACGCGCACTCGGAGGTCGAAGCGGCGGGCGCGGCGCGGGCCGCGTTCGATCGCATGGCGCGCATCGAGGACGCCCTGAGCGATTGGCGCGAGGCGAGCGAAGCCAAGACGCTGTGCGAGCGCGGCGGAGGTCCGCCGGTCCTCGTGAGCGCCGACCTGTGGAGCACGCTCGCCCGATCGGCCGAGTTCGCGAGCGCGAGCGGCGGCGCGTTCGACGTGACCTGCGGCCCGCTCGTGACCGTGTGGCGCGCCGCGCGCCGCGATCGACGGCTGCCGAGCGAGCGTGAGCTGGCCGATGCTCGCGCGCGGGTCGGCTGGACGAAGGTGCGACTCGACGCGGAAGACCACACGGTCGCTCTCGCGACGGCGGGCATGCAACTCGACTTCGGAGCGATCGGGCAAGGCTTCGCGTGCGACGAGGCGTTGGCTGTGCTTGCCGCGCGCGGGATCGAGAGCGCGCTGTGCGAGATCAGCGGCGACATCGCCGTCAGCGGACCGCCGCCAGGCGAAGCGGGCTGGCACGTGGCCATCGGCTCGGCGCACACACCCATCACGATCGCGCACGCCGGCGTGGCGAGTTCCGGCGACACGGAGCAGTTCGCCGTGATCGACGGCGTGCGCTACTCGCACATCATCGATCCGCGAACCGGCGCCGCGGTTACGAACGGATTGTGCTGCACTGTGATCGCGCGCGACGCGACGACCGCCGACGCGCTCGCGACCGCCGCGTGTGTCCTCGGTGCGGACGCCGGCGCGGAGCTCGTCGGCAGATTTCAGGGCGCGCGCCTCGTCGTCGACGATCCGGCCGTCCGATCGCTCTTCGACGGCAAGTCGCTCGACGGCTGGGTCACGCGCGGCGGCCGCTACGACGGCGATGCGTCGTGGACGGTCGAAGAGGGCGCGCTCACCGGCCGCGTCGGCGCGAACGGCGCCGGCGGCCTCATCTACACCGCGCAGCCGTTCACGAGCTTCGAGTTCGAGCTCGAGACAAAGATCGACTACCCGTTCGACTCGGGGATCTTCTTGCGCATGGTCCCGCCGGATCAGGGAGGTCGCGGCGCGCAAGTGACGCTCGACTACCGCGCGGACGGCGAGATCGGCGCGATCTACTCCGACGAGTTCT
>JANOFY010000087.1:0-8888 GCA_031413895.1 Planctomycetota bacterium | reverse complement strand
GCGTGTTCGGGCTCATGAGCACGGTCGGTTGGCACATCGGCAGCATCGCGCTCCACGCGCTGACGACGGGGCTCGCGTTCGCTCTCCTGCGCCGGCTGCGAGTGCCGCACATGACCGCCGGCGCAATCGCACTCCTCTTCGCGGTCCATCCCGTGCACGTCGAATCGGTGGCGTGGATCTCGGGCTCGCCCGACCTGATCCTCGCCCCGGCGTTGCTCGGGTCGACGTGGTTCGTCTTGAACACGATCGCGCGCCCGACGCTCGCGAATTGGAGTGCCGCGATCGCGCTCTATGTCGTGGCACAAGGCGCGAAGGAGATCGCGATCTTCTTTCCCGCGATCGTGGCGCTGGCCGTGCTGGCGAGCACGTCCACAGCCGGCACAGCCTCCGACGCAGGGCCAGCTGCGCGCGGCTCGTGGTCCATCGCGTTCAAGCGCGCGGCTCCGTTCGCGGCGCTCGCGCTCGTGTACCTCGTCGCGCGGAACGCGATGCTCGGTCGTGCGGCAGCGGCCGGGGGCGGCGGGACCGAGTGGATCGCGGACGTCTGTTCAGCGCCGCAGGTCTGCGCCTTCTACCTGCGGCAAATCGTCTTTCCACTATGGATCGGGCCGTCGTATCCGCTTCGGCCCGTGATCCCCGCGACGATCGATTGGATGAACTTCGGCGCGCCTCTCGCGGTGTGCGTGATCGCCGGAGCGTGGATGCTCCGTGAAGCTTGGAAGAGCCGCGTCGCAGCGCTGGGATGCGCCATGTTCGTGCTCCCGCTGGCGCCGGCGATGCACGTGTCGGCATTCCTTCCCGAGCAGGTCGTCCACGATCGGTACCTCTACCTACCGCTGCTCGGTTTCTTGATGATCCTCGTTCCCGCGGCAGCGCGACTCGTGTCGAAGTTGCGATCGAAGCCGAGCGACGACGAGGCGGAGCGCACTTCGCGCGACGTGAGCGCGCCTTCGAGTGCGGGTTCGGGCTCCGTGATGGTCGTCGCAGTACTGCTCGCCGCGCCCCTCGCCTTCCAGACCTCGCGCTACAACACGGCGTGGATGTCGGAGATCGCGCTGTGGGAGTGGGGCGTGCAATCGGATCCTGGATCCGCTTTCAACTACACGCAGCTCGCCGAGCACCGCCGTCTCGCTGCGAAGCCTCGCTCGAGCAAGCCGGACATTTCGGGCCTGATCGCCGCGCGCGTCGCGGCGGATCGTGCGCTCGAGCTCGCCGACGCACCGTCGGAGCTTCCCCGCCCCGAGCTGCTCAGCGCGCTCCTCGTGCGGGCCGACATCGCGACCGATCAAGCGCGCTACGCCGATGCGGAAGCCGACCTGCGGCGCGCGCTCGACAAGCTCGGGCCCGAGTCGAAGAACGACGACGTGTTCAAGGCCTACACGCGCCTCGCCATCTGCTTCGATCGTCAGCAGCGGCTCACGGAAGCCGAGGCCGTGCTCCGCGAAGCACGCGCGCGCCTGGCGCACAAGAAATGCGCGCTGACGGAGAAACTCGGGGTCGTGCTGTATCGCATCGGTCGAAAGGACGAAGCGTTGCGCGAGCTCGAGTCGGTGCGCAGCCTCGTGCCGAGCGAGTTCAGCTTCGACAGCCGGCTCGTGCTCTTCCGCCTGGGGAATCTCTACCAAGAGACGGGACGCCCGCGCGAAGCGCAGGCCGCGTTCCGCGAGTTCCTGAACCTCACGGCGAACATGCCGGGCGAGGACATCCTCGCGCACCGCGGGATGGCTCTGAAGGCGATGAGCGGCGGGTGAGCCCGCGACCAGCTTTCAGCCGCCGATGCGATCGAGGAACCAGCCCGGCAAGATGCCGAGCACGAGCACCATCGCGGCGCACAGCGCGGCCGACACCGCCGAGGGCAGTCGATCCTGACGCGCGTCTTGAACGGACTCGATCTCGGGCTGCATGTAAAGCGCGACGACGACGCGCAGGTAGTAGCCCAGTGCGACGACCGAGAGCAGCACGCCGATGATCGCGACGCCGATCATGTCCGCGCGCACGGCGACGGAGAACACGAGGTACTTGCCGAGGAAACCGCCCGTCGCCGGGATGCCGCCCAGGGATAGCATGAAGATCGCGAGCGCCGCGGCGAGCCCCGGCCGGCGACGCCACAAGCCGCGGATCGAGTCGATCGTCACGGGGCCTTTCGTCTCGCCTTCGAGCCACGCGATCGCTCCGAACGCGCCGCCGGCCGTGAACACGTACGCGGCCATGTAGAACAGCGTGGCGTGCAGCGCGCCGTCTTGTTGCGGATCGCCGGCGAGTCCCCCCGCGACGGCGAGCAGCAGCGTGCCCGCGTGCGCGATCCCGGAGTACGCGAGCATGCGCTTGAGGTCGGTCTGCATGAGCGCCCCGAGGTTGCCGGCCGCCATCGTCAGCAGCGCGATCACCGCCACGACCGCCGCAGCCGAGCTCGGGAGCAGGAACGATGCGTTCAGCAAGAACGCGAAGCCTGCGGCCTTGGTCCCCGTCGCCATCAGGGTGGTCACCGGGGTCGGGCTGCCTTGGTAGACGTCGGGCACCCACAGGTGGAACGGGAACACGCTCACCTTGAAGAAGAGGCTCGCGGCGATCAGCGCAGCTCCCGTGAGGGCGAGGGGACCGCTCGCGCCGACTTGGCGCAGCGTCACGAGCGAGATCGATCCCGTGCCGTAGTAGAGGAGCGACGTCCCGTAGAGGAACAGCGCGGCGGCGAATGCGCCCAGCACGAAGTACTTGATCCCGGCTTCGACGGAGTGCGCGCGCGCCCGCTGAAAGCTTGCCAGTGTGTACAGCGGCACCGAGAGCAGCTCGAGGCCGACGAAGAACACGAGCAGGTCCTGCGCACCGGCCATCAACATCATGCCGGTGACGGAGGACAGCATGAGCACGTCGTGCTCGATCAGGAACTCGCGCTCGTGCCGGTAGTAGCGCTGGCTGAAGCCCCACGCGATGAGCGCGCTGGCGAGGAACAGCATGCCCCAGATGGAAGTGGTCGGACCACTCGCGAAGCTGTCCGCGAAGACGAGCGTCGGTGCGCTGGACAAGATGCGCACCTCGAACACGTATGCGGCCGCGATCGAACCGACGAACACGAGCGGTCGCAGGTTGCCCATGCGCGGCAGGATGTCGACGAGAAGCAGCAGCGCGATGCCGACCGCGAGCGAGAGCATCGGCGCGAGCGCGAGCAGCGCGGCGTCGTCGAACATGCGCTGGAAGAAATCGGGGGTCATCGCTCGGTTGCCTCGGCTGTGCGCACGGACGACTCCAAGAGCTCACGCGGCGCGGCCTCCTCGGCCGCGAGCATCACGCGCGCACGTTCGACACGTTGCACGAGGGCGTCGATCGACCCCTGCGACCGCCGGATGAACACATTCGGTGCGACGCCGATCCACACGATCAGCACGACGATGGGGAGCATCAGGCCGATCTCACGCGCCGTCAAATCCGAGAGCGCCTTGTTGTGCGAGTTCGTGAGCGGCCCGAAGAGCATCCGCCGCATCGCCATCAGCAAGTAGATCGCGCCGAAGATCACGCCGGTCACGGCGACCATCGCGATCCAGGGCGTGCTCTGGAACGCGCCGAGCAGGATCAGGTACTCACCGACGAAGCCGTTCAGGCCGGGGAGTCCCACGCTCGAGAGCACCGCGATCGCGAGGAACAGCGCGAAGACCGGCATCACGAGCGCGATGCCGCCGAAGCGGTCGAGCGCGCGCGTGTGCGCTCGCTCGTAGATCATGCCGACCAAGAGGAACAGGAGCCCGGTGGAGAGCCCGTGGTTCACCATCTGCAGCACGCCGCCGGCCAGGCCCGCGTGCGTCAGCGCGAAGAGGCCCAGCACGACGTATCCCAGGTGACTCACCGACGAGCACGCGACGAGTCGCTTCACGTCGGACTGCGCGAGCGCGAGCAGCGCGCCGTACACGATGCCGAGCGCGCCGAGCGCCATCATCCACGGCGCGTACGCCACGGCTGCGACAGGGAGCATCACGATGCAGAAACGCAGGAGGCCGTACGTGCCCATCTTCAGCAGCACGCCCGCCAGGATCACGGAGCCGGACGTCGGCGCTTCCGTGTGCGCATCCGCGAGCCACGTGTGGAAGGGGATGACCGGCACCTTGATCATGAACGCGAGCGCGAACGCGGCGAAGTACCACGCTTGCTCGGCCAGCGGCAGCCGGCCGGCGATCGTGCACAAGGTCTCGATGTCCGTGGTGTCGAGCCGGTAGATCAGCGCGATCACGCCGATCATCATCACGAGGCTTCCGGCGACCGTGTACAGGAAGAACTTCACGGTGGCGTACAGCCGCCGCTCGCCGCCCCAGATGCCGAGGATGAAGTACAGCGGCACGAGGCTGACTTCCCAGAACACGTAGAACAGCACGAGGTCTTGCGCGAGGAACACGCCCAGCATTCCGGTCTGCATCACGAGCAGCCAGACCATGAACTCCTTCACGCGCGTCGTGATGTGACCGTACGTCGACAGCACGACGATCGGTCCGAGCAGAGCGGTCAGCCCAACCATCAGCACCGAGAAGCCGTCGATCCCGAGCTTGAAATGAACGGGCGTCGGACCCTTCGCGCCGGGTAGCTCGAACCAGGGGAGTTCGACGACGTGCTGCATCGCCGCGCTCGCGCCTTCGAAATCCACGCAGACCGCGAGACCGAGTCCGCACACGGCGAGCGACACGAGGAGCGCGATCGTGCGTTGGGCGCTCACCGCCGCGCGCGGTGTGAGGCCGATGAGGATCGCACCCACAAGGGGCAACAGGACGAGGATGGTGAGCACGCTCATCCGCCGATCTGCCACAAGACGACGATGACGAGAAGCGCCGTGGCGGCGCCCATCCACAGGCTGTAGCTCGTGATGCTCCCGCTCGCCATGCGGCGCACGCGCTCGCTGGCGCTACGCGTCAAGCTTGCGGCGCCGTTGACGAGACCGTCGATCGCGAATTGATCGATGATCACCGCGAGTCCGAACGCGAAGAGCTTCATCGGTTGCACGACGAGCCGCTGGTACGCGCGGTCGATGCCCCACGCGTCCCCGAGGAAGCGCGCCAGCGCCGGCTGCTTGGCGGCGATCTTCTCGTCGGTCGCGATGCCCGAGCGGTAGCCGCTCCATCCCGCGAGCGCGAACACGACGGCGACGATCGCACCCAGGAGCAAGAGGCCGATCTCCGTGCCGTGCGACAGCGGATGCTCCGCCAGCAGCGCCTCGGCGGGTCCGGTCACCGGCTCGAGCCACTCCGCGAGCAAGTGCGGCGCGTGGAACACGACCGGCAATCCGAGGAGCCCACCGAAGACCGACAGCACCGCCAGGATCATGAGCGGCGTCGTCATCACGGCGGGTGACTCGTGCGGGTGCACTTCATGGACGTCGAAGCGTTCCTTGCCCGCGAACGTCAGCGCGACCATGCGCCACGTGTAGAACGCCGTCATCGCCGCGGTCAGAAGGCCCAGGATCCACAGCGCGCTGTACACGCCGCCGTGCGCGTACGTGTGCGCGAGGATCTCGTCCTTCGAGAAGTAGCCCGACATCAGCGGCAGTCCGGAGAGCGCCGCCGCGCCGGCGAGGAACGTGATGAACGTGCGCGGCATGTGCTTCGCAAGCCCGCCCATCTTGTGCATGTCCTGCTCTTCATGCATGCCGTGGATCACGCTGCCCGCGCCGAGGAAGAGGAGCGCCTTGAAGAACGCGTGCGTCGCCAGATGGAAGATCGCGGCGGCGAACGCGCCCGAACCGAGACCCAGGAACATGTAGCCGAGCTGGCTCACCGTCGAATACGCGAGCACCTTCTTGATGTCGCGTTGCGCGAGCGCCGTGGATCCGGCGATCAGCGCGGTGACCGCACCGACCGTTCCGATGAGCAGCAGGACCGACGGGCTCGCGGCGAAGAGCGGCCCCATCCGCACGACGAGATAGATGCCGGCCGTCACCATCGTCGCTGCGTGGATCAGCGCCGAGACCGGCGTGGGCCCCGCCATCGCGTCGGGCAGCCAGGTGAAGAGCGGCAACTGCGCGGACTTGCCGCACGCTCCGGCGAACAGGAACACGGCCGCCCACACGAGATCAGGCGAGGCGAGGTTCGCGTGGAGCGCGCCCGGGACGGCGGCGGCGATCGACGACAGATCGAGCGTTCCGAAGCTGCGCACGAGCAGGAAGCTGCCGATGAGGAAGCACGCATCGCCGATGCGGTTCATCACGAACGCTTTCTGTCCCGCTTCGGCTGGCCAGCCCTTCTCGTACCAGAAGCCGATCAACAGGTACGAGCACAGGCCGACGCCTTCCCAGCCGATGAAGAGGCCGAGCAGGCTCGACGAGAGCACCAGCATCAGCATCGCGAACACGAAGAGGTTCAAGTACGCGAAGAACTTCGCGTAGCCCGGATCGCCCTTCATGTAGCCGGCGGCATAGATGTGAATCAGCAGACCGACGCCCGTGATGATCAAGGTCATCACCGCCGACAGCGGATCGAGCACGATCGCGATGTCGATCATGAACTCGCCGGTGTCGATCCAGTGCCACGGCGCGCTCTCGAGCACACGCGCGTGCGGCGACAAGTTCGTCAGCGACAGGAAGCCCGTGACCGCGAGCGCGAACGCGGCCGCCATCGCGAGCACCGCGACGACCGACGCGAGGGGTGCGGGAGCCGGCGCGCCGCTCGCCGCAGGGTGAGCGTGCGTGTCGTGCGCCCCCTGCGTATCGGAGTGTTCGTGCGACTCGCCGTGATCCGCGTGCTTCGATCGCGGACGGCCGCGGAGCCCGGCGAAGTGGAGGATCCCGCAGACCGCGCTGCCGACCAGAGGAAGCGCGGGGATCAGCCAGAGCCAATTGACTGCAGCCTCGCCTGCCGATGCCTCGGCCGCATGTTGGATCGCGTGTTCGAGCATGGGGGACTAGTGCTTGAGCTCGCCGGCCTCGTTGATCGAGACGGATTGCTTGTTCCGGTACAGCGCGATCACGAGCGCGAGCCCGACCGCGGCTTCGACGGCTGCGATGACGATGACGAAGATCGCGAACGTCGGCCCCTGCACGTCCACGACACCCCCCGGCGAAGCGAGCGAGTGCATGCGACTTGCGGCGAGGAAAGACAGGTTCGCCGCATTGAGGATCAGCTCGATGCTCATCAGCACGATGATCAGGTTGCGCCGGAGCAAGAAGCCCGCGACGCCGATCGCGAACAGTCCCGCGGCGAGGATCAGCATGTGCTCGCTGGGAACCGTCATGAGGGGGCCTTCTCCGTCTTCTTCCCGGCCGCGCTCGCGGTTTCGGCACGGGCCGCGTTCGCGAGCTCGCGGTCGGGATCGACGCGCGGCCGACGGTCGCGCTTCGCCAGCACGACGACCGCGACCGCGGTCGCGAGGAGGAGCAGCGACACGGCTTCGAACGGCAGCAAGTAGCGACCGAACATCGCCTCGGCGAGGAGCTTCACGTCGTCGAATCCGTGCTCGGGGATCGCGCCCGACACCGGGCGCACACCCTGCTTCGCGATCGCGAGGAGGGCGACGATGAACAGCGCCGCGGCGACGGCGAGCACCATCGCGAGGCGGCGGCCGCGGAACATGGAGAGCTCGAGCGGGTGGAGCGTCCGCTCGTCACCCAGGTTGAGCAGCATGATCACGAACAGGAACAGCACCATGATCGCGCCGGCGTACACGAGGATCTGCGCCGCCGCGATGAACTGGAACCCGGCGAGCAGGTAGATCGTCGCCAAGCCGAAGAACGCGGCCAGGAGCGACAGGATGCTCGCGATGGGGTTCTTCGCGAGCACGACGCCGAGCGCAGCCACCGTGGTGGCCGCGGCCATCACGTAGAAGAGGAAGTTCGCCACCGGTCGTTGATCTTGTTGACGTAGTCGATCCGTTTCGCGAGCGCGGAGCGCGGTCGCTTGAGCTTTTCCATGTCGTACACGAGCGCCGAGCGCGAGTAGTCCGCGAGCTCGAGCTCGTCGCTCATGAAGATCGCGTCCTTGGGGCAGGCTTCCTCGCAGAAGCCGCACAGGATGCAGCGCAGCATGTCGATGTCGAAGCGCACGGGCTCGCGCTCGATCGCGCGCTCTGTTTCACCGCCGTCGATCGTGATCGCATACGCCGGGCACGCCGCTTCGCACAGCCCGCACGAGACGCACGCGATCGCGCCGTCGTCCTTGACGACGAGGCGCGGCTGTCCGCGCGTCACTTCGGTCTTGGGCAGCGGCTCCTCGGGGTACTGGCGCGTGATCTTCTTCTCGAAGAGCTTGCCGAACGTGATCGAAAGTCCGCGCACGATCTCGGGCAGGTAGAGACGTTCCCAGACGGACAGTGTTTTTCGTTTGACGATGACCACGGTGTCAGGCCACGCGGATTCCGGTGTACACGAGGTTGGCGAGCGCGAGCGGCAGCATCACCTTCCAACCCAGGCGCATCAGTTGGTCGAAGCGGAAGCGCGGCAGCGTCCAGCGCACCCACAGGAAGAGGAACAAGAACATCGATGTCTTCGCGAGGAAGGCCGCGAACCCGATCGCCCAGTGCGCGTCCGGCATCCACGGCACGGACGGTCCGCCGAGGAAGAGCGTCGTCGTCAGCGAGGACATGACGATCATCGCCGAATATTCGCCGATGAAGAACAGCGCGAACTTCATCGAGGAGTACTCGGTATGGAAGCCGCCGACGAGCTCGGGCTCGCACTCCGCGAAGTCGAACGGATGGCGGTTCGTCTCGGCGAACGTCGCGACCACGAACAGGAAGAACGCGAGCGGCTGGCTCCACAGGTTCCAGTGGGCGATGTCGGTTTGCGCCGCGACGATGTCGCGCAGGTTGAGGCTGCCGCACATCGCGACCACGGCGAGGATCGAGAGGATCATCGAGAGCTCGTAGCTGATCATCTGCGCCGATGCGCGCAGCCCGCCGAGCAGCGAGTACTTCGAATTGCT
>JANOFY010000086.1:0-24719 GCA_031413895.1 Planctomycetota bacterium | reverse complement strand
CGCGCGCTGCGCGCGTGCTCGCGCGTGTGCGTCCGTTCGGGTACACGGAGGTGCATGGACCCCTACGCTCCGACGCCTGAGGACCGGTTCAGCTTCGGCCTCTGGACCGTGGGCAATCCCGGCCGCGATCCGTTCGGCGAGCCGGTGCGCGCGGTGCAGGCGCCCACGCGCATCGTCGAGAAGTTGGCCGAGTGCGGTGCGTGGGGCGTCAACCTGCACGACGACGACCTCGTGCCGCCGCGCGCCAGCGCGGTCGAGCGCGAGCGCATCGTGCGCGAGTTCAAGGCCGCGTTGGCGCACACGGGGCTGGTCGTGCCGATGGCGACCACGAACCTGTTCAGCCATCCAGCGTTCAAGGACGGTGCGTTCACCGCGAACGAGCCCAAGGTGCGCGCGCTGGCGCTGCGCAAGACCATGGACGCGATCGACCTGGGCGTGGAGCTCGGCGCGCGGATCTACGTGTTCTGGGGCGGGCGCGAAGGCTGCGAGGCCGATGCCTGCCGTGATCCGCGCACGGCGATCGCGCGCATGCGCGACGCGCTCGATTTCTTGTGCGAGTACGTGCGCGACCAGCGCTACGAGCTCGTGTTCGCGCTCGAAGCCAAGCCCAACGAGCCGCGCGGAGACCTGTACTTCCCGACCACCGGCCACATGCTGCACTTCATCACGACGCTGGCGCACTCGGACATGGTCGGCGTCAACCCCGAGGTCGCGCACGAGACGATGTCCGGCCTCTCGTTCGTGCACGCCGTGGCGCAGGCGATCGAGGCGAAGAAGCTCTTCCACATCGATCTCAACGCGCAGAAGATCGGGCGCTACGACCAGGATCTGCGCTTCGGTTCGGAGGATCAGAAGCAGGCGTTCCTATTGGTGCGCCTCCTCGAGGGCACGGCCGGCGGCGAGCGCTACGGCGGACCGCGGCACTTCGATGCGCACGCCTACCGCACTGAGGACGACGAAGGCGTGTGGGAGTTCGCGCGCGGCTGCATGCGCACGTACAAGATCCTGCACGCGCGCGCACGCGCCTTCGATGCCGACGCGCGCGTACGCGCGGCAATTGCGGAGAAGCGCGATGGCGCGATCGATCCGCTTCTATCGAGCTACACGCGCGACAAGGCGGCGGCGCTGCGCAAGCTCTCGCTCGACAGCGACGCACTCGGCCGAGCGGGGCTGGGCTACGAGCGTCTCGACCAGCTTTTGATCGAGCACCTGCTCGGGGCCGCGGGCTGAGGCGCGAGTTGCGCCGAACGCGCTGCGATGGACACGCCGCTGTTGTGAGTCTCGAAGTCGCTTCGATGAACGCGCCGCTCTTGTGGGTCTCGACGTCGCTGCGATGAACGCGCCGTTGTTCGTCGGTCTCGACGTCGGGACGCAGGGCACCAAGGGGCTGCTCGTCGACGCAGAGCGCGAGCTCGTCGTGGCGCGCGCTTCGAGCTCGTACGGACTGATCGATGGGCTCGGGCCAGGCGCGTGTGAGCAGCACCCGGACACATGGTGGGCTGCCGTGCGCGATGTGGTGGCTCTGCTCTTCGCCGAGCGGGAGCACGACCGCGCTCGCGTTGGAGGTGTGGGAGTCAGCGGGCAGCAGCACGGTCTAGTCGTCCTCGACGAACACCTGCGCGTGCTGCGTCCGGCGCAGCTGTGGTGCGACACGACGTGCGCGCTCGAAGCGCGCGAGCTGTCGCAGCGCCTCGAGCGCCCGATCCCGTGCGGCTTTACCGCGCCGAAGATCCTGTGGCTCGCGCGGCACGAGCCCGAGATTTTCGCGCGCACGCGCGCGCTGTGCCTGCCGCACGAGTGGATCAACCTGCGCCTCACCGGCGCTCGCACGGCCGAAGCCGGCGATGCGTCGGGCACGGGCTTCTTCGATTTGCACGCGCGCACCTGGGACCTGGATGCGGCGCGGGCGATCGACGCGCGTGTGCCCGAGATGCTGGCGCCGCTGGTCGCCGCCGACCAGCTCGCCGGCCGGCTCTCGCCCGAAGCGGCCCACGCGCTCGGCCTCGCGGCCGGCGTGCCGGTGTCGGCCGGCAGCGGCGACAACATGCTGTCCGCGCTCGGCGCGGGCGCGACGCGAGAAGGCGTGGCGGTGCTGAGCCTCGGGACTTCGGCAACGGTGTGCACGTACAGTCGCACTCCGGTGCTCGATCCGACAGGAGCTATCGCGCCGTTCTGCGACGCGACCGGCGCGTACCTGCCGCTCTTGTGCGTGATGAACGCGACCGGCGTGACGGAGGAAGTGCGGCGCGCGTTTGCGAGCGAGCACGCGACGCTGGCGCGCGCTGCCGCGGCGGTCGAAGCGGGCTCGCGCGGCGTCTTGTGGCTGCCGTACCTGAACGGCGAGCGTGTGCCCGACTGGTCACACGCCAGTGGCGTGATCGCCGGCCTGCGCGCGGGTTCGCTCGATGCGGGTCTCTTGTACCGCGCGGCGATCGAAGGCGTGGCGCTGAACTTGGCCTGGGGGATCGAGCGCATGCGTGCGCAAGGTGTGTCGATCGAGAGCGCGCGCCTCGTGGGCGGCGCATCGCGCAGCGAACTGTGGGGCCGCATCTTGGCCGACGTGCTCGAGATCCCGCTCGTGCGCCTGCTCGAGAGCGAGTCGGCTGCGCTGGGGGCCGCGCTGCAGGCGTTGTGGGCCGTGCGTCGCGCGGCGGGGGAAGACGTTTCCGCGGACACGATCGCGCAGGTGTTCGTGCGCTGCGAGGCGAGCGCGATCGAGCCGGACGAGCGCGTGCAGAGCGTGTATCGCGACGCGTCGGCGCGTTTTCGGGAGTGGGCCGGGCGCGCCTTCGGTTGAGCGGCGCGCAAGGCCTCGGAAATCTTCGCTGAGCGCCTCCAAGCCCGCGAACTGCACCTCGAGCAGGCGCAACGCACGCAGCGGCCGAGCTCAAGACGCGGATCGAACCGTTCCGGCGCCGCGCAACGCTGCACGTGCCGCGCACGTACCTCTGATCCTGCGCAGTGGATCGTGGCAATCCCGGTTCCAGACGTTGGAATCACGCGTCATGACGACCGCGCCGGTCCATTCTCCGATGCGCACGTGGTGCGACCGCCACGGCGCGTGGATCTTCGGCGCACTCGCGCTGGCGCCGCTCGTGTGGTGCCACGCGCAGTTCGCGGAGCTGTTCTGGTTCGGCGACGACTGGGACCTGCTCGATGAGATCGCGCGCGCCGGCTTCTGGAACTGGCTGGGGATGGTGTTCGCAGAGAACTTCATTCCGCTCTTCAAGCTCGCGTGGGGTGGGCTGGTGTTCGCCGGCGGCGGGAGCTACTTCGCGATGATCGTCGCGGTGTGGCTCACGCACGCGCTCAACGTGACCTTGCTCGGGAAGCTGCTGCGCGCGGAGGGTTTCGGCTGGGCCGCGACGGCACTGGTGCTCGCGATTTTCGGGCTGAGCTGGACCAACATCGAGACACTGGGCTGGTCGGTGCAGTGGTCGCCGGTCCTCGCGGTCACGTTTCTCCTCGCCGCCGCGAACTGGCACGCGTGCCAAGAAGCGTCCACGCGCGCTTGGAGTTGGCGCGTGCACGGCATGCTCGCCGCGCTCGTGGCGGCGAGCGCGCTCTCGTTCGCGCGCGGCGTGCTCACGGGCGTGGCCTTGGCCGCGGTGTCCTTCGTGCCGATCGCGGCCGGCCCGTGGCGCGGGCGTTCTCGACTGCCCACGGCGGCCGTGTGTCTGCTGCCGAGCGCAGTCGTGGCCGGTCTCATCTACGCACTCGCAGACGGCAACCACCACCACATCACCGCTGCCCACGAGCTCGCGCTGATAGCCCGGTACGCGCTCTACTACCTTGGACTGAATCCGCTCCACCGGCTTCTGGAGTTGGAGTCCGTGGAGCCCTACCAAGCTGCTTACCTCGGTGCGGTGAAGCTCATACTGGTCGTGTGGTGCCTGCGGCACAGCGCGGGCCGCGTGCGCCGGCTGCTGCTGCTCGTGCTCGTGCTCGATCTGTGCAACGCCGCTCTGCTCGGCCTCGGCCGCCACACGACCGGCATCGCCGCCGCGGTCAGCTCGCGCTACCAATACTATTCGCTGCTGTGCACGCTGCCCTTCGCTGGGTACGCGTTCGAGGTCATGCTCGATCGCTGGCTCGGCGCTTGGAGGTTCTGGCGCACGGCTCTGGCCACGCTGCTCGTGCTCGCGGCGACGGGGCACGTCGCACGGACATGGCCCTCGTTCATGGTGCAGTGGGCGAACTTGCGCGGCACCTACACCCGCGAACTCCTCTTCCGCAATCCCGATCCGCCGCGGCTCCGAGCGATCCCGGGCGTCGACACCATGACCACGCGGCGCGCGAAGAAGCTGATCGAGATCTATCACCTGCACTGAGTGCGCCGCGCGATTCGTGGTTCGGTCTTCTGGCTCCGCAGGGGACGCGCGATCCTGAGCGGGGCCTGCACGAGGGCCTGCGCGTCGCGCGCAGCAATGCGTATCCTCTCGCTGTACCCTTCGCTCCCGCAGAGCGTCGCCACCCGATCGTGAATCGTCCATGACGCTCAGCCCTGGGCAGACCCTGGCCCACTACTCGATCCTCGGCCCGCTCGGCGCGGGCGCGATGGGCGAGGTGTACCGCGCGCGCGACACGAAGCTCGGCCGCGAGGTCGCGATCAAAGTGCTGCCGGAACACTTCGCGGACGACGCGGAGCGTCTGAAGCGCTTCGAGCGTGAGGCGAAGACACTCGCGTCGCTCAATCACTCGAACGTCGCGCAGATCTTCGGCGTCGACCAGGTGGGCGACACGTGTTTCCTCGTGCTCGAGCTCGTGCCGGGCGAGTCGCTCGAGGTGAGACTGAAGCGTGGCCCGTTGCCGCTCGACGAAGCGATCGAAGTCTGCAAGCAGATCGCCGAAGGTCTCGAAGCGGCACACGAAGCGGGCGTGATTCACCGCGATCTCAAGCCCGCGAACGTGCTCGTCACGCCGGACGGGCGCGTGAAGGTTCTCGACTTCGGCCTCGCGAAGCCGGCCGTCGAGGGGAGCAAGGGCTCCGCGATCGACAGCGTGCTGTCGACCGAAGCCGGCCGCTTGATCGGCACGCCGACGTACATGGCGCCGGAACAAGCGCGCGGCAAATCGATCGACAAGCGCGTGGACATCTGGGCCTTCGGTTGCGTGCTGTACGAGTGCTTGACGGCGAAGCGCGCCTTCGCGGGCGACACGCTCCCCGATGTTCTCAGCTCGGTCCTGCACGCGCAGTTGGACCTCGCGCCACTCCCGGTCGGCGTTCCCGCGCACGTCCGTGAGTTGCTGGTGCGTTGTCTCGCGAAGGATCCGCGTCAGCGCTTGCGCGACATCGGCGATGCACGGCTCGCGCTCGATCGTTCCAGCGTCGGCAGTGATCCCGTTGAGAGCAGCGCGCGCGCTTCGGCGCTGAGGCGCGCGCTCCCTTGGAGTGTGTGCGGACTGCTCGCCATCGCTCTCGCTGCCGTGTCGCTGCGGGCGTTCGGCTCTCGCGATGCGAGCTCTCCAGCCAACCGGCCGACGCCCGCGAAGACCGTCATCCGAGTGAGCCTCGCGCTGCCCGCCGGCGACGAGGTGGGGAGTACTCTCGAGCGACCCATCGCGATCTCGCCCGACGGCGCGCTGGTGGTGTACGTCGGTCTGCGCGACGAGCGGGAGCAGCTCTACCTGCGCGCACTCGCCAGCGCCGAGGCCACGCCGATCGCCGGAACGGAGGGGGCCAAGAGCCCGTTCTTCTCTCCGGACAGTCGCTGGGTCGGGTTCTTCGCGCACGGCAAGTTGAAGAAGGTGACGGTTGGCGGAACGGCGCTAGAGGCACTCGCGGACGCGGCCAATGCGCGCGGTGGATGCTGGGGCGCGGATGACGCGATCTATTTCGCGGCGACCAATGTGTCCGGCATCTCGCGGGTCTCCGCGTCAGGAGGTCCGGTGACGGAACTGAGTCGACTCGACCGCGCGGCCGGCGAGATCAGCCATCGCTGGCCGCACGTCCTGCCGGACGGGAAGTCGCTGCTGTACTCGATCTGGACGGGGCCGGGAGCGGACGAACGGCAGATTGTCGGACAGTCGCTCGCGGGTGGCGGTGCACGCCATGTTCTCGTTCCGGGCGGGAACTCGCCCACCTACCTGCCCAATGGCTATCTGCTCTACGGCCGACTCGACGCGCTTCATGCCGTGCCGTGGGTGCCGTCGCAGGTCGACCTGAAAGGCGTCGTGCCCATCACGTTGCCGGAGTTCCCGCGCCTCGAGGGCGAGGGCGCGTCGGCCTACGCGGTGTCGACGGACGGCACGCTCGCGTACTTGCCCGGCGGCCCTGCGCGGCGTGCGCAGCGTTTGGTCTGGGTCGACCGTGCGGGACGAGCGGAGCCGCTCCCGCTGCCGGACCGCGAGTACCACGGCGTCGCGATTGCACCGGACGGTCGCCAGGCGATCGTGCAGTTCGAAGACGGTCAGGTCGGGCTGTGGCTGTACGACTTCGCGCGTCAAACGCTGACGCCGTTCGAGACAAGTGGCGGCAGCAGTCAAGCGCCCGTGTGGACGCGCGACGGCAAGTACGTCATCTATCGCGGCACACGCACGGGATTCCGAAACCTGTACTGGAAGGCCGCCGACGGCACCGGAGAAGAGGTGCGCCTGACGACGAAGGCGGACGTGATCCAGACTCCGAGTTCCGTTTCCCCCGACGACCGCTGGCTGGTGTTCAACGAAGAGGGCAATGCACGTGCGGACACCCAGACCTGGAGGGTGCCTCTCTCGAGCGAGCAAGCGCCGACGAACTCCGCGAGCGCCGAGCCGTTGGGCGCGCGCACGCCCGTGCTGCTCATGGAAGGGAGAGCTGCGCAGATCTCGCCGGATGGGAAGTGGATCGCGTACCAATCGCACGTGTCCGGGCGGCACGAGATCTACCTGCAGCCCTTCCCCGGCCCAGGACCGCGCCAGCAGGTCTCCACGGATGGAGGGCAGTACGCACGCTGGTCGCGCGACGGCGCGGAGCTCTTCTTCACGACTCCCGACAAGCTCATGGCCGTGGACATCACGACGCTGCCCGAGCTCGCGATCAGTGCGCCGCGCGTCGTGTTCGAAGGTCGCTACCGCGGCAGTGTCAACGCCAACACTTCCTATGACGTCTCGGCCGATGGGCGGCGCTTCCTGCGCGTGCAGCAAGTGCAGCCCGACCGGGCCGTGACGCAGATCGACGTCGTGCTCAATTGGCTCACGGAACTGGAGCAAGTCGCAGCGAGAAAGTGACTGCGACGCGATCCCTTGAGACGGCTGGCGAGCCTCGCTAGCGTCTGCGATGACGACACGTGAAACCGCGATGACGAGCAGCCTTCAAGATCGTTACGCACCGAACAACAAGTGCTTCGGCTGCGGCCCGGCCAACGCCAAGGGCTTGCGCATCAAGAGCCGCGTCGACGGTGAGCGCGTCGTCGCCGAGTGGATGCCGGAAGCGCACCACGAAGCATTTCCGGGGATGCTCAACGGCGGGATCATCGGCGCGCTGCTCGATTGTCACAGCAATTGGACCGCGGCGTGGCACTTGATGAACGCACAGAAGCTGACGTCGCCGCCGAGCACCGTGACTTCGGAGTTCCACGTGAAGTTGAAACGCCCGACGCCGTCGAATGTCCCCGTGCAACTCGTCGCGAAGGTCGTCGAGTCCGAGGGTGATCGCGCGGTCATCGAGGCCGAGATGACGTCGGGTGGAAAGATCACCGCGACGTGCCGCGGAGTCTTCGTCGCGGTGCGCGAAGGCCACCCGGCGTTCCACCGCTGGAACTAGCCCCAAGCGCAGCGAATCGACCGCGCCAGAACGCTCAGGGATGGCGCGTCGGGCGAAGAGGAGCTCTGAAGCCAAGACCTCCGAGCGCCGTCACGTTCTGGGCGAGCACGTCGCCGCTGTCCGCGCGATCGTCGGTCCATGCGAGGAGCGCTTGCGCGCCCGCGCCCTTCGCGACCGCGAGCCGCGACTTGTTGCTCGCGGTCGACGAGACGACGAACGTCGGAATGTCGACCGCACCCGCGGCATCGAAGCGGGCTCCGAAGAGCTGCGCCGCGCCGAATCCGCCCTCGGACCAGAACACGAACGCGCGCGGACCGAAGGCTTGCGCGCGGACCAACCCGATTTCGGTGCCGCTGAGCGGCAAGAATGTCACGCCCTCGGCTCCCCACGTTCGATTCCCGCTGGAGTCGAACTTCTGCGCGTACAAGCCGAATTGGCTTTGCTGCGAGTTCTCCTCCACCCAGAAGAGGAACGTGCTGCCGGTTCCTGCGTCGAACGTGGCCGACGGGTTGACGCGCACGCGCGTGGCGTCGGTCGAAACGGCTGATCCGTTGTGCGGGAAGGCCTCGACGCCGTTCGACAGCACGCGCTGTGCGTAGCACTGAAGCGGCGCGACGCCGTACCAGCTGAAGATGGCACCGCCGCTTGCATCAGGAACGAAGCTCGGGAAGTTGCCGATCTGCAGCGATCCGCCATCGAACACGGCGACGGGGTTCGCGCCCCACAGCGTGTTGCCCGCGGCGTCGAACTTCTGCGCGAGTAGATGTCGCGGCGAGGTGAAGCCGCCGGTCTGGTGCACGATCGAGAGGATCACGCTCGTGCCGGCGTCGTGCAGGTCGCCGACGGCGTAATCGCCGGTAGGCGGAGTCAGCGTGACACCCGCTCCCCAGAGCGCGACTCCGCTCGCATCGAGCTTCTGCAAGCGTACGTTCGCGGCTTGTTTCCAAGCCACGACCGCGCCACCGTCGCTCGTGCCCGCGATTTTCGGCGCGGCGACGAAGTCGGCCGTGTTCGTGAGGAGCACGCTGTTCGCGCCCCACAGCAGCACGCCCGCGGGCGAGACCTTCGCCGCGCCGATCTGTGTGCCGCCCTGGCTGTCGTCGCGGAACGTGAGCAAGGCATTGCCGAAGCTGTCCGTGTCCAAACCGTAGTCCTGCGTCGAGCTGAAGCTCGTGTTCGCCACGAGCACGCCGTTGTGCGGAAAGATCTCCGCGCCGGTGAAAGTGAGCTTCTGCACGCGCGTGTCGTATCCCGTCCCGATGCCGTCGTACCAGCTCAAGTAGGCTCCGCCGTCGGCGGTGGGCGCCCACTTCGGTTGAACTTGGTCGCTGCCGCCATCGGCGAGAGAAATGTTCGTCGTCGGATTAGGCGACCACTGCGCGGATGCCGTGGCGGCGCAGACCAGGGTGACAAGAGCGGTCGGAACGAGACGGTGAGGAGCGAGGGACATGAGTTTCGAGTTCGGTGCGGGGCCTTCGATCGAAGGTCTCGCATTCTCACCGAACGCGGGCCGACGTGTGGGACTCACCGCGAATTTGTTGACACGCGCGATGGCGAACTCGGGCGGAAGCGCTGCGTGTCGATCTCAGTGGCCTAGCCGCCCGCGAACAGATCGCCTTGCTTGAAGGTCGGAGCTACGTCAACCGGAGGATCGACGCCGTCGTCGACGTTCAATTCGAGTCGACGGCAGGTGATCTCGAACATCTGCAAGACGGCGTTCCATCGCGGCCCATGGCCGTTCATGCGTTCGCCGAAGTCACTGCGGTTCATCGTTCCGGCGCGCATCTCGAGGATCGCCGACTCGACCCTCTGCCGCCGCCGCTACGGACAGAAGCGCACGCGCAGCGCGTCGCTGGCGTTGAAGCCCGCGCCGCCTGCCGCGGCGTTGCGGTACCAGTACTGGAAGTAGAGCTCGACGTTCGGCGCCGCGACGAACGGCGCTGCGTTCACGTCGAACGTGCGCGTGTTGACGCCGCTCGCGTTCGCGCCCGTCATCGGCAAGAGACGCACGAACGGTCCTTGCACGCAACCCCATCCATTGCCGACCGGAATCGGATCCGCGGAGCCGAGGCCGTAAAAGAAGAACCCGTTCGAGAACGGCGGCGTGCCGGTGGCGCGCAGCACGAGATCGTTCGCGGCCACGCTCGAGGAACCCTGCCAGCCGATGAGTGCGCCCGCGCCGACCGTGTTCGGCGACGTGAGGCAGTACGTCGAGATCGGCACGGCACCCGTCTGCACCTGGAAATCGAGCGTCTCCGACAGGTACGTCGCGCGCGCGGCTTCGTCGCGGACGAGCGTCGTGTTGTCCGTCACCGTAACCGACACGGTCGACGCGCATCCGCCGAGGTTCACCGTCGAGAGATCCAGCGTCGTTCCGGTCGCGCCCGCGATCGGCGCGCCGTCGAGGGACCACTGGATCGACAGCGAATGTCCCACGGGGACCTGCGGCGTGACGAACAGCGTCTCCGTTCCGTTGTACGTGGCCAGCGTGTCCGACGAAGCATCGATCGGATCGATGAGCTTGTAGATCTCGACGATGATCTTCTCGATCGACGGCGGGTTGAACGGCCGTCCGAGGTTGCGCATCAGCGAGTTGTTCGACGGGCGGTACACGCCGAACTGGCTGTACACGCAGCCCTCGAACGTCGACACGAGTCCGTCGTACGCGGTGATGTTCGTGCCCAGCCAGCGCGTCCACTTCGTGTTCGCCGCCGCCATCGCCGTCGACGTCAGCTTCGACGCGTTGATTTGTGACGGCTCGCCGCCGGTGTACGTCGCTGCGCCGCCGTAGTCGTACTCGTCCGCCAGATTGCCGAGCGCGTGCCCGAACTCGTGTTGCAGGATCTCGATCGATGCTCCGTTGCCGGCCGCGCACGTGCCCAGGTCGTTCGACGGATAGCCCGCTCCGCCGTACGTCGACGAGTTCGCGAGCGCGGCGACGAGATCGACGTCGGGCGCGTTGTTGGCGAAGCTGTAGGCCTTGCTGACGCTGACGCACAGGAGGCGGTCGGTGCCGTTGCACCAGAACTTCATGTCCATCGCCGTGTTCTTGAGCACGCCCTGAGTCGGATCGTTGTCGACACCCGACTCCGCCGAAACGACGTCGATGCGGTGCACTTGGAAATAGGTCCGGTAGGTCGAGTACGGCACCTTGTTGAAGAACGAGTTCGTCGCCGTCGCGACCTGCGTCGCGTACGTGCCGAGCTGTGCGGATGTATACCCGTCACCGACGAACACGAAGTCCACGCGGTTGGCGGGGTTGAGCGGTCCGCTCGCCATCACGAGCGTGCTGTGCGCCGGAGTTGCCGCGACCGGCGCGTGGCGCGACGGCACCCACATCTCGACCGTGCCGCCCGTCAGCGCGCCGTTCGCGTCGAGCGTGTCGTAGAACACCGTCTCGAAGCTGCCGGGATCGTTCACGCCCTGCGGCACGGCGGCCAGTGCGCTCGGAGCGACGAAAAGGAGGGGACCAAGGCCTGCAATCGACACGCGAATCATGGGAATCGTCTCTCGATGTGCGCCCTGCGCGCGACTGAAGACGTTACCACGCTTCCTCTGGTTCCGTAACGCGACCACGCGGCCGCGGCGGCGCGATCAATTGGCGTCGTCGGCGGCACGCGGACGCGGCTTTGCGGCCAGGTATTGCTTCGGCCACCGCTGCTCGACGAAGCCGTAGGCCGCGGCAGCGTCCAACGTGAGGTACGGCTGCGCGAGATGCGGTCGCGCGAGCGCGCACAGATCGGCGCGTCCAGCGGCCAGCACGGTGTTCACGTGGTCGGGGCCTTGGATCGCGCCGACGGCAAGTACGGGCACGCCCGCCTCCGCGCGGATGCGTTCCGCGAACGGCACCTGGTACATGCGGCCGTACTCGGGGTGCGACAGAGGTGTGTTGCCGGCCGACGACACGTCGATCAAATCGCAGCCGTGCTCCTTCAACGTGCGCGCGATCACGACCGATTCGTCGAGCGTCAACCCGCCCTGATCATCGAGCCAATCGGTCGCGGAGATACGCACAGCGATCGGCCTGTGCTCCGGCCACGCGGCGCGCACGGCGTCGAACACTTCGAGCGGGAAGCGCATCCGGTTCGCGAGCGAGCCGCCGTACTCGTCCGTGCGCGAGTTCGAGAGCGGTGAGAGGAAGCTCGAGAGCAGGTAACCGTGCGCCATGTGGATCTCGATCAAGTCGAATCCAGCGCGCTCGGAGCGTCGGGCTGCTTGCACGTATTCCTCGCGCACGCGATCCATATCAGAGCGGTTCATCGCTCGCGGCGTCGGCCAACCCGGGCCGAACGGATCGGCCGACGGACCGATCGCAGTCCACGCCGTCGCGTCGCGCAGCGGTGAATCGCCTTCCCAGGGGAGATGGCAAGAAGCCTTTCGGCCGGCATGTCCCAATTGAAGTCCGATCTTCGCCTGCGAGTTCTCGTGCACGAAGTCGACGATGCGCTTCCACGCGGCGGCGTGCGCGTCGGTGTAGATGCCGGTGCAGCTGTGCGTGATGCGGCCTTCCGCGGACACGTTCGTCATCTCGGCGATCACGAGCCCCGCGCCGCCGATCGCGCGGCTGCCGAGGTGCACGAGGTGCCAATCGCCGGGCGTGCCGTCCTCGGCCGAGTACTGGCACATCGGCGACACGACGACGCGGTTTGCGAGCGTGAGCTTTCGCAGCGTGAGCGGCGCGAACATCGGCGGCGGCGCGCTGCCGTCTCGGCCGCGCGGCAGGCCGTTCGCGTCGGCGAACCACTCCGTCACGCGCTTCACGAGCGCGGGATCGCGCTTGGCGAGGTTGTCGTACGTGATGCGCTTGCTGCGCGTCATCAAGTTGAACGTGAACTGCAGCGGGTGTTGCGAAAGGTAGCGGCGCGAGTTCTCGAACCACTCGAGGCTCGTCTGCGCCGCCTTCTGCGTCTTGAGCACATCGAGCCGGCGCGACTCCTCGTAGGCCGCGAGAACTCGCGGGACGTCGCTCGTCCCGTGCTCTTGGAACGCATTCGCGAGCGCGATCGAGTCCTCCATCGCGAGCTTCGTTCCCGATCCGATCGAGAAGTGCGCCGTGTGCGCGGCGTCGCCGACGAGCACGATGTTCTCGTAGTGCCAGCGCGCATTGCGCACGGTTGGGAACGAGCGCCACTGCGAACGGTTCGTGAGGAGCGCGTGTCCTTCGAGATGGTCGGCGAAGAGCTTCTGGCAGTAGGCGACGGTGTCGGCTTCGCTCGCGCGGTCGAGCCCCGCTCGTTTCCAAGTGTCGTCGTGACACTCGACGATGAACGTCGAGAGCCCCTTCTCGAACGGGTACGCGTGGACTTGGAAGAGCCCGTGCTCGTTCTCGCGGAACAGGAACGTGAAGGCTGCGAGCGGTTTGGTCGTGCCGAGCCAGCAGAACTTGCACTTGCGCCAGTCGAGCGTCGGCTCGAAGTGCTGCGCGAACTGCGCGCGAAGCGTGCTGTTGATTCCGTCGGCGGCGAGGATCAAGTCGACGTCGCCGAGCTGCGAGCGCTCCGTGATCTCGTGCTGGAACGAGAGCGTGACGCCCAGCTCGCGGCAACGTGCGTGGAGGATCTCGAGCAGCTTCTTGCGCGCCAGGCCGCAGAAGCCGTGTCCGGTCGAACGCACGCATGTGTCGGCGAACCACGTCTCGATGTCGCTCCAATACGCGAAATTCTTGCGGATCTCGCGGTAGCTCTCGGGATCCGCGGTCTCGAAGTTTCCGAGCGTCTCGTCCGAGAATACGACGCCCCAGCCGAACGTGTCGTCGGCGCGATTGCGCTCGTGGACCGTGATCAGGGCGCGCGGGTGCGCCTTCTTCATCAAGATCGAGAAGTAGAGGCCTGCAGGTCCGCCACCGAGCACCGCGATTCGCATGTCGGCATGATACGGATCGTGTACCGCCGAAGAACGTGCTCTCGTCGAACCATCCGCTATCATCGCGCTGGAACGACATGCACGAACGCGCTCAGGATTGGATCGAGACGCTGAGCGACCTGCGCGCCCAGGGCAAACCGTGCGCGATGGTCGTCGTCACCGAGGTGAAGGGCAGCGGTCCGCGCGAAGCAGGCGCGCGCATGATCGTGAGCCCGGCGCCGGGCGGGCGCATGGAGCTCGTGTTCGGAACGATCGGCGGGGGCAACCTGGAGCAGCAAGCGATCGAGCACTGCCGCACGCTGCTCGAAGAGAAGCGCGCCACGTCCGAGACGGTCGCGTATCCACTCTCCGAGAAGGTCGGACAGTGCTGCGGCGGCGAGGTGAAGCTCTTCTTCGAAACGTATCCGTGGACGCGCCGGAAGATTGCCGTGTTCGGAGCCGGTCATGTTGCACAGGCGCTCGGCGGCTTGGCGACTTACCTCTCCGCCGACATGATCCTGATCGACGATCGAGACGAGCAAGAGATCCGGCCCGTGCTGCCGCCGCGCCGGCCGTATGAGCTGCGCTGCGTCGATCACCCGGAGGTCGAGCTCGACTTGCTCGCGGACGACACGCTCGTGCTCGTGATGACGCACAGCCACGCGCTCGACTTGGAGATCGTCGCGCGCGCGATCCCGCGCAACTTCCCGTACATCGGGCTGATCGGGTCGGAGCGCAAGTGGGATCGCTTTCAGAAGCGACTGCTACAGCGTGGAGTTCCAGCCGAGCACATCGCCCGCGTGCGCTGTCCAATCGGGGTTTCCAAGCATTCGAAGGAGCCGAACGCGATCGCAATCTCGGCGGCGGCGGAGCTGCTGGATGTGATGGAGCTCGCTCGCGGATCGTAGCCGCGCTTGCTCTCGCATGCGCTCGCGTCGAACGTCATAATCGTGGCCCAATTTGGCGCGGCACGAGGGAGAGCTCCCGATGCGCCGCAGGACACACGCGCGAACGAGCGCCACAGACCACGACATTCGAATCAAGGAAGACATCATGAAAACCAGCACGAGACTTGGAATGAGCCTTTGTGCAGCCTTGGTCGCGTTCGCCGCGACGAGCTGCTCGTCGACGAAATCTGCTACCCCGGTGAACGCAGCGGAGATGCAAGCGAAGTTCACTGCGTACGCCACTCCGAGCGCCGGTCACAAGGCGCTGGAGCAGAAGATCGGTAAGTGGAAGCTTGCCGTGACCATGTTCATGGCACCGGGCACGCCGCCGATTCAATCGACCGGCACGAGCGAGGTGAAGTGGATCCTGGACGGCCGCTACGTCGAGGACGTCACGGAAGGCGAGGCGATGGGACAACCGTTCCACGGCAAGGGACTCGTCGGGTACGACAACCTGAAGAAGAAGTACGTGTCGACCTGGATCGACACGATGAGCACCGGCGTGATGACCGGTGAGGGTGCGTACGATGCCGCGAAGAAGACCTGGACCTACACGACGTCGATCCCGGACGTCATGGCGGGCGAGTACACCAAGGGACGTTCGATCGAGAGGTTCGTCGACAATGACCACTGGGTCATGCAGTCGTTCACTCCCGACCCGAACGGCGACGAATTCCTGAGCATGGAGATCCACTACACCCGCTAGTCGCGAGTCTGTAGAGATCGAAACGGCACGCGCTCGATGCGCGGTGCAGGATTCACGGAGGCTCGGCGCGCGCTCAACCCTTGAGCTGCTCGCCGAGCTTCCACGCCAAGTTGTCGAGCTGTCGCCGCAACTTCGTGACGGCGGCTTCGAGCTCGACGACGCGTTGCTCGATCGGCGCACCCTTCGTACCCGACGATTCCGCGGACTGCGCGCCTCGAGCGGCCTGGGAACCATGCGTGCTCGATCCGGGCGGCGACGGATTCGCGGCAGCACGCTCGAACACCTGCGGCGCCACGATCGGCGGCAGATTCATCGCGGACGGTCGCACGGGTTGCGGCCGCGCGTCGATCGGATGCGACGCGGGCGAGATCGTCTGAGCGAATCGTTCCGTTCGCGAGCCGGCGCTCGGCTCGACGCGAATGACGTGCCCTTGCTCGATCAGCGGCTGGAGCACGTCGGTCAAGGCCGGCAACGAATCGATCGGCGTCATGCGACTCGCCCGACCGCGCAGCTCACCGGGCTGCTGCGGACCGCGCATCAGGAGTTCCGCCAGGACGGCGACCTGCGGCGTGCCGACCTTCAGCAGCGCCTCGGCGTTGTGCCGGAACTTCTCCACGCGCGCGCCGACCGGGTGAACCGAACCGGCGAGACCGCGCCGAATCAGCTTCTGTAGAGCGGCGTAGGCATCGCCCTCGAGCAGCTCCATGAACGGATCACGATTCGATTTCTGATTCGCACCGATCGTGACGGCGTGCAACGTGAGCGGATAGAGATCCGGCGTCGTCAGTTGCTTCTCGATCAGCACGCCCAGCACGCGCGCTTCGAAGGGATCGAGCGGGGGATCGAGTGTCATGGTTGGCTCCTCGCGGTCGGCGCGTCACTTAGCCAGCGCATCGATCGCGGCGGCGAGATCGAAATCTCGTTGTGAAAGCCCGTCGACGTCGTGGCTGACAAGATCGATCGTCACGCGGTCGTATCCGTTCGACCAGTCGGGGTGGTGGTTTCTTTTCTCGGCCAAGATCGCGACCGAGGTCATGAAACCGAACGCGTGCACGAAGTCCTTGAACTTCCATTCGCGGTGCAGCTTGCCGTCGCGCACGCTCCATAGCGGTAGCGCCGCGGCTCGCTCACGCACTTCGCGTTCACTGAGCTTGGGGGACAGGGCCATGTCGCGGCGACTCCCGTAATCCGACGGAAGACGCTGACCCTATGCAAACTAGCGCGGGCCGGATAGGCGAGCAAGCCGCGCGTTAGCGAGCGCGTCGGCCCGTCCGGAGCGCGCTACTTGTGCGCCTTGGCGGCCTTGATCGCCTGCGTGAGCGCGGGCAAGACCTCGAACGCGTCGCCGACGATGCCGTAGTCCGCGACCTTGAAGATCGGTGCTTCCGCATCCTTGTTGATCGCGACGATCACCTTCGACGTGCGCATGCCGGCCAGGTGTTGGATCGCGCCGCTGATGCCGACCGCGATGTAGAGCGTCGGCGCGACGGTCTTGCCGGTTTGCCCGAGTTGCTCCGCGTGCGGCCGCCAGCCGGCGTCGACGACGGCGCGGCTCGCACCGGTCGCGGCGTTGCCGAACGCGGCGGCGAGCTCTTCGAGCAGATGGAAATGCTCGGGGCCTTTGAGACCGCGACCGCCGGACACGACGACCGCGGCTTCCTTCACGTCGAGCTTGCCGCCGGCTTTCGCCGCCACCGAAGTGACGCGCGCCTTGCCGTCCGTCGCCGCAGCGACCTCGAGCACCTCGGCGTTGCCGCCGATCTCCTTCGCGGTGAACGCATTCGCGCGCGTCGTGGCGCAGAACACCGGCGATTGCGAGGACAGCGTCGCCACGGCCTTGCCCGCGAGCCACGGACGCACGGCGTGGATCGACTCGCCTTGAGCGGTGAGACCCGTGCAGTCGCTGAAGAGCGTCGAGTCGAGATGCGCCGCAACGCGCGGCGCGATGTCCTTGCCGGTGCTGGTCGCTGACGCGAGGAACGCGTTGGCTCGTTGGTCGCACACGATGCCGGCGACTTGGCGCGCGAGCGCGTCGGCGCTGTACTCCTTCGCGCCGGTCAAGCACACGACCTTGTTCGCGCCGAAGCGGCCGAGTTCAGCGGCGGCCGTCTTCGCGCCGTCGCCGCCGAGCACGGCGATGACGGGCTGTCCGAGCGAGCGCGCCGCGCTCAAGCACTCGAGGCTCGCACGACCCGGCCGGCCATGTTCCTGTTCGACGTAGACAACGATCGTGGGCATCGCACTTTCCTCAGGTGAGTCTCAGAGAACCTGCGCTTCGGTCTTGAGCGCTTGGATCAGTGCGGGCACAGCCGCCGCGCCTTCGCCCACGATGCGACCTGCCTTGCGCGCCGGCGGGAGCTCGACTTTTTCGACGACCATCTGACTCGGCACGTCTTCGAACGTTTCCTCGGCGATCGGCTTGGCCTTGACGGCCATGATGCCTTTGAGATTCGCGCGGCGCGGCTCGTTCAAGCCCTTGTTGCACGTCACGACCGCGGGCAACGAGAACGTGATCGTTTCGATGCCGTGCTCGGTCTCGCGCTTGGCGGTTCCGCTCGAAGCTTGCAGGTCGAGCGCGATCACCTCGGTGACGCACGCCCAACCGAGGTACGTCGCGAGCATCGGTCCGACCGCCGCGTTGTCGCGATCGGTCGCGACGCGACCGGCGAACACGACGTCGGGCGCGAGCTTCTGGATCTTCGCGGCGAGCACCTTGGCCGTCGCGCGTGCATCGCGCGCGGACCAGTTCGCGTCCTTCAAGATCACGCCGGCGTCCGCACCGCGCGCCATGAACTCGCGCACTTCCTTCGATGCGTCCGACGGCCCGATCGTGAGCACGGTCACGTCGCCGCCGAGCTTCTCCTTCGCCTTGATGGCTTCCTCGACCGCGATCTCGTCGTAGAACGAGGTCATGTATTGGAAGCCGGCTGCATCGAGGCTCTTGCCGTCGGCACCGACCTTGGCCTGCGCCTCGGTGGTGGGGACGCGTTTGATGCAAGCGACGATCTTCATGGAGTGTTCGTGTGGGTTTCGGGACGGGGTTTTGGGGCGGAAAGGGTAGCGGAGGCCGCTCGCGCGGACAAGCCGTCTGCGTCCGTAGCGGCCTCATGCGCCGCGGAGTAGCCTCGACTCCAGGAGGCGCAAACATGGGTTCCAAGAACAGCGAGTTCGATCTCTTGCTCGAAGCTCCGGATTCCACGACGGCGAAGCTCGCGCAGGGCGTGCTCGAGCAAGCTGGGATTCCCTCGATGCTCGCCGAGAACGCGTCCGACACGATCCATCTTGCGTACGGCCTGCGATCGCCGGACGCGCGGCCGAACCTGCTCGTTCCGAAAGGGCAGCGTGATCGCGCGTTGTCGCTCCTGCGCGAGACGTGGGATCGCGAAGCGCTGACGGACGAGATCGCGCTGTCGGCGATCGGTGAGTCGGTCGCCGCTCAGCCCGTCACGAGTCGAAAGATCGGCGCATGGGCCTGGCTCGTGTTCGCCGTGATCGTGCTGATCCTCGTGTTGACGTACGTCGCGGACTTCTTCGGCTAGCGCGCTCGTTCACCGACCTGCTCGCGTAGACGCTCCATCGCGTCACGCTCGCCGCGGACGCGGAAGAAGGCCCCGTCACTGTCGGCGCGCTCCTCGATCACCTCGCAACTCGCGAAGATCTCCCCGCGCATCTGTTGCGCCGACCAAGGCAGGAAGAGCTCGACCTCGACGAGACTTCGACGAAAGAACGCGCGGATCGCGTCGCGTAGTTTCGCGACGTCGTCCGGGCGGAGCGCGCTCATCACGATGGACTCTGGGTACTGCGCACGCAGCCACGCCTCGCGTCCGCGCTGCGCCGCGTCATCGCCGGCGCGGTCGATCTTGTTGAAGACGAGGAGGCGCGGCACGGCCTCTGCACCGATCTCCGCGAGCACTTCCTCGGTCACCGCGCGCTGCCGCTCGAAGTCGGGATCGCTCGCGTCGATGACGTGGGCGAGCAGCGAGGCCTCGAGCGCTTCATCGAGCGTCGACTTGAACGACGCGACGAGGCCGTGCGGAAGGTTCTTGATGAAGCCGACGGTGTCGCTGACGAGCACGCGCGGCACGCCTTCCGGCTGAAGTGTGCGCACGGTCGTGTCGAGCGTCGCGAAGAGCTTGTCCGCGACCAGCACGTCGCTGCCCGTGAGCGCGCGCATCAAGGTGGACTTGCCCGCGTTCGTGTAGCCGACGAGCGCCACGTGCGCGAGTCCCCGTTGATCTTGCCGCCGCGTGCGCTGCACTTGGCGTTCGGTGTCCATCGCGGCGAGCTCTTCTTGCAGCTCCGCGATGCGGTCGCGGATCTTGCGCCGGTCGAGCTCGTCCCGCGACTCGCCGGTGCCGCGGCCGCCGATGCCGCTCCGCTGCCGGCCTTGCGGTCCAGCGATCTTCGCCGCTTCGCGCAGACGCGGCGCCATGTAACGCAGGCGCACGATCTCCACTTGTGCGCGCGCGACGCGCGAGCGTGCATGACGGTGGAAGATCTCGAGGATGACCATGGTGCGGTCCATCACCTCGCAGCCCACGTCCTTCTCGAGGTTGCGCGCCTGCGAGGGGGAGATCTCGTGGTCGACGAGGACGATGTCGGCGCGGCGCGTGGCCGCATCCGCGGGAGCGCTCGCCGCTTCATTCTCGGGCTTCGCCGACTCGTCGTCCTGCGCAGCGCCGTCGATCTCGTTCGCGGTCGAAGCCTCGAGCGCATCGACCAGCTCGGGCTCGTTGCGCACGAACCGTCGCAGCTCCTGCCGCTTCCCGGATCCGAAATACGCCGCCGAGTCGAGGTGGGTGCGCTTCTGCGTGAACGTGCCGACGACTTCGAATCCCAGCGTCTTCGCGAGCTGGCGCAACTCGGCCAGCGACGCCTCGAACTCGACATCGTTCACGCTCGGCAGTTGCACGGCCGTCACGACAGCGCGCGTCGGCTGGTCTTTGACTTCTCGCATCATGGCGCTGCGCAGCCTAGCAGATGGCGCGCGCGCGTCTTGCGTCGTAGCTCCATCCCACGGCGTGACTCGTGTACGTGTTCGCGAAGCCCTGACGAGCGCGAGCCGCAGCGCGCCCCATCAGCTCTCGAAGAACTCGCGCTCTTCCGCCGCGCTCACGCCCGCGACCGGCGCGTCGAAGCTGTGCCCGAGGTAGACCTCTTTCACGCGCTGGTCGTTGATCAGCTCGTTCGCCGTGCCTTCGCGCAGGATCCGGCCTTCGTGAATGATGTACGCGCGATCGGTCGACTGGAGCGTCTCGCGCACGTTGTGATCCGTGATCAAGATGCCGATGTTCTTGTCGCGCATGCGGCGGATCAGCCCTTGGATCTCTTGCACGTTGATCGGATCGACGCCGGCGAATGGTTCGTCGAGGAGCAGCATCGAGGGGCGCGTCGCGAGCGCGCGCGTCAGCTCGAGTCGACGGCGCTCGCCGCCCGACAGGGTCTCGGCCAGGTCGTCGGTGAGGTGCGACAGCTCGAGCTCCGCGAGCAGTCGATCGGCTTCGACCGCGCGCTCGCGCCGCGATAGCGGCATCGTCTCGAGCACCGCGACGATGTTGTCGCGCACCGTCATGCGCCGAAAGATGCTCGGCTCCTGCGGCAGGTAGCCCATCCCAAGGCGCGCGCGCTTGTACATCGGGAAGCGCGAGCACTCCTTGCCGCCCAGCACGACCTTCCCCGCGTCGGGTTTGACGAGCCCGACCGTCATGCGAAAGCTCGTCGTCTTGCCGGCGCCGTTGGGACCGAGCAGGCCGACGATCTCACCCGCGGCGACGCGGAAGTGAACGCCATCCACCACGCGACGGCGCTTGAACGTCTTCACGAGCCCGCTCACGTCGAGCAGGACGTCGCCGGGGTGGACGTCGGGGGGCTTGCGCATGGGGGAACTCTAGCCCGCATTTCTCACCCGCTTCTACTCCCTCGCAGCCAACTCGCGCCCTGCGGCGTCGTTGGGTTCGATCCGATCCTCGGTGACCTAGCAGGTCACCTCCGGTCGTCTCGAGGCCAACTCCTTGCCGGACACGAATTGGCTGCGAGCGAGTAGAAGCGGGTGAGAAATGCGGGCTAGCGGGCCCGGTCGCGGAACTTCGACTCCTGCTCGCGGCAATGGGCACGGCAGTGGGGGCTCCCGGGCGCTGCTCCGCGCGACTTCGGGCTCAGCCGTTTCCACAACCGGTCCACTCGCGACCCGACGTCCGCGCGAGGCGCGCGGAAGAGCGATCGCCCGTGCCGTTCGGGTACTCCCTGATGCGCGGTGAATGGTGTGGAGAACATGTTGGGAAAGCCTGGCGGCGACCTCTGGGCGTGAGATCAACCGACGCCGCATTTCGTCAACGGGTTCTGATCGTGCCCATGGGGGAGTTGGGTACGCAGAAATGGGCCGACTCAATCACGCGGTGCGCAACGAGTTAGAGCGCCGAAGCAGCCGCTTTGCGGGCGCTTCATAGACGAAATCGAAAGCACGCGCTTTCGGGAGTGCGCAATTCGCGATCAGCGCCGCTCCGGCGATCACTTTCCCCCGTCTGTGGAAAACTCGTCGAGCGCTCGACGGGCGATCCGTCAAGGGTTCAGCGGATCCACTGCACCCGCCAAACGTTCAGGCTCGGTACGAAGGGCCAGAAGACGGCGACGGCTCGCCCGGTGATCAGCGCCCGCGAAACCAGGGGCGCGGGCTCGGCCTGCTCCTTCGAGGCGCCGCGTGCGGAGAACGTGTGCAGCTCGCCCCACTCGTCCCGCAGGAAGACGCGCGTTCCCTCCGGCCCGCCCGAGACCTCGGTCGGGTTCTCGTTGTTGCCGCGCAGGTTGCCGCGCACGATCGCGCCTTCCGATCCCTCGCCGGGCCAGCGGTAGCGGACAAAGGACCAGTCGCGCGAGTCGCTCGAGTCCTGCGTGTTGTCGCCCAGCATCACGTAGTGACCGGGCGGGATGTCGAACTCGCTCGTGCGCACGTTGTCGTCGAGATAGTGGATGTCGCGGAAGAGCTCGACGTCGGTGAAGTCCGCGCCTTCGCCTTCGCAGCGCAGCACGAACGACGACGTTTGGTCGGTGGCGGCCGGGATGTCGAGCTCGAGGGCGATGTCGCCGTCGATCTCGAGCGTCAGCCGGTCGTCCATGTTCTGCACCGCGATCGAGATGGTCTCGTCGGGAGTGAGCTGCCACGGCGATGCAGCGTCGACCTCGAGCGCGAGCGGCTTCGATCCGCCGCCGACCTCGCTCGCACGAATGCGCGGCGCCGGTCCACCCGGGGATGTCGCCGGACCGGGCAGCTCGAAGCGGTAGCGCCGATTGCCTTCCTGGAGCTCGATCACGACCTTGGCGCAACCCGGCAGCGCGCGCACGTCGCACTCGAGCCGCAAGTCCCCGACGGGATGACTGCCCGAGTAGCCGCGCGCGCGAGAGAGCGCGAGCGCCATCGTCCCGGGATATCCATCGCGGTAGTTGTCGAGCACCGAACCGCCGTCGCTCGGCAGGCGCACCGATCCATCGCCGCGCGCTAGGACGGTGGCCCGGCCGTCGACCGTCCACGTGCGCGCGCCGCCGTCGGGCTTCCAACGCTCGTAGCGCGCGTCGTCCAGATCGAGCCGCTTCCACACTTCTTGTTGAACGGGCCGCGGGCGACGCAGGACCTGCCACTCGTCGCTCGCGTCTGTGCGCGTCCACAAGTCGCCGTACGAGATCTTCATCTGCTCGCCCGGCATGCCGCACACGCGCTTGATGAAGTTCTTCGAGCGGTCGAGCGGATACTTGAAGACGACGACCTCGAAGCGCTCGGGATCGCGGAAATGGAACGAGAGCTTGTCGACGAGGATGCGGTCCTTGATGCCCGTTTCGTCGTTGCCCATCAGCGTCGGCTGCATCGAGCCCGAGGGAATCTGGTACGCCTCGAGAACGAAGTACTTGAGCATCACGGCCATGATGATGGCCATCGTGATCGCCTCGAGATACTCGCGCCAAGGCCGGTGCGGTCCGGCCTTCTTCGCGTCGGAGCTCACGTGTCCTCGTCTCCGCCGAGCACCGCCAGAAACGCCTTCTGCGGGATCTCGACGTTGCCGATCTGCCGCATGCGGCGCTTGCCGGCTTTCTGTTTCTCGAGCAACTTGCGCTTGCGCGTGACGTCGCCGCCGTAGCACTTGGCGGTCACGTCCTTGCGCAGCGCGGAGATCGTCTCGCGCGCGATGATGCGCCCGCCGATCGCGGCTTGCAGCGCGATCTCGAACAGGTGGCGCGAGATCTCCTTGCGCATCTTCTTGATCGCGCTGCGGCCGCGGTAATCGGCTTGATCTTTGTGCACGATCGACGAGAGCGCGTCGACTTCGTTGCCGTTGACGAGGATCCGCAGCTTGACGAGGTCGGCCACCTTGTAACCGCTGATCTCGTAGTTGAGCGTGCCGTAGCCGCGCGTCGCCGACTTCAGCTTGTCGAAGAAGTCGTAGATCAGCTCGGCCAGCGGGATGTCGTACACGAGCTGCACGCGCGTCGGCGACAGGTGCTCTTGGCGCACGTACTCGCCGCGGTGATCGGACGCGATCTGCATCACGTTTCCGATGTACTCGGTGGGCACCATGACGTTGACGCGCGCGTTCGGCTCGAGGATCTCGGTGTACGCGTCGGCCGACGGGAGTTGCGCCGGCGAGTGGATCTCCTCCTCCTCGCCGTTCTCGCGCCGGATCTTGTACGTGACCGTCGGCGCGGTCTGGATCATGTCCATGTCGTGCTCGCGCTCGAGCCGCTCCTGCACGATCTCCATGTGCAGGAGCCCGAGGAAACCGCAGCGGAAACCGAAGCCCAGCGCTTCGGACGTCACGGGCTCGTACGAGAACGACGAGTCGGAGAGCGAAAGCGTGGCCAGTCCTTCACGCAGGCTCTCGAAATCGCCCGAGTTCGTCGGGAAGAAGTCCGCGTACACCATGTGCATCGGCGGACGGTAGCCGGGCAGCATCTCGACCTTCGGGCCTTTGTAGTGCGTCATCGTGTCACCGATGCGCACGTCGCCGAGCTGCTTGATGTTCGAGATGAAGTAGCCGACGTCGCCGGGACCGAGCTCGCCCGCGCGCTTCATCGTCGGCGTGAAGCGGCCGAGCTCGACGGCCTCGTAGATCTTGTCGGTGCCCAGCATGTGGATCGTCTCGCGCTCGCGGATCGTCCCGTCGACGACGCGCAAGTACACGACGATGCCGCGGTACTCGTTGTAGACCGCGTCGAAGATCAGACAGCGCAGCGGATCCGTCGGCCGTCCGGTCGGCGCCGGAATACGTTCGACGATGCGGTCGAGGAGCTCGTTCACGCCCAGGCCACTTTTCGCGGACACGCGCAGCGCGTCGGACGCATCGATGCCGATCGAGTTCTCGATCTCCTCGCAGACCACTTCCGGTCGCGCATGGGGCAAGTCGACCTTGTTGATCGCCGGCAGCACCGTCAAGTTGCCTTCGACGGCGAGGTACGCGTTCGCGACGGTCTGCGCTTCGACGCCCTGCGACGCGTC
>JANOFY010000085.1:0-9764 GCA_031413895.1 Planctomycetota bacterium | reverse complement strand
GACCGTGGATGGTCGACGTGAACGCGCGCGGCAACGCGAAGCTGTGGCAGCGCGCGATCTCGCTGGTCGCGCGGTTGACGGGGCTCGCGCGCGACGCGGCGGAAGCACGGCTGAACGAGGCCGACGGTCACGTGAAGACCGCCGTCGTGATGGAGCGCCTCGCGATCGACGCGGGTGAAGCGCGTGCACGCCTCGCGCGCGCCGACGGTCATCTGCGGCGCGTGATCGAGTCATGACGCACGCGGCGCGTCATTCGGCAAGCGACATCGCTCGTCCATCGACGCGCGAGAAGAGCGCGCGGAAGCGAGCTTCGTCGAGCGAACCGTCCGGCCGAACGAGCACGGCCTCGCGACGATCCGCCGGCGCCCGAAGCCCGTCGCGCATCCAGTCCGCGAGCATCCCCGAACGGATGACGTCGCGCTGCACCTGCAAGTCGTCCGTGAACTCGGGTCGGAAGTTCGCGTAGCGCGGATCGAGGCGCGCCGTGCGCATCGCGATGAAGCGCACCGCGTCGTACGGGTCTTGGAGCAAGGTCGTAACGACGTACGGCATCCACTCCGTGCCCGAGACAGCGCGCGCCGGCGGCCAGCCCAAGTTCCACGCGCTGAGCGCGCGCAGTCCGGCGTCGCCGGTGAGCGCTCCCACGACCGACGCCGCGACGTTCTCCTGATCGCCGTCGAGCTTGGGCCGCGGCTGTTCGAACCACTCGTGCAGCCGATCGGCGGTCCACGCGAGTGTGCGATCGAGATGGCATTGGTTGCACGCGTTCGGCCGTCCCGTGGCCACGGTCGTCGCGACGTTCGGGCTCGTGACGGTGTGGCTGCGGATCGCCTTCGTCAGTCCGTACGTCGTGTACGGCATGTGGCAGTTGAGGCAGTCGCTGCCCGTCGAGCCGGCCGAGTGTCGCGTGTGCGCGCGCAGCTTCTCGTCCTCGCCGTACTCGGCGTGGCATTGGAGACACGCGCGCGGGCCGTCCATCCCAGGCTTCAGCTGATCGTTGGCCCATCGTTCGAGGTCCTGCGGGTCCTTCGACGACGGATGCATCTCGTGACACGAGAGACAGCTCATCTCCCCGCGCTGATAGCACGGGCTCTCGACGAGTCCGTTGTACTCGCGTCCCGATACACGCACGACGCCGTCGGACCAGAAGCTCGACTCGAGCATCCCCGGGCGAGCATCGAGAATCGCGCGCATCGCCGTGCTGTTCCTCTCGAGCGTGCCGCGCACGAGTTCGCGCGACGCGGACAAGTCGTCGCCCGGCCGGTACGCGAAGCCCTCGCGCAACCATTTCAACGTGTTCTCGGCGTCGAACAGGTGAATGCCGTGACATTGGCCGCACACCTGCGACGAGCGATCGTGTGGGAGCGCGCTCGGATCGAAGATGTGCCGATCCTTCGCAGTCGCCGAATCGCCGGCATGCTCGAGCTCGCGCTCGAACGCGACGTGCTCGCCGCCCGGACCGTGACAGGCTTCGCACGAGATCCCGAACTCCGCGACGTGCGTTCGACCATCGCTCTCGTGCTTCGAGACGCCGTTCGTCGTGTGGCATTGGATGCACCCGCGCGGCCAGCGGCCACCCTCCATATAGATGGAGGGCGGCGGCGGCGCGAGGAAGACGGACTGCCGCGGGATCCAGCGCTTTTCTTGCAAGTGCCACACGAGCGGCAGTTGCGCGAGCTCGGGCTCGGTCGGCGCCTCGAGCCAGTAGATCTGGTAGTGATGCGAGCCGGTCGTGATCGCGATGCGCTCCTTCGCCGCGAGCGGCTCGCCGGCCGGTGAAACGGGAGTCGCGTAGATCGATTCGCCCTCGCGCGCGAGTTGCCAGGCGACTCCCTTGAGAGGCGGCGTGCGGCTGTCGTGCGGCGCGAGGACCGCGTCCGGCGTCGCGACCTGCGTCATGCGCCGGTGGTACGACGCGTGCCACGACTCGAAGTTGTCGGCGTGACACGAGCGGCACGCCTCCGGCCCGACGTAGCCTTCGTCGTGCAGAACCGTTGGCGTCGCTGGCCCGACGGGCGTCGCCGGTCCGACGGGCGTCACGCTCTTCGACTCGTGCTGCGCCCAGACCGAGAGCGCGGCGAGCGACACGACACACAGGGACGAGAGCTTCGCGATCATCGCGGACCTACGCCACAGTTCAATCGCGCTCGTCGAGGACGACCACGGCGGTCGTGCTGAGCTCGTAGCCGTCGCGCGCGATCTCGAGGTCGCGCCCGGCTTCGCTCTGCATGTGCTCCACGGCGTCTTGCGAGAACGTCTTCCGGTAGAACGAGCCCTGCACGAGCACGCGCTTGCCGACGGAGTCCATCGGGAACGCGAATGAGCCGCAGCCTTTCGCCCAGCGCGCCATCGCCGTGCCGCCGCCACCATCGGCGATCTGCATCCAGCAACCGCGCTTCTGGCAGACGGCCTGCACGGTGCCTTCGACGAGCAGCGTCTGATCGACGAACTGGTCCGGCTGCGCCTCGACGACTGAGAAGCGCACGCTCTGCTGCGTGTGGATCTCACCGCCGATGCGTACACCGCCCGGCGTGGACGACGTGCTGCGACACGCGGAGAGCAACGCGACAAGGACGACGGCGACGGTTCTCATCGCCTCAATATAACGGCGCAAGCTTCCGGCAACGATCACCGATTGCGCCGGCTGGCCGCCCACGCCTCGATCTCCTGTCGGTGCGTGGCGTCGTGCTCCGCCATCATCGCGGGAATGTCGCACAGCGAAACCGGCCCGACGCCCTCTTGCGTCCCGCGGCGCGACCACTCCGCGGGCGTCAGGGTTTCGAGCGCCGAAACGTTTGCACGCCGCGCGTCCAGAAACGCCGCGATGCCTTTCGCGAGCGAGAGCGCGCGGTAGTTCCGTTCCTGCGCGATCTGCGTGCCGTCGAAGTCGGGCAGCGCAGGTTCGTGCTCGGCACGCAGCCGACGGATGCGAACGGCGTATCCTTCGCGCTCGAGATCCGCCAAGTGCCAGCAATGTTCGACGGGCGAGAACGCGTCGTCCGGTCCCGGTCGCACGGCTTCGAGCTCCGTCAGCGACTCGAACGATGACTGCAGAAAACTCGGCATCGCGCTCAAGTCGCGAAGCAACGCCTGCCGGTCCTTCGTGTCGAGCATCATGTACTGCATGGACTCATCTTCACCCGAAACCACGCACGTGTCAGCAGCAATCGTCCACGGCCTCGCGACCGCTCGCGAGGTCGTCGATGAGCGTCACGACGCGACCGCTCTTCGCGGACAGCGGCTCGGCCTCTCGAAAGTGCACGTCCCTTCCCGGCGTGCCGTACGCCGATGCGACGAGCGCACGTCGCCGCGGCGAGCACACTGCGTAGATGACGAGACATGACTTCCTCTTTTCCGCCTAGCGCGCACACTCAGCCGCGCGCCCTGGGCGTCCGCTGCAAGGACCGGTCAGGTGCCCGCTCACTCCCCCGACTCCGTGGGCAGCTTCGCCGCGAGCCAGCCGTTGATTCCCGCCGACATGACATGCGCATTGGTGTAGCCGAGCTTCTTGGCGCGGCGCGCCGCGTTGGGAGCTTTCATGCACATCGGGTTCGAGCAATAGAACACGAGAACGGCAGCCTTGTCGGGCGGGAGGTTGCTGTCGTCGAAGGCGGCCGGATCCAGATGCTTGGCGCCAGGAACGTGCGCAGCCGTCCAGCTACCGCGCGCGTTGACGTCGATGACGGAGAGCGACTCCTTCTGCATCCGCTGATGCAGCGCGTCGGGCGAGATCGTCTTCAGCCCCATGAGTCGTGCGAACATCGTCTCTGCTCCTGTGTGTGAATCGTCAGTCGATGGGCGGCATCGGCGGATCCTGGCGATTGCACGCGCGCGGGTCGGGCCTCTGGCCCAGGACTCCGAACGCCGCAACTCCGACACCGAGTGCGGCTCCTGCCCACTGGATGCCGGGATCCAACCCGGGACAGAGGCCGGAAGCGGCGATGCTGACGACGCTGCCCACGAAGTAGCCGCCGATCCCGCCCGCCAAACATGCAACTGCAAGCCAGATGAGTGAGCGATTCATTGCTGCCTCTTCTTCAAGTCAGCCCGCGGCGTACGCCGCGGCCCGCGACCCTCCACCGCACCTGAGTATTAGACGCCATTCCGTCCTTCGCGACCATCGACTGGTGATTCCCCGCGATGTCCGTGGACGGTCTGGCGATCACAGGAAGGACCGTTGGTCGGGTGACGCACGCGCTTGTGATTCACGAAGAAGGACCTGTCGTCCGCGCTCCACATGCACCGATGACCAAGTGAATCGTTACCGGCCCGGCCGCCCTTGATAGGTCGGAGATGGCATGAAGCCCGTGCTCGCGCACTTCGCGTCCCTCTCGACAGGGATCGTCATGGTGGGAACGGTGGCCGTCGTGCTCGCGCCGATCCCGGTGAGCGCGGTGCTGTTCACCGCGCAGGAGCGAATGCGCGAGATGCGCATGGAAGCGGAAGCTACGGCGCGCAACGCCGAGATTCTCGAAGAGATCGAACGATTGGGCGAGCACGCGTGGGCCGGTGTGTATCGCATGAAGGGCTCGTGGGCGACCGCGATCGCGATCGCACCCGAGGCCGGCTTCACGCTGCACAATGGTGCCTCTCGGTGCGGATACGGCCGACGCTATGTCGGCTTCGGAAGAGTCCTCGCCGGCGAAGGTTCGCTGGTGAAGGTCCAGATCGAGCTTCAAGAATCAGACGATGCTTCACGACGTTGGTTTGGTCTCGAAGACGCGTTGTACTTCGTGCCCTGGGGAGATCTGCAGTTCGCCGTTCCGGAGCGCTGCATGGAGAGCTTCTGCGCGCAGGTCGCGAACGACTACGACTTGCCCCACTTCCCGTTTCGCTACACGGGCACGCTGTCCGACCTCTCCCGCCACGCGAGTGAGCTGGTCAGTTCAACAATTGCCCAGCCTGAGTGCCCGCCGGGCAAGCCGCGAGTTCCCATCGAGTTTCGGCACCTGGTCCCCGACGATCCCATCTACTGCCGACTCGTTTCGCTTCTCGAATTTCGACGGCGACCGGAACTCGACGGCGCGGTTGGCATGCAAGCGTACGACGCGGTGTATTCGATCGACGCCGGCGCCGAAGACGGTCTCGCGATCGGGACGCACCTCCTCGTGATCGGCGTGCCGCAAGGACGCCCGATCGACGGATGCGTCGAGCACCTCGAACGCAGGACCGGACGCTTTCAGCTACCCGCGTACAAGGACGATCGAGCGCTGGCTGAAGAGCTTATCGGATTGCGAGCGACGACGCGCTTCGAGCGCGTGCGCGCACGCTGAACGGGTTCACAACGGTGCGCGAGTTGGCGCGGGTGCGGCGCACGTTCGGTGCGCGCGAGCCGGCTTCTGCTAGGGCCAACAGGAACGCGCACGTTCGACGGCTGCGTACCGCGTTCAACCCCGCTGCAGCAACTCCTCGACAGTCAGCCCGATGTCCCGAGCAATCTTGCGGAGGAGCGTCGGAGAGATGTCCCGACCCGAGTGGAACGGAACGGTCGTGCCTCGCCCGTCAGCGTGTCAGTACTGCCGATGCGATCCACGCTGCCGAACCTCCTGAAAACCGAGACGCGCCAGAAGAGCCGCCACCTCGCGAGGTTTCAGGACAGGCAGCGACCCCACCTCTATGCAACCCGGATGGTCTGCAGTCCGACGAACTCGGACTCGAGTTTTGGCTCTCCGTCCTCGAGGAGCATCTCGATGACTTCCACCAGGTTCTTCTCGAGCTCGTCGAGGGTCGCTCCCTGACTATGGGCCCCGGGCCAGCCCGGTACGGAGCCGACGAAGGTGCCGGTGTCAGGGTCCCGCTCGACGATCACATTGAACGTGCGCATGGTCTCGGCTCCGTGGGCTTTCGAAGGGTCGTCAATCTACGTCGAGCACGCCATGCGCGCCAAGAATCCGCACTGGCTCACGCGCATCGCCCCCATTCACGTCAACAACCAATCCAGGTCCTCGCGCGTGATGTCGCGCAGGCTCGTTCGATTCTCGTCGAACAGGGCTTCGGTGAGCGCGCGCTTGCGCTGTTGCAGCTCGAGCACCTTCTCCTCGATCGTGTCGCGCGCGACCATACGGTACGCGTGAACCGGCCGCGTCTGCCCGATCCGGTGAGCGCGGTCGATCGCCTGGCGCTCGACGGCGGGATTCCACCAGGGATCGAGCACGAAGATGTAGTCCGCGGCCGTGAGATTGAGGCCGAAGCCGCCGGCTTTGAGGCTGATCAAGAACAGCGGACAACCTGCGTCTTCTTGGAAGCGCCGCACCTTGTCCTCGCGCTTGCGCGTGCGACCGTCGAGGTATTCGTAGGCGCGCCCGGCGGCGTCGAGTCGTCGGCGCACGATCGCGAGGAAGCTCGTGAACTGCGAGAACACGAGCGCCTTGTGGCCGCTGCCCTGCACCTCGTCGAGCATCGACAGGAGCGCGTCGAGCTTCGCCGAGCGTTCGTCCACGCGCTGGGGGTCGATCAGACCCGGATGGCAGGCCGCTTGGCGCAGGCGTAGCAAGGCTTCCAGCACATGCATCCCGATCCGCTCGACGCCCTCCGCGTCGGCGCGTGCGAGCAATGCGCCGCGGTAGTGCTCGCGCAGCTTGTCGTACTCGCGTCGCTCCGAGCCCTCGAGCTCGCACGCGACGACTTGCTCGCTCTTCTCGGGCAGCTCGGTGAGCACGCCTTCCTTGGTCCGCCGCAGGAAGAAGGGCCGCAGCGCGCTCGCCAAGCGTCGCGCGCTGTCGAGATCGGTGCGTGACGCGAGCATGTCCCGCAGCGCGCGTGCGCCGCCGAGGAGACCGGGATTCAAGAACACGAACAGCGACGCGAGCTCGCCCAGGTGGTTCTCGACCGGCGTGCCGGAGAGCGCGAGACGGTGCTCGGCGCGCACGAGCCGCGCCGCTTTCGCGGATTGGCTGGCGGCGTTCTTGATCGCCTGCGACTCGTCGAGGATGCAGTAGTCGAAGCGGATCTCCGATAGGAGCTCGACGTCGCGCCGCAACGTTCCGTACGTCGTGACCACCACGTCGTGACGCTCGAGCGCCTTCGCGTCGCGCGCACGCTGCAGACCCGTGTGCTCGAGGACGCGCAGGCTGGGCGCGAAGCGGCGCGCTTCGTTTACCCAGTTGAACACGACCGATTTTGGCGCGACGACGAGCGTGGGGCCGTTTCGCTTCGACGCCCGCTCGAGGAGGAGCGCAAGCACTTGCACGGTCTTTCCAAGGCCCATGTCGTCCGCCAAGCAGCCGCCGAACCCGAGATCACGCAGGAACGCGAGCCAGCCGAGGCCCTCGCGTTGGTACGTCCGCAGCTCGCCGCGAAAGTCTGCGGGCTCGCGCAACGCTTCGATGCGCTCGAATCGCTTCCACCGCGAGCGCGCTTGCGCGAAAGCCTGATCGACATCGACGTCCTGATCCGCGAGCATGGCGTCGAGGAGCCACACGCGCGTCTTCGGGAACCGCAGCCCATCCGCGTGCTCGTCGCCGGCTGCGAGCGCTAACTCCCATCCCGTGAGCCACGTCTCGGGCAGCACGCCGTGGCTGCCGTCCGACAAGCGGACGAAACGCTGGCCGGCGCGTGCGGCGCGCAGGAGCTCGGGCAAGTCGGTCACGGCATCGCCGAAGGCCACGTCGCCTTCGAGGTCGAACCAATCGATGCCCGAGCGCACGCGCAGTCGTAGGGAGCCGCCGTTGCGTACGGGTCGGCCGTCGGCTTCGATCTCCCAACCCGAAGCGCACAGAGACTCGACGAGCGCCGGGAGGACGCGCACGGACACGCTCCCGTCGCGGCCGCCCCGCCGCGGACGATCGAGGACACCGCCACTGGCCTTGAAGGCGTCGAGCGCGGTTTGCTCGAGAGTCTCGTCGCGCGCGATGCGCACGAGAGCGTCGCCGTCGGGGCGCAGTCGTTCGGAGCTCGAGCAAGGAACGCGCTGCGTGTCGTACGCGAACTCGATCCGCGCAGCGATCGCTGTGCCGGGAGAGAGATCGAGCGCTGGAGCCGCGAGATGAAGGTGAGGTTTCGGTGTCCCTCCGACCGAGCGCACGAGTCCCGGCGCGTCGAGCGTTGGATCACCAGGCAGCTCGCCTACGAGCCGCACCAGCTCGCTCGTGTGTGGAGCCGGCACGCGCAGCGCACCTTGACGTCGCAGCGTCGGCACGACGGACCACGCGCCCCGCCAGTCGACCTCGGCGAGATGTCGATCGGTCGCGAAGATTCCGCCAGCGAACACGATCCGCGGACTGGAAAGCGCGAGCCGTTCCTCGCCGCGCTCGAGAAAGGCGGTCAACACGGTGTGTGTGCCTTGGTCCACGCTCGTCAAACCCAACCCGAACTGCCACGGCCCGCCGGCATCCCACTCGAGCGGCTCCTTCGCGAGCTCGGACTCGAGCGACAGATGGAGTCTGCCCGATCGCGCGGCGAGGGGCAGGAGCGTCGAGTGCAATGCGTGCGGAAGCTCGAAACGTGAAGCGCCTGAGGAGTACGCGCCGTATCCGCTCGTTCTCGCTCCGCGCAGCAGGGCCAAGATGCGACGGTCGTCCTCTGGAAGTTCTTCGTCGTCGACGCGGTGATCGAGGACGAACGACCTGGGACTCGACCAGCCGCCGCGCTTGTAGCGACGCTGCGACATCAATTGGATCTCGGCTCGAACCCAACCCGGCGCGCGTTCGGCGGGCAAAACGTAAACGAGGCGCTGATCCGTGCGCACGGAAGGCCGCACCTCGATCGTCGACGAGCGCAATTCGTCGAGCTGTCGGCGCCAGGAGTCGTGCGCCGTGCGGTCGGCGCGCGCGACCGGTCGTTCGACATCGGAACGATCGGGTCGACCCTTCGAGACGAGCCCCGTTCGACGCAGCAGGCGTTGCAACGCGGGCGGGAGCGCGTCCATCAAGTCTTCGTCGCCGCTGCGCGGATTTTTCCCGCGCGCGTCGCCGTCATCGGCCGCCGCAGCCGTGAGCGCGCGGCGAATCACGTCGACCGTGCTCTTCCGCGAAGGACCGACTCGCGCAGCGAGCAGGACCGCGTAGAGATGCTTGCACGGGCCGATGTCCGCGAAGGCCGGACACGTGCACGTGAAATCCCAAGGTGAGTCCTCGTGCGCGCGCTTCAGGACCACACGGTAGAACCGGGTGCCACGGACGGTGGCCGTGATCGAGTTGGTCTCGATGTGCGTGATGCGCACGCGACCTTCGCGCTCGTACTGCGCCCCGCGCGCACGAGTCGACGCTGCGAACTTCGTCGAGAGCGAGTCGGGGCTCATGGCGCGGATTCTCGCATTCGAGCGGCAAAGGCGCTCGACGTGGGCGACATTTTCGTCTTCGAGCCGAGCGAGATCGTCGCCATCCGTCGAAGCGTCGGGCTAGCCGGGCTCATGCCATGCCGTCGTCACACGCCTGAGCCTGTCCCCGAGTTCGCGACACATGGACCGCCCAGATCTTCCACTTGGAGTGTCGATCTCCCACGATGTGCTCCGCATGAATGAACTGCTGCTCCTCGCTGTCACCACGACGTCGAATCCCGCGGACCTGAAGGTCTGGGCGTATGTCGCGTTCATCGGCCTCGTCGTCGTGTTCCTGGCGCTAGACCTGGGCGTCTTTCACCGCGAAGCGCACGAAGTCTCCATGAAAGAGGCGCTCACGTGGTCGGCGATCTGGCTGACGTGCGGCATCGCGTTCACCGGGTTCGTGTACGCGGCGTACGAGAACCACTGGCTCGGGCTGGGGCTAGATACCGCCATGTAGAGCACGCCGGAGGCGATCAAGGCCGGTGCGCTGCTCATCGTGTCG
>JANOFY010000084.1:0-2656 GCA_031413895.1 Planctomycetota bacterium | reverse complement strand
CTGGTAGTCGGGATCCCTGCCCTGTCCACGGCGCCACAAGTCGTAGAAGTAGCCGCGGCCGCGCGGGGTCGAGATGAGCAGCGCCCAGCCTTTCTTGTCGATCAATCGCTGCGACAAGTAGCTCTCCCAGATACTGGGCTTCAAGCGCGCGGCCTCATCGATGATCACGAAGTCGAGTCCCTCGCCGAGCAAGCTGTCGGGACTGTCGGCCGATTTTCCCCTGATCTCGCTCGTGCCTCCGCCCATGTTGCGCAGCACAAGGCGGCGCTCGTGGCGCTTGAGCGTGACGATGCGGTGTCGAAGCTGGCTCGCCGCGACCAACACGACTTGGTTGAAGACACGCTCGGAGAGGTCATAGGTAGGCGCTACCGTCCACCCGATGCCGTTCTCGCGCGGCTCCATCGCTGCTGCGAGCGCCTCCATCGCGGCGCACATCGTCTTACCCCACCGTACCCCGCAACTCAAAAGTCGCCGCGGCGCGTTCGAGTTGTGCACCTCGAGCTGGCCAGGATGCGGAACGTAGCCCAGGTCCTGGAAGAGCGCAGCCTTATTCAGTCGCTTGATCGGTGACTTCGTCATCGTCGTCGTGCTTTGCGTCGCCTCGGGTGTCATTCGTCATCCAGCGGTCGTACTCGCGCCGCACGATCTCTTCCATCGTCACGGCCGAACGATCGGTCGGTTCGCCGCGAATCAGCCGCTCCTTGTCGAGCGAGATCGACAACGTGCGCACGGCCACCATCGCCGAGGAGAGCGGCATCGTGCGCAGCGTGTCGAGCGCCTTGCGTTGGAGGAACTTCACGGCGACAAGGTGTCGCTCGTTCATCTCGTCGAGCGACTCGACGATCTTCTCGTCGGCCTTCTCGCGCGCCTTCTTGTCGATGGCAGCGAGACGCTTCGACCAGTCGTCGCGCGCCGCAAGCTTCGTGATCGCGCGTTTGGTGACGCTGTACTTCTTCGCGAGCGCCTCGTAGCTGCGTCCGGGTCCGAGCGCGACGTAGGCCGTGAAGGCGTCGGACGGGATCTTCGTGTTCACGACGCGATCCTCTCGGCGCTGACCTCGGCGAACGTTTCTCCGCTGCCGTCGAGCACAGCGACCTTTCCGGTCGCCTTCTGCCAGCGATCGATCGTGCCGTCGATGAACGCCGGCTGGATCTCCATGGCGTTGCAGCGTCGGCCGAGCTTTTCCGCAGCGATGATCTGACTCCCCGATCCGTTGAACGGCTCGAGGACAAGATCACGACGCTCGGTGTGCTGCTCGATCGGGATTTCGAAGAGGCGCGTCGGCTTCGAAGTGGGATGGAAGGAAGTGATGCGCGCCTTGCCGTCCCAGTCGCACTCCCACACCGTGTCGAGTTGTCCCACGCCGTGCGAGGGCTTCTCGCCCTTGCGCCACCCGAACGCACACGGCTCGTGGCGCCAGCGGTAGTAGCTGTGCCCGAACGTCGCGCACGGCTTCACCCAGACGATCACCTGGTGGAGCAAGAGGCCGTGGCGCTCGAAGACCGCGGCGATCGTCGGCTGCTGAACGTGCGCGTGCCACACGTAGATCGGCGTGCTCGTCGCAACGTGCGGGAGCGCGGCGTTGAGCACACTGTCCAGGAACGTACCGAGATCGGCGATGTCGACCTCGCGATACACGTGCGACCAATCCTTGCCCGACGGCTTGCCGTCATGGATCGGCCGATCGTTGCCGGTGTAGTTGACGCAGTAGGGGGGATCCGTGGAGAACAGCGTCGCCTTCTCGCCGGCCATCAAACGCGCGAAGTCCTCGGCGCTGGTCGAGTCGCCGCACAGGAGCCGGTGGTCACCGAGAATCCACAAGTCCCCGCGCCGTGCGACCGGGTTGAGCGGCGGCTCGCTCGGGCCCGGATCGTCCACCTCAGCGAGCGGGAGCTCGGCGTCGAGCTTCTTGATCAGCTCGTCGATGTCGCCGTCGTCGTAGCCCACGCCGAGCAGCGCGTCCTCACGACGCAGCGCCTCGAGGATCTGAAGGAGTCCCTGGTCGTCCCAAGCGCTGAACTCGTGCGTGCGGTTGTCAGCGATCTGGTACGCCGTCGCGTCGAGGTCCGTGCCCTCGAACCACACGACGGGCGCCTCGGTGAAGCCAAGCGATTGCGCGGCCTTGAGCCGCGTATTGCCCGCGATCACTTCGCCTGAGCGTTTGGCGACGATCGGCTGCTGCCAGCCGAATCGGCGCAGTGACGCAGCGACATGCGGAACGGCAGGATCGTTGACGCGCGGATTCGACGGACTGCCGAAGAGGCGCGCGAGCGGGACGATCTCGACTGAGAGTGTGGAAGCGGACACGCCAACTCCTGGCCCGAGGTGGGCACTAGCCGGGACAGGCTTGGAGTTGGTGGCGCTGATGCGCCCTTGGAATTCAGTCCCGTGGACGGTGATTGATTACGGCTTGAATCTAGATCGTCGAGCACGCTCGAACAAGGATGCGCAACGCTCATGCGGCGGGAACTCGCGGGGAACCATTGGGGAACTTCGATTCAAAGTTCCTCGTGTGCCGCAAAGTTCCCCGGCGACTTCGCGCGGTGATTCGCGAAAGCTAGCGCACGACGCGCGGAATTCACGCCGGGCTCTCGATCGTCGCGCGTGAAAACGGGTCGATTTTGGGGAACCGGTGGGGAACCGCGTTGGCGCTCAG
>JANOFY010000083.1:0-8385 GCA_031413895.1 Planctomycetota bacterium | reverse complement strand
GCCGTCGCTGCTTTCTTGGTGCTGGGGCTGCTCGCGCTGCTCGCCTGTGGTGCCATCGTCGCGATCGTCGCGTACTCGCGTGAACGAGCGCTGACCCGACGCGTCGAGTCGCTCGAGAGATCGCTGCACCGTCTTTCCCTCGCAGCGCAGGACGCGCGCGCGACCGGTGCCGAACCGACCGCGGCAGCGGCTGCACCATCGTCCGCGATGCCGCTCCCGAGCTCGCCGAGAGTTTCGGATCGAACGCCGCCGCCGATTCCGCCTACTCGCGTCCCGACGCCTGTCCCGCTCGCCAGTCCGCGGCCGGACGAGCGCGCGCCGACACCGCCGCGCACTGCCGTGGCTCCGTCACCGGCGAAGCCGCGCGTTTCGCTCGAGCGCGCGCTCGGTGTGACGGGCGCAGCCGTCTTGGGCGGCGTCGTCTTCGCGATCGCGGGGATCTACCTCTATCAATACTCGGTTCAGCAGGGGCTGCTGACGCCGGCCGTCCGTGTCGCTCTCGGCACAGGGCTCGGAGTCGTGTGCCTCCTCGTGAGCGAGCTCCTCCGCAAGCGCAGCTATCGCATCACGGCCGACTCACTCGCGGGCGGCGCTGTCGTCGTTCTCTTCGCGGCGTTTTGGTCGGCCAACCGACTATTTCACCTGTGGCCGTTCTGGCTCTCGTTCGCGCTCATGGGAGCGGTGACGGCGCTGTGCTGCACGCTCGCGCTCCGTCACTCGTCGCAGGTGATCGCGGTGCTCGGGCTCGTCGGCGGCTTCGCGACGCCGATCGCGCTTTCGAGCGGGAGCGATCGTCCGATCGGGCTCTTTGGATGGACTCTGTTCGTCAACCTCGGCTTCCTGTCGGTCGCGCACAAGCGGCGTTGGCCGATGATGGGGATGCTGGCGCTGTGTGGGACGACGGTCATCGAAGCGCTGTGGATCTTCGCGCGCATGGGCCCGCACACGTTCGTGCTCGCGCTTGCGGTGCTCGGTGTGTTCGCGCTGCTGTTCGTCGGGTTCGTCGCGTTGCAGCCGGCTTCCGAGCGCGCGCGCTGGCACGCGAGTCAAGTCGGCGCGCTGTTCCTTCCGTTCGCGTTCGCGCTGTACTTCTCGTCCCAGAGCGACGTGCTCGCCGGCGGTCACTTCTATCCGACCGCGCTTCTCGCGGCGCTCTTGTGCGCGGCGGCCTGTAGGGTCGCTCGCGCACCGAGCCTGGCGTTCCTGCCGCTCGGTGCGTCAGCGGGAAGCGTCGCGCTGGCGCTCGTGTGGATGCAGTCGAACCGGCTCCAGACCGCGCTCGCGTGGGAGTTTGTCGCTTGCGCCGTGCTGATCGGGCTCGTGCTGAACGTTGGCCGAACCATCGGACGTGCGCAGCCGTCTGCGACTCCGGTGGAACCGCGCGGCGTCCGCGTCGACGAGCGCGAAGCCGCGGCGCTCCTCGCCGCCGGCGGATTCGCGGTCGCGCTGATCCTCGGTGTGGCGAATGATCCGTCGATCTCGCTCTGGCCGTGGGCGGCCGGGTTCGCTGCGCTCGCGATCTTGTCGTGCTGGCAAAGCCTGGTGGCGCGCCTCCCCGCCGTCCCGATCGTGTCGAGCGTGCTCACGGCGACCGGTCTCCACGTGTGGACCGACGCGAATCGAGGGCTGCCCGATTCGATCTCTGCGCCGGTGTTCATCGCCGTGCTCGTCGCGTTCATCGCCCTTTACCAAGTCACGGCACAGCGATTCACCGATGCCAAGTCAAGGAGCGTTGCATACTGGGGAGCGGGTGTCGCCGGGCTCCTCGCGCAAGCGACGGCGAGCGCCGCGCTCGGCACGCCCGAATTCGATCCACGCTGGCTGCTCGGAGTTCTGCTGGGTTTCGCCGTACTGGCGACGATGGCGGCGAACGGAGCGCGCGCGAGCTTGCTCTACGCGATCGCCGCCGTCGCGACGTTGAACTCGCTGTGGACGAACAGCACGCACGAAACGTGGGGGCAGAGTCCCGCGCGGACTGCGATCGCACCGACGGCGATGCTTTTCGTCGCGCTGGGCACGGTGCTCTTCACGTTGTGGCCGTTCGTGCGCCGTTCGATCTGGGAATCTTCGCGCTCGGTGTGGCGCGCGGCGGCGGCGGCGAGCTTGCTCGCGTTCTTTCCGCTGCGCGAGCTGTGGGAGCTGTGGTTCCCGCACGCGACCGCGGCTCCCGTGCCGGCGCTCTTGGCGCTGGTCGTCGGCCTGGGCTGGTGGCTTGCGAGACGCGCTTCAACCGACACCGGTGCCACCGGTGCCACCGGTGCTGCTTGCGCCGTCGGACGCGTGTGGTTCGCGGCGATCGCGCTCTTCTGGCTCGCGATCGTGGTGCCGCTCCAGCTCGATCACGACTGGTTTCTCGTCGGTCTCGTGCTCGCGGGGGCGAGTGAAGTTTGGCTGTGGACGCGGTACGACCATGCACCGCTCAAGTACGTGGGCTGTGCGCTGATCGCCGGTGCGAGCGCGCTGCTCGTGTTGCAGCGCTTCGACGGAAGCTATGTCGTCCATGACGCGGTGCTCGTGAACTGGCTGGCGTGGAGCTACCTCGTTCCCGCGGCCGCGGCGATGCTCGCGTCGAACTGGCTCGCAAAGCTTGAGATGCCGCGGCTCCGCGCCGCGCAGCCCGCGCGCCATGCATCGAGCCTCGCTTGGTGCGGCAGCGTGTGCGGGCTGAGCGCCGCGGTGCTGTTCTTCGCGTGGCTCAATCTCGCGATCCTGAACGCGTTCGGAACGCGGCCGAGCTTTCAATGGCTGTCCGAGCGCATTCCGGCGCGCGATCTCTCGATGTCGCTCGCGTGGGCGCTGTACGCGCTGGCGCTTCTCGTCTTGGGCGTGAACCGACGCATCGGCGGACTGCGCTGGGTCAGCCTGGGGATGTTCGTGCTGACGATCGCGAAGGTGTTCCTGTTCGACCTCGGCAACCTGCAAGGTCTGTATCGCGTCGCGTCGTTATTCGGCCTCGCCGTCGCATTGCTGCTCGTCTCGCTGCTCTACCAGCGCTTCGTGTTCCGAGTCGCTCTCGAGGACGACACGCGCGGACCTATGCCAGACGTTCCAGGCCCCGCTCCAGCAGAACCCGAGCGCGCGGGTTAGACTCTCCGCGCATTCCGTTCCTCGAACTTGGAGATCTACCTCTCGTGAACGCGCGTCTCGTCCTGTCTGCAGCGTTCGTGCTCGCCGCCCTCGCGCTACCCGTGCGCCCCGTGCACGCCGGTGGTCAATTGCCGCCCGTCGAAGTCGAAGGGTTCGCGCACACGAAGGCCAAGTCGTTCGACGACTTCGCCGGTCGCGCGGTGCTCATCGAGTTCTTCGCGTATTGGTGAGGCCCCTGCGGAGGTGCAGTTCCGCACCTCAATGAGCTGCAAGAACGGCTCGGCGGCAAAGGCCTGACCGTGCTCGGTGTCACCGACGAAGGCAAGGGCGTCACCGAGCCTTGGATCGAAGCCAAGGGCGTCGAATACGCGTACGCGTACGACTAGGGCGGGAAGCTGAAGGGCAAGCTCGGCGTCGGCGGCATTCCGCACGCGTTCCTGATCAGCCCGACTGGGCGCATCATTTGGGAAGGGCATCCAGGTTCACTCACGGAGAAGACGATCGCGAAAGCGCTCGTCGGCGCGCTGCCGAAGCCGCTCTTCGAATTTCCGGCGAGTGCGGCCGCGGTGAAGAGCGCATTGCTGAAGCGCAAGTACGCAGCCGCGCTCGAAGAGGTCGCCAAGCTTTCCGAAGCGGACGGCGCGGAACTCAAGAAGGCGATCACGGATCTCGTCGCGGCGCGCGTCGCGGGCATGAAGTCGTCGTTGCAGGAAGGCGACTTCTTGACGGCGCAGGAGGATGCGACCGCGCTCGCAAAGGAGCTCGTCGGCCTGCCCGAGCTGTCCGAGGCCACCAAGGCGGTGGAGGACATCAAAGCCAACAAGGACGCTGCTCGAGTGGTCGCGGCACAGAAGAAGATCCGCGCACTGCATGGCCAGCGGCTCGGCAAGCGCATGGAGTACGAGAAGGCGCTCGCGGATCTCGACAAGATCGCCAAGGAGCTCGAAGGCACCTTTGCCGCGACGGAAGCGAAGGAACTGCGCAAGGAGATCGCTTCGAGAAAGCGCAGTTAGGCGCGCGGCCGGCGCTTCCGCGGAAGCGCGGCGCGGTCAGGGAAAGTCCCAATAGGCGCTGACCGCGTACTTCGCCGCGGCGTGGTGTCGGGTGTCGGGAATTCCGTTCCGGTCGTGGCCGCGCGGAAATTCGTTCGCGGGATATCATCGTTGAGCGAGTGGGTCGCGTTACCCCGCTCGCAGCCAATATCCGGTGGAGCTGTTCCTCATGAAATGCTCGCGACCGCGATCGAGACTGCTGCGTGTCGTCGCAGCGCTCTCGCTATTCGCCTCCTCCACGAACGCACCGGCGTTGGCGCAAGACTGGATCTTGCCGCCGCACTTCGAGACGTTGCCGCTCACGCACACGTTCACGTTGCCCACCGGTATGGCGTTCGCCCCGGACGGTTCGATGGCCGTGATCGAGAAGATCGGCAGGGTCAATTGGGTCAACGCGCAAGGTGTCTGGCAGTTCGCCGCATTCTTGGACCTGGCTCCCGAGGTCAACAACGTCCACGACCGCGGGATGATGGCGGTCGCGCTGCACCCGGGCTTCGTGCCGGACGGCGGTCCGACTTCGTGGGTGTACCTCACGTACACGGTGACGCCGGTCTTCGGTCAAGACTGGGGCTACGACACGGATGATCGTTACTCCTTCGGCCGGCTCACGCGCTACCGCGCGATCACGACAGCGAACGGCGTCGTAGCGGACAATTCAAGCCGACAGGTGCTCCTCGGGCGCAAGAACGCCGACGGCACCGTGCCCGACTGCATCGCGAGCCTCGCGTCCGTGCACGCGTCCGGCTCGTTGCGATTCGCCGCGGACGGTTCGCTGATCATGTCGACCGGCGACGGCGCGCACGCTGACTTCATGGACGTCGGAGGATTCGACAGCGGTGGATTCGATGCGTTCATCCATCCGGTCACGGGGCAGCACGGGCCGACGCCGATCGCGCAGGACCTCGGCGCGTTCCGCTCGAATTCGCTCGTGAGCCTGTCGGGCAAAGTGCTGCGGATCGATCCGGAGAACGGCAACGGCTATCCCAGCAATCCGTTCTACGACGGGAATCCGTCCAGTCACTCGTCGCGCATCTGGGCGCTCGGGCTGCGCAATCCGTTTCGAATCTCGATCGCCGCGAACACCGGCGCATCCGATCCGGCGCTGGGGGATCCGGGCGTGCTGATCATCGGCGACGTGGGCTGGAATCACGTCGAGGAGATCAACGTGTCGAAGCTCGGCGGCGAGAACTTCGGGTGGCCCTGTCGCGAGGGTCCCGTGCCACAAGAGTTGTACTCGGTGTTCGATCCGCAGAATCCGAACATCGCCTCGTGTTTCAACCCGACCGTCGGAACGCTGACGAACCCGGCGCTTGCGTGGGATCACAAGCTCGCCACCGCTCTGTATCCGAGCGGTGTATACGTGGACGAGAACGGAGCCGCGATCCCCGAGGGCTTCGTCGGCAGCTGCGCCCTCGCCGGGCCGATGTACACGACCGGTGACTATCCGCCCGAGTACTTGCGGCGCGTGTTCGTCGCGGACTACGCCGAAGGGCACATCAAGACGCTCAATTTCAACACGAACTACAACGTGCTCGCCGTGCGCGATTTCGGCTCGCAGACGGGCCGCATCGTCAGCCTCGAGCGCCATCCCGTCACCGGTGACATCTGGGCCGTCAGCATGTCGACGAACCAAGTGATCCGCATCCGCCACGGATCGAACTTGACGCCTCACGCCGTCGCGACCGCTACGCCGAACGTCGGCGCTCCGCCGCTGACGGTGCAGCTCAATGGCTCGCTCTCGAGCGATCCGGAGCAAGATCCGATTACGTTCGAATGGGACTTCGACGACGGCAGCCCGACCTCGGACCAGATGAATCCGGTCCACACGTACACGCAGGTCGGTGTGTACCACCCCGTGCTGAGTGTCACGGACGCGTTCGGTTTGACGGGGACAGGAACGACTCAAGTCGCTCTCGGAAACTCACCGCCGTTCGTTTCGATCCGGACGCCCACGATGGGCTCGACGTACACCGTGCCCGTGCAACTCCCGCTCTTTGCCAACGGCGTCGATCCCGAGGGTGGCTCGCTCACGTACGAGTGGAGCGTGAGCCTGTACCACGCGATCCACGTGCATCCGGGGACGTTCACGTCGAACCAGCAGAACGTGCTCTTCGACATCGCGAGCAGCCCCGAGGATCCGGAGCTCCTTTACTACGAGATCATCGCGACAGTGACCGACGCCGGCGGGCTCACCGGCGCCGACCGTGTGTTCGTGTATCCCGTGACGCACGTGAAGGACATCACCGGCACCGCGCAGCCGATCTCTTCGCTCGATGTGCTGTCGCCTCCGAGCCCGCTCGCGGAGAGTCACCCCGATATCGAGGTGATCCGCGATCTGAAGCGCCCGCCGGTCGGCGACGTGCATGTGCAACGTCAGTTCGCGACCTCGCACAACGGTGACCAAAGCAACGACGATTGGATCGGGTACGAGCTCACGACGTCGCACGGTCCCGAGTTCCGTTTCGTCGGCCTCGAGTTCCAAGAGGGCATGCACTTCACGGACGGCGGCTGGTTCGAGTCGATGGTCGTCGAAGTGCGCCAGGGCGGCATCTGGACCGAGGTCGACGATCTGACCATCGAGCCGGACTATCCCTTCGAGAAGGGTCGCGTGCCGTCGTTCGACGGCATCGGATACCAAACGTACGACCTCACGTTCGTACCGCGCGGCGGCGATGCGATTCGGTTGCGGGGCGATCCAGGTGGCGCGACGGGATTCGTGTCGTGCGGCGAGCTGCGCGTGCGCGCGATCGAAGCGCTCGAACCCGGTGCACTCCACGATGTCACGAGCCTCGGCAGTTTGATCGTGCCGGCGGCGAACTTCCTTCGTCCGTCGCTGCGCATTCCGTTCGGCGGCGATTCGAGTGTCGTCTACAACGGCACGTTCCCGCCGGTCGGCAGCACGAGCACGATCGCCGAGTATCGCACCGTTCACTCGAATCCGGTCGCGCCTGCGCCCGCGCTCTGGATCGGCTACGCGTTCCAGTCTCCGCGCAGCGTCTCGCGCGTCGTGTTCCAGGAAGGGCGCGAGCTCGCTGGTGCCGGCGCGCTCGCGAGCATCGACGTGCAGTACCGCAGCACGGCCGGTGGCGCGTGGACTTCCGTCGGCGGCCTCGCCAGCACGCCGCTCCATCCGGGCGCGAACGGCGTGAACTACGAGACCGTGCGGCTCGATTTCACGACCGTGAGCGCGCAGGCGATCCGCGTGATCGGGCCGCCTGCGATTTCGGGCGGCGATCTCTCCGTGGGTGAGATGCGCGTGTTCGGCCCGACGCCGCCTTGACGATCGGGCCTGTCTCGGCGCGCGTCGCGAGCATCAATGCGCGGCAGCGAGTCCGACGAGTGCTTTCGTCGACCACCACGAGTCGATCGAGCATTCGCCGAGCTTCGAGCGCGACTCGCCGAGCATGTTCTCGGCGTCCGCGACGGTCTCGGCGTCGAGAACGAACACACCTTGCCCCGCACGCTCGCCGGCAAAGGATCCGGACCACACCAGCCGGCCTTGATCGCGAAGCGGCGCGAGCGCGGCAGCTGCGCGTGCGACGTCCTGCGCCGTGATCATGACGTACCCGCGAACGTCGAACTGCGTCGGAGCTTCGCCGGCGCGTGTCGCCGCCGCCTTGGCTTCGTTCTCGAGATCGAACACTGTGCGAAGTGCGCTCGATGCTTCGAGGTGACAGAGCTCGACCACGAACACTTGCTCCTTCACGCCCGGGTCGGTGTCGACGAGGCGGCGCGCTTCGTCGATCGTCGGCACGTCGAGCACGAAGATCCCGCGCCACGACGAATCGTGCGGCTGATTGAACGGGCCGGCGATCACGAGCTTTCGCTCGTCGGCCAAGCGTTGGATGTTCGCCATGTGGCCCGCGAAGATCGCCTGGTTCTCCTCCGCGGTCTTCGCCGCCGAGAGCGGACCGGTTTTCAGATACGCGAGCACGTAGCTCGCGTCGTCGTGCGCGCGCGATCCGGTGGAGGTGCACGCCGCGAAGAGCGTGAAGATCAGAGCGAGCGAGCTCGTGGAAACGCGCATCATGGAACCTCCGAGAATCAATCGTGTCACTGTTTCGCGCGCAGCACGGTGAGGTCCGTGCCAGCGATCGGATCGCCGTTCCGTCCTGGCGGTCCGGCGAACGAGATCATCGATCGCACACTGCCGAGCAGTCTAGCATCGCGATCGAAACGTCGCGGTGCTCGGGATGCTCACGTTCCGCGCGGATGCCAAACCGTTTTCAGCGCGACGAAGCGCTCG
>JANOFY010000082.1:0-2289 GCA_031413895.1 Planctomycetota bacterium | reverse complement strand
GGCGCGCGCTTCCTCGAGGGTGTCGTGCGCCTCGTCGTACCGATGCGTGTAGAAGAGACACATGCCGAGGTTTGTGAGGCTGCTCAGGAGGAGGTCGCTCCCTGTGCGATCTCGGTGCTCGTACGCGGCGCAGACTTCGCGCAGGAGAGCTTCCGCCTCGGAGAAGCGGTTCAGCGAAATGCACGCCATCGCTAGCCCATCAATCGCGCTCAAGAGATCGGTGTGGCCGGGAGCGAGACGCGCGCGCTGCGCATCGACCACCTCTTGGTAGAGCTCGAGCGCCGGCGTCAGCTCGAGGCTCGCGTGCCGGCACCGAGCGAGTGCGAGCTTCGCGTGCAGTCCGTCGTGAGTGAGCTCGCGTCCGGCCGCGCGATAGCTTTCGATCGCGGACTCCAGCATCGTGCGCGCTTCGTCGTACCGTCCGAGCTCGGTCAGCGTTTCGGCCCGACTGATGCGCACGGCGAGCGCGCGACCGCTCGATGCACCGAGCTCGCGATCGAAGCCCTCCGCCGCGCGCCGGAAGAGCAGGTCCGCTTCGCTGTAGAGGAAGCGCGCGGCGCACGCTTGAGCGAGCGCGGCAGTGAGCTCCAACGGCTCGGGATGCGCCGCACCCAGATCGCGCGCGGCGCGGTCGGTGAGAGCGCGGAGGCGCGCGTGCGCGGATTCGAGCTGACCTTCGGCCTGCTCGACGAGCGCGCGTTGGCGTCCGCACTCGAGCGTCGCCGCGTCGCCTGGACCGACGATTCCGTCGAAGAGGCCCGTCGCGAGATCGAGCATCTCGCCCGCGTGCGCGTAGGCGCCGGTCGCGAGGTACACGCGTCCCATGGCGGCCGCCAGACGCGCGCGCGTGCGCGGCTGGTCGACGAGCTCGGTACGCACGCGCTCGCGCGCTCCGTCGAGCACGGTCGCTACGTCGATCTCCTGCCCTTGCGCCACGTCGGGATCCTCGGACTCGAACATGCGGATCAGGAACTCGATCACCTCCTCGCTGGAGGCGTTGGCGCTGACGACTTTCTGGTTCTCGAGCGCGAGCTGATCCTTGCGCCGCGATTCCACGAGTGCCACGCCGCCGAGACCGATGAGCGTGGCGAGGAGCGCGATTCCCGCGGTCGCGGAGAGTGCCGGGTTGCGGCGCAACCACTTGCGGAGCTCGGCGAAGCGCCCGGACTCGTGCGCGTGAACGACGCGACCTTCGAGCCACGCGCGCAAGTCGTTCGCCAGCGCCCCGGCGTCCGGATACCGTCGCGCGGCGTCGCGCTCCATCGCTTTGTCGGCGATCGACACGAGCTCGGCCGGTGCCGCGGGTGCCGCGCTCGAAAGCGATTGGGGAGTGCGCGCTGTGACGCGCGCCACGAGCTCGCGCGGCGGCGTCGCGGGATCCTCGCCGTAGGGGCGCTGTCCCGCGAGCATGTGGTAGAGCATCGCTCCGACGGCATAGACGTCCGAGCGCTCGTCGACCGAGTCCGCTCGCCCCGCCGCCTGCTCTGGTGACATGTAGTGGGGTGTGCCGACCACGTCGCCTTCCTGTGTGAAATGCGCAGGAGAGTCCTCGTCGCGCGCGCCCTCGCGCGCCGTGTGCACCCACGATCCGGTCGGCGTGGCGACTCCCGCATCCCCGTCCGCCCCGAGTTCGCTCGCGCTGTCGGCGTGGGCATCGAACGGCGAGGGGGACCCGCTCCCGCGCACCTTCGAGAGTCCCCAGTCCATCACGTACACCTCGCCGAAGCGTCCGACCATGACGTTCTCCGGCTTCAGGTCTCGATGGATGACACCCTTCGAGTGCGCGAAGGCCATCACCTCGCACACGCGCACGATCAAGCCCACGAGGCGCGGCAGCGTCCACTCGGCGTCGCCGGCGTGATGCGCGCGGATCACCTGCGCGAGGTCCGAGCCGCGGACCTTGCGCATCGTGAAGTAAGGGCGTCCCGACGCGTCCGTTCCGAGGTCGTGGATCGGCACGACGCCCGGATGGTCGAGCTGCGCCAGGACCTGTGCCTCGTGCACGAACCGGCTGTGCGCGCGCCGGCGTCGAATCGCGCTGGGTGTGCGCGAAGGCGGTAGGTCGTCGCGCGGCAGCTTCATCGCGAGCGAACGCCGCAGCCGCGCGTCCCACACGTCCATGACGATCCCCATGCCGCCGCGTGCGATCTCGCCGCGCACTTCGTACGAGCGCGCTTGATCGGGGACGCCGCCGGAGAGCACACCGTCGCCGCACGCGGCCAGGTCCTGGGACGATTCTCCGTCGCGCACTTCGGTGCGCGTGCCGTCGCTCGCGCCGAGCGCGCGGCG
>JANOFY010000081.1:0-1953 GCA_031413895.1 Planctomycetota bacterium | reverse complement strand
GCGCAGATCGGCCTGGTCGATCGCACGGCGATCGAGCGACTCGAAGCGCGCGACGCGCAGAAGGCGCGCGGGCGTGCGCTGCTCGGAACGCTGCGCAGCGCGGCGCACGGCGGAAAGACGCTTGCGGAAGTGCTGCTGCGGCCGGAGGTCGAGCTCGCCGACCTCGAGCGCGCGCACCCCGAAATCGCTGCGCTCGCGCTCGATCCCGACGTGCGCGAATCGCTCGCGATCGATCTGAAGTACGCCGGCTACGTCACGCGCCAGGAAGAGAACGTCGAGCGCATGCGCCGCCAGGAATCGGTCGAGATCCCGAGCGACATCGACTTCAGCACGCTGTCGGGGATCGCGACGGAGGCGAAGGACAAGCTCGCGCGCCTGCGGCCGCGAACGCTCGGCGCGGCGTCGCGCATCGCGGGCGTGCGTCCGCCGGACGTCGCCTTGCTCGCGGTGCACATCGAACGACGTCGGCGTGCGAGCGCGCGGGGCTGAGCTTCGGGCGAGTCCGGCGGCTCAAGTCCGCGCGTCGGCGACTCCGAAGACACGTTCGTGATCGCCGAGATCCTACGTGAACTGGCCCCGCTGCTCGCCGCGATCGCCACGGCCGGGCTCACGGCGCACTTCGGCCTGCGTCGCTGGCACGCCGAGCGGCGCGTGCGCAAGGTCGGGCTCTTCGTCATACCGTTCTTGCGGGCGTGCGAAGACCTGCAGAGCCGCCTCTACAACGCGCTCGGCAATCGTGGGATCGAACCGCTCCGGCGGCGTCTGACCGAGGGCGAGATCGCGCTGGAAGTGCTGTACATGATCTCGCGCTACTGCGGCTGGGAGCGCGTGATGTACGAACACGGTCCCAATGTCGGCGACCGGAAGTTCGTCAGCCTCACACAAGACATCCGCCAGGTGCTCGCGACGGACGGTTCCTACGGCGGCGTCGGCCCGTTCTGCATCTTCCGCACGCAGCAGACGGACCTCGGGCAACTCGTCGTGCGCCGCATCGGAGAGACGGACGCCGAGCTCGCCTTCGAAAGTCTGCCGTCGTACGAGTTCCGCCGGCGGCTCGAAGAGGCGGGACTGTGGGAGAAGCCCGTCGTCGCGGATTGCCTGCGCGACTTCGAGTCGAACTTGCAGCCGTCGCGGATGCGCAGTCGTCTCGTCGCGCTCCAGCGGCGGCTCGTCGACTTGCTCGAGCACCTCGAGAAGCGCGAAGGCATCTGCCTGTTCGCGCCTCAATCGTCGTCGAGCTCGCGCGAGCGTCTGCGCTTGCACGACACCGAATTCGCATCGTCGCAGCGGTCGCCGCGCGCGGCGGCGTGAACGCTCACTTCCGTTGCGGTCGAATCGGGTGCTTGAAGCGCAGCACAACGGTCGCGATCGCCGACGAACCCGACGGTGTGTCGACCCGGAACTTCAACGTGTCGGTCGTCACCGCCGTCGCGTCGGGTCGAACGATGCGGTACGGGCCGCTCCCGCCCAGCACGGTCCCGTGCGCGGGAGCCTGCGTCACCGTCCACGTTGCGGCCGAGAGATCGTTGTCGAACGTCGCCGGTAGCTCGACCACCGCCACTCGATCGCTGCGCATCGACTTCGTGTAGCTGTACGCGGTCGGCGCGGCGCCGCTCGCCGGCCCAGAGGCGTTCGCGACGTCGACTTCGATCGGCGCGCTGCGCGCGCTGCTCTGGTCCGTGAACGTCGCTTCTGCGACGAGACGCGAGCGACCAGCTCCGAGCATGCAGCCGTGCACGGAGAGAACAGCGGGGGAGGTTGCGCTCGACGCGACGACGCGTCCGTTGTGGAAGAGGCGGATCGACCTGGGTGTGCCACCGCTCGCTGCGATCGAGAAGTCGAAGCGCTGCGAGAGGTTGCCGCTCGCGGGCGCGACACCGAGCGTGCACGCTTGTCCGTGATTCTGGACGTCGATCCAGTCCACGGTGCGACCGGCGCTTTTCACGCCCGTGT
>JANOFY010000080.1:0-3105 GCA_031413895.1 Planctomycetota bacterium | reverse complement strand
ACTTGCCGCAGCTCCGCAGCGACCATGTCGCCGACTTCGTTCGTCGGGTGATCGCCGGTGCTGACGCCGCGCAGTTTGCGCGAGCGCAGGAGTTCGATGACCACGTTCTCGATCGCCAACCCGGCCTGCTTCTCGCCGAGGTAGTCGCACATCATCCCGGCCGCGAGGATCGCGGCGATCGGACAGGCCACGTTCTTGCCGGCGTACTTGGGCGCCGAGCCGTGGATCGGCTCGAACAAACTCACGTGCCCCGGATTGATGTTGCCCGAAGCCGCGAGCCCCATCCCGCCTTGGATCATCGCGCCGAGGTCCGTGATGATGTCACCGAACAGGTTCGGGCACACCGCCACGTCGAACCACTCGGGGTTCTTCAGCATCCACATGCACGCCGCATCGATGTAAGCGTGCTCGGTCTTGATGTCGGGGTACTCCGCCGCCACGTCGGCGAAGACGCGCGTCCAGAGGTCCTGCGCGCGCAAGGCGTTGGCCTTGTCGATCATCGTCACAGTCTTCTTCTTGTTGCGCGCGCGCGCCGCCTCGAAGGCGTAGCGGATGATGCGCTCCGTGCAGCTGCGCGTGTACACCATCACCTGCGTGGCGACTTCGTGCGGCAGGCCTTTGTGCGTGTAGCCGTACGAGCCTGAGTAGGCGCCCTCCGTGTTCTCGCGCACGAATAGCATGTCGACGTGCTCGGGCCCCTTACCCTTCAGCGGGCACAGCCGCTCGTCGTACAGCCGTACCGGCCGCAGGTTGACGTACAGGTCGAGCTCGAAGCGCAGCTTCGCGATGATGCCGAACTCGATGAGTCCGACGGGCGCGCGCGGATCGCCGATCGCACCGAGATAGATCGCGTCCCTCTGCTTCACCTCGTTGAACGCGCTCTCGGGGAAGACGTCCTTCGTTTTCAGGTAGTGATCCGTGCCGAACGGATAGTTCGTGCGCCGCGTCCGGAAACCAAACACGTCCGCCGCGACATCGAGCACCTTCAGTGCTTCGTTCGTCACTTCCGGACCAATGCCGTCGCCGGCGATCACTGCGATGTCGTATTCGGTCATGTCAAACGTCTCGATCGAAACTAGCCGGACGTCACGGGTTCGTGCGTCTTGGTTCGGAACATCCCGGCCGTGTAGCCCACGATCTTGCCTTCGATGGCGCTGGCGGCGACGGTGAGAGGAGATGCAAGGTAGAGCTTGCCGGGGCCGCTGCGCCCGGCGAAATTGCGGTTGATCGCGCTGATGGTGACTTGATCGGCGGACTCGGACACGCCCGGTCCGCAGCCGATGCACGCGCCGCAACCGGGGTTGATGATCTCGACGCCGGCTTTCTGGAACACCTCGAAGTAGCCGCGCGCGCGCGCGCGTAGTCGCGGACTTCTTCGCTGCCGAACTGGATGTACATGTGTACACCGGGCGCGACACGGCGACCAGCCGCGAGCGCGTCGGAGAGGACGCGTGCGTAGAAGTCGAGGTCGGCTTCCTTGCCCGCGGTGCACGAGCCGGCGTAGGCGATGTCGATCTTCACGCCGTCCAGATCGCGCACGTTCTTGCCGTACGTCGGATCGCCGGGCAGCGCGACCATCGGCACGATCTGCGCGAGGTCGATCTTGTGAACTCCGCCGGCGTACTCCGCGCCGGGATCGGGCCACACGATGCGCGTGCGCAGCTCGTCAGCAGTGCGGTCCGTGCGTCGTTCGACCAGCCACGCGATGCTGGCTTGATCGGCTTCGCAGATGCCGGACTTCGCGCTGCACTCGGTCGCCATGTTCGTGAGCGTGGCGCGCTCGTCCATGCTGAGCGACGCCAAACCCGGGCCGCCGAACTCCATGACTCGATCGAGGGTCTCCTCGCGCACCGCGTAGGTGCGCAGGATTTGGAGCATCAAGTCCTTGGCGGTGCAATCGGCGGCGAGCTTGCCGTACAGCTCGAAACGGATGGACTCGGGCACGTTGACGAACGTGAAACCTGAGTGGATCAGGCCCGCGTACTCGGTCGCGCCGACGCCGTACGTCAGCGCGTTGTTGCCTCCGCCCATGCACGTGTGGCTGTCGGTCGCCTGGATGAAGTCGCCCGGATCGATGAACTGCTCGCGCGCCACCTGGTGGCAGATCCCCGGCGAGACGCCGCCCCGCGCCGAGTAGTCGCGCACGCCGGTGTGCCGTTGGAAGTCGCGTTGAAGGTCGCGCAGCGTTTGGATCTCGCGCGCGAACGGCGCCATCTTCTTCACGCCGTCGGTGTAGAGGAGGTGATCCTCGAACACCGCGAACTTCGACGGATCGGGGATGCGGTAGCCGGCTCCGTATTCGCGCGACAGGAAGTAGTGCACCTGCGCGGTCGTGAACTCGTGGCTGTAGCCGCCGTCGACTTTGACGAGGCACAGATCGCCAGGCTTGACGTGCGTCTTCTTGCTTTCGCTGCCGACCATGTGCGCCGCGATGATCTTCTCGCCCATTGTCATGGGGCGCGGTGCGGTCGTCGGCATCGGAACGTGGATCTTGCCTCGCGCGTACAGCTCCGCGAACGGAAACAGGCCGCCCGCCTCGAGGATCGCGCGGGTCACCGGGTCGAACTTGCGCGTGAGATCGGCGAGCGGGATCTCTTCGCCGCGCTGCAGCCGTTCGATCTCCGCGTACCCCGCCATCAGTTGGCCGAGGTTGATGTTGTTGCGCTCATGGATCGGCGCGAACGACGCCGCGATCACCAGGTGGACGCCCGACCATCGTTCGGCCTGCGGGGCGGTCTCACGCGACGAGCCCGTACCCTTGCGCAGACCCGACACGATCACCTCGAAGTTGCCGTCCATCAGCGCGCGCGTCGCGAAGACGCGCCGTCCATCCGGATGGACGAGCCCGGCGTACGCGTCGAGCGCGAGATCTTCGGGTCGATGGCGGAAGCACACCCACGCCGGCGTCATCACGTCGGTATTGATGTCGTCGAGCAGATCCTTCGGATCGACGTCGGACATCGAGAGGTCGACCTCGCCTCGCATTTGGCGCTCTTTGCGCGCCAAGTCCTTGGTCAGGAACAAGACGCGCTTACCGCGCGTGAGCGCGACGACTCGTGTGCCGTCCGCCCGTGTCTTGATCAGCGGGTTCACGAGGCTTGGGGG
>JANOFY010000079.1:0-2125 GCA_031413895.1 Planctomycetota bacterium | reverse complement strand
AGTCGCGTCGAAGTGCACCCGCGACGCATCGAGACCGGCTGAGAACGCACCCCGCGGTCGAGCCTTTGTGCCCGTGGTATGATCGCGTCCGCTGAGGTTGCCTGTGAGTCGGACTGTCCTGCCGCTGCTACTTGCACTTGTCTTGCTCGCGTCAGCACGCGGCGCGGGAGCGAACGTCGTGGTTTCGATCGCGACCGTGCTCGGGCCGATCGAGCTCGAACTCTTCGACGCAGTTGCGCCTCTCACCGTCGCGAACTTCCTGGGCTATGCCGATTCGAACGCCTACGACCAGAGCATCTTCCACCGCAGTGTGCCCGCGTTCGTCGTCCAGGGGGGCGGGTTCAAGATCTCCGGGAACATGCTCGTCAGCGTCGCGACCAGCCCACCCACGGTATTGAACGAGCCCGGGCTCTCGAACCTGCGCGGGACCGTGGCGATGGCGAAGCTCGGCGGTCAGCCCGACAGCGCGACGACGCAGTGGTTCATCAACGTGGTCGACAACGTGTCGCTCGACAGCAGCAACGGCGGCTTCACGGTCTTCGCCGACGTGATCTCGGGCCTGGCGGTCGCCGACGCGATCAACGCACTGCCGCGCGTGAACATCGGTAGCCCGCTCAACGAGCTCCCCGTCGTCAACTATTCGGGTGGCACCGTCCTGCTCTCGCACCTCGTGGTGCTGACCGACGTCGCGCGCAAGCTCACACCCGCGTGCGGCGACCTCGACGGCGACGCGCAGATCAACTCAACTGACGCCGCGCGCATCCGCGGCTTCCTCGCCAACCCGACAGGCGGCAACGCGCTCTCGGGCAGCGAGGCGTCGCGTTGCTCGGTCATGGGAACTGCGACCGACTGCAACCTCCTCGACGCCACGATCGTCCGCCGCCGGCTGGCCGGACGTGCGCCGCAGCGCCTGCAGATCTGCCCCGCAGCGCTCTAAGAGCCGAAATTCCTGTTCGCGGGCCCCGAGATCGGTCATGCTGATCGTGACAGGAGGCCTCATGGTCGCTCGTAGATTCGCCGTACTCATGCTGCTGGCCCTTTCGATCGCCTTGCCCGCGCGAGCGGACGTGTTTCCGTACGAAACCGTCGCAGGCACCGGGCGGAACAACGTCGTCGATTCCAACGCCGCTTCGTGTGACTCCGTGGAAGGCTGCTACACGAACTCGGGCTCGCGCTGCTCCGACAACCCCAATCAGCTTTGTGATCTACAGATCGTCCCGGTCGGGCGCTGCACCTACGGCGACCTTTCGACGGGCCTGGCGAGCTGTGTCTGGCCGCATCAGGCGGGACACTGCGACGGCAACCCAAAGGTCGGCTGTCTGACGAGTACGCAATGCTCGGCGCTCACCCCAACGACGTGTTCGCTCACCACGGATGTCTTTGGTGCTGCCTACGCAGCCGAGGCTTGCACCTGCCAAGGCACGAACTCGGTTCCTGTCTTTGGAAACGCTCCACCACCCGAGTTCGAGACCGTCCGCTGTGGCGGCTCAATCTCGGTCTGCTCCGACGGCGACCTGATGCGCAACGTCGGCGGCCGCGGCATCGCGCTGGGTCTGGAGGTGAAGCTGGGCGGTCCTGGTTCTCAGACGATCGCTGCAATGGGACCTGCGGTCACGGGTTCGAGCAAGCCGGATAGCTCGCCCGCATACGCGCTCGAGAATCCGCCAATCAGCTTGGACCCTCAGCGCCATGCAGGCAGCGTCGGGCGCACGCCAACGCAGGGGATCGGACCCATTCACCCGGTCCGCGCCACCGGCGCGCGTGAGATCACGCCCTACGTCCATCCTACGCTGGGGATCGGCAACCCCGTCAACGTCCGGAAGTCAGAGCTGTATGGCGACTCCGCGTATGAGGACTGGTCATTCGGCTTCGTCACTGTCACGGGTACGTTCAACCGGCACATCGTCAGCTACTCGTGCGATACGATGGTCGACTGGATCACGGGTACTCCGGTGAACCTCGCGGGGCAGTACTGCCACGAAGCGGCACGCAACGGGCTCCAGTTCATTTGGTCCTCGGACTTGAACCCGGCTCAGGTGGCTGCCTACACCTCGGGCGGCAAGAGGATCTGCCCGCCGAACTGCAACAAGGACTTCAACCTCTCGACCACCGAGCTGCAGGCGAT
>JANOFY010000078.1:0-22186 GCA_031413895.1 Planctomycetota bacterium | reverse complement strand
CGCGAGGATGCGCCCGCACCGGCGCCGGCTCCGGCACCCACGCCCCAGCCCTGACCGCGCCGGTCGCGAGACCGCATGCAACGACCCCGTGTGCTGATCACCGGCGGCGCCGGCTTCCTCGGCAACCACCTGTGCGAGGTGTTCCTCGCGCGCGGCTACGAGGTGATCTGCATGGACAACTTGATCACGGGCGACATCTTGAACGTGGAGCACCTCTTCCACGATCGTTTGTTCCACTTCGAGCAGCGCGACGTCACCGAGTACATCCACGTCAGCGGGAAGCTCGACGCGATCCTCCATTTTGCATCGCCCGCTTCGCCGATCGACTACCTCGAGCTGCCCATTCAAACGTTGAAGGTGGGCTCGCTCGGCACGCACAAAGTCCTCGGCGTCGCGCGTGCGAAGGGAGCGCGTTTCCTCCTCGCATCGACGTCGGAGTGCTACGGCGATCCGCTCGTGCACCCGCAATCGGAAGACTACTGGGGCAACGTCAATCCCGTCGGGCCGCGCGGCGTGTACGACGAGGCCAAGCGCTTCGCCGAAGCGATGACGATGGCGTACCACCGGTTCCACGGCGTCGAGACGCGCATCGTCCGCATCTTCAACACGTACGGACCGCGCATGCGGCTGCGCGACGGCCGCGCGCTGCCGGCGTTCATGTCGCAGGCCCTCGCAGGCGAGTCGTTGACCGTGTTCGGCGACGGCAGCCAGACGCGCTCGTTTTGTTACGTCGACGATCAGGTCGAAGGGATCTGGCGCCTCCACCAGTCGGACGAGCGGCTCCCCGTGAACATCGGGAACCCGACCGAGATGACGATCCTCCAGTTCGCGAACGCGGTGCTCGAAATCACCGGCAGTCGTTCCAAGATCGTGTTCAAGGAACTACCCGTGGACGACCCGAAGGTGCGCCAGCCCGACATTTCGAAGGCGCGGCGGCTCCTCGCCTGGGAGCCGCAGATCCCGCTGCGCGAGGGTCTGCGGCGGACGCTCGCCTACTTCGAGAGCCGCGTCGCGAAGGGAGCCTGACATGTGCGGGATCGTGGGGGCTCTGCTGCAGGGCGGCTCGGTGGTCGAGGGGCTGATGGAGGGCCTACGGCTTCTCGAGTACCGCGGCTACGACTCCGCGGGCGTGGCGGTGATCGATGACCAAGGCATCTCGATCCGCCGCAAGCAAGGCCGCATCGAGCACCTCGAACGCGCGCTCGCGGACGGTTCGCTCGCCGGCGCGCGCGCCGGCATCGGGCACACGCGTTGGGCGACGCACGGACCGCCGTCGGACACGAACGCGCATCCGCACACGGATGCGGAGGGCCGCGTCGCGCTCGTGCACAACGGCGTGTTCGAGAACTACCGCGAGCTGCGCGAGCGGCTCGTCCTGCGCGGCGTGCGCCTGGCGTCCGACACCGACACGGAAGCGCTCGCGCACATGATCGGAATCGAGCTCGCGCGCGGCACTCCGCTCGCGGAAGCCGTGCGCAAGAGCTTGCTGCAAGTCGAGGGCTACTACGCGATCGCCGCGCTCGCCACCGACGAGGACGGACCGAAGCTCGTGTGCGCGCGCCAGGGACCTCCGCTCGCGGTCGCAGTCACGCAGGACGCCGCGTACCTCGCGTCGGACGTGCTCGCGCTGATCGCCCACACGCGCGACGTCGTGTTCCTCGAGGACGGCGACATCGCCGAGCTCGCGATCGGTAAGGTCACCGTGCGCCGTCTCGACGGCTCGCTCGTCGATCGGCCTACGCGCCGCGTCGACTGGGACCCCGAATCGGCGGGCCGCGGGAGCTACCCGCATTTCATGCTCAAGGAGATCCACGAGCAGCCCGACGTGCTCGCGCGCACCTCGTTCGATCGCATGCGCGAGGACGAGGGCGACGTCGTCATCGAGACGCCTGGATTTTCGAACGAGGCCCTCGGGGACATCGATCGCATCTCCATCGTCGCGTGCGGCACGGCGCTGCACGCCGGATACATCGCGCGCTTCCTGATCGAGGGGCTCGCGCGCGTCCCCGTCGACGTCGACTACGCGTCGGAGTTCCGCTACCGCGATCCGGTGCTGGCGGGGAAGACGCTCGCGCTGGCGATCTCGCAGTCGGGCGAGACGGCCGACACGCTGGCCGCGCTGCGGCGTGCAGCCGAGCTCGGCGCGCGTACGGCTGCCATTTGCAACGTGGCGGGCAGCACGCTCGTGCGCGAGAGCCAAGCGTCGCTGCTCACGCGCGCAGGCCCGGAAATCGGCGTCGCGAGCACCAAGGCCTTCGTGACGCAGATCGCGGCGGCGTACCTCTTCGCGCTGCGGCTCGCGCGTGCCAAGGGCACTCTCGACGTGAACGCGGTGCGGAATCACTTGCGCGAGCTGCGCCTGCTCCGGCCGCGCATGGAGCAGCTTCTCGGTGAACGCGCGACGCACGAGCTGCGCGCGATCGCCGCGCGCAATCAACACGCCAAGGGCTTCTTGTTCCTCGGCCGCGGGATCAACTATCCCGTCGCGCTCGAAGGCGCGCTCAAGCTCAAGGAGATCTCCTACATGCATGCCGAGGGCTACCCGGCGGGGGAGATGAAGCACGGTCCCATCGCGCTGATCGAGCCCGCGATGGTCACCGTCGTCGTCAGCAGCAAGGGCGATCTCTCGGAGAAGGTGCGCTCGAACATCGAGCAAGTGCGCGCGCGCGGCGGACGCGTCGTGTGCGTCGGCTCGGACGATCAGAGCCTCGACCTCGCCGACGAGAAGGTGCTCGTGCCTGAAGCGTCGAAGTGGCTCTCGCCGATGCTGAACGTCATCCCGCTCCAGCTCTTCGCGTACCACATGGCCGACTTGAAGGGCTGCGACATCGACAAGCCGCGCAACCTGGCGAAGAGCGTGACGGTCGAGTGAGCGCGAGCGCGCTGCGATGACGAAGGTTCTGGTCACCGGAGGCGCGGGTTTCATCGGCTCGCAGGTGTGCGAAGCGCTGCTCTTGCGCGGCGACGATGTCGTCGTGCTCGACAACTTCAACGACTTCTACGATCCCGCTTTGAAGCGGCGCAACGCTAGCGCACTCGCTTGCGCCAAGATCGTGACCGGCGACATCCGTGATCGCGATCTCGTGGCGGCGCTCTTCCAAGGCGAGACGTTCGACGCGGTGATCCACCTCGCCGCGATGGCCGGCGTGCGGCCATCGCTGCTCGATCCGCTCCACTACCAAGACGTCAACGTGCGCGGGACCGTGATCCTGCTCGAGGAGCTGAAGCTGCGGCCCAAGACGCGCTTCGTGTTCGCGAGCTCGTCCAGCGTGTACGGATCGAACACGCGCGTCCCGTTCCGAGAGGACGACGACATCCATCATCCGGTGTCGCCTTACGCCGCGACGAAGCGCGCCGGTGAGCTCCTGTGCTTCACGCACCATCACCTGTACGGCATCCCGACGTCGTGCCTGCGCTTCTTCACGGTGTACGGACCGCGGCAGCGCCCCGAGATGGCGATCCACAAGTTCGTGAAGGCCGTGCTCGAGAAGAAGCCGCTGCCGTTCTACGGCGACGGCAGCACGCGGCGCGACTACACGTACATCGACGACATCGTCGACGGCGTCGTGCGCGCGCTCGACCGGTGCGACGGCTACGAGATCTACAACTTGGGCGAATCGGCGACGACCTCGCTGGCCGAGCTCGTGCAGTCGATCGGCGCGGTGTGCGGGCTCGAGCCGATCCTCGACAGGCAACCGATGCAACCGGGCGACGTCGAGATCACCTACGCCGACGTCAGCAAGGCGCGTGAGCGCCTGGGTTACGCTCCCCAGGTTCCCGTGCGCGCGGGCCTCGAGCGCTTCGTGGCCTGGTTTCGCGAGGGACGCGCGCGGGCCTGACCTTCGCCTGGCTCCGATTGCCCGCTCGCGTGCGCGGCGTTAAGCTCCGCCGCTCCCTTTTCGCCAGCGCAAGCGGCCGTCCTGCCCCACCCTCGATCCCACGCAAGAGCCCCCATGAAAGGCGTCATCCTCGCCGGCGGTCTCGGCACGCGGCTCTTCCCGCTCACCAAGATCACGAACAAGCACCTCTTGCCGGTATACGACCGGCCGATGATCTACTACCCGATCGAGGCGCTCGTGAACGCCGGCATCGACGACATCATGATCGTCACGGGCGGGCGCAAGTCAGGCGACTTCCTCTCGCTGCTCGGCAACGGCTCGGACTTCGGGCTGAAGCACCTCAACTACACGTACCAAGAGGGCGAGGGCGGAATCGCGGAGGCGCTCGGGCTCGCGGAGCACTGGGCCGCCAAGGACTCGATCTGCGTGATCCTCGGCGACAACCTGATCGAGAAGAACATCCGCAAGGCGGCGAGCGATTTCCGCGAGCAGAAGAGGGGCGCGAAGATCATGCTCAAGGAAGTGCCCGATCCCGAGCGCTTCGGCGTCGCGAGTCTCGAAGGGGACAAGGTCGTACGGATCGTCGAAAAGCCGCAGAACCCGGCCTCGAACTTGGCGGTGATCGGCATCTACATGTACGACAACCGCGTGTTCGAGATCATCAAGACGCTCGAGCCCTCCGCGCGCGGCGAGCTCGAGATCACCGACGTCAACAACTGGTACCTGAAGGACGGTTCGATGACGTACGAGATCCTCGACGGCTGGTGGACCGACGCGGGCACGTTCAAGTCGCTCCACTCGGCGGCCACGCTGGTCGCGCAAGGCGGCGCCAACCGCATGGATTGATGGAGGCGCGCCGTTGAAACAGCGCGTGCTCGTCACCGGTGCCGCCGGGATGCTGGGAAGCCAGCTCCTGCGCTCCGTTCCCGCGGGGACCGAAGCAGTCGGCAGCGATCTGCGCGAAGGTCCAGGCGTCGACGTCGCGGGCATCGACCTCGCCGAGCCTGCGTCCGTCGCGCGCCTCTTCAATGAGCACGGTCCGTTCACCGGCGTGATCCACACCGCGGCGTTCACGGCGGTGGATCTCGCGGAAGAAAAAGAAGCCGAAGCGCGCCGCGTCAACGAGACGGTGTGCCGCGTCCTCGGGGACGCGTGCCGCAGCGCGTCGATTCCGTACGTCGTCGTCAGCACGGACTTCGTGTTCGACGGCCGCGCCAAGACGCCTTACCGCGAGAGCGATCCGACGAACCCGCTGTCCGCGTACGGGCGCACGAAATTGCTGGGCGAGCTCGCGGCGCAAGCCGCGCATCCGAAGGGGACGCGCATCGTGCGCACGCAGTGGCTCTACGGGCCGCGCGGCAAGCACTTCCCGGGCACGATGATCGCGCTCGCGAAGGATCGTCCCGAGCTGAAGGTCGTGCACGATCAAGTGGGCTCGCCGACGTCGACGCTCGAGCTCGCGCCCGCGCTGTGGGACGTGCTCGCGCGCGGGGAGAGCGGCGTCTATCACGCCGCGTGCGAGGGCGCTGCAAGCTGGTACGAGCTGGCCGTCGCGACGCTCGAATTGGCCGGCATGAAGCACGTGAAGGTCGTGCCGTGCACGACCGCCGAGTTTCCGCGTCCCGCGCATCGCCCCGCGTACAGCGTGCTCGATTGCAGTCGGCTGGCCGCGCTGCGCGGCCGGCGGCTCGCTCCGTGGCGCACCGCGCTCCAACACTTCTTGGCCGCCCATCCCTCATGAGCACTTCCGTCATCGTCACCGGCGGCGCCGGCTTCATCGGCTCGAACTTCGTGCACATGCTCGTTGAACTCCGCCCAGATTGGCACGTCGTGAACCTCGACGCGCTGACGTACGCGGGCAATCGCGAGAACCTGGCGAGCGTCGAGGCGAGGCCGAACTACAAGTTCGTGCACGGCGACATCACGCGCACCGAGGACGTCGAGCGCGCATTCGCGGCTGCGGCTCACGGCTCGCGCATCTCGATCGTGCATTTTGCGGCGGAGAGCCACGTCGATCGTTCGATCCAGTCTGGGCTGCCGTTCGTCACGACGAACGTCGTCGGCACGCAGGTGCTGCTCGACGTCGCGCGAGCGCGCGGGGTCGCGCGCTTCGTCCACGTGTCGACCGACGAGGTGTACGGGTCGCTCGGAGAGAAGGGTGCGTTCCGTGAGGACACGCCGCTCGCGCCGAACTCACCCTATTCCGCCAGCAAGGCCGCCAGCGATCTGCTCGTCCGTGCGGCGTGTCACACGCACGGTTTTCCGGCGTGCATCACGCGCTGCTCGAACAACTACGGGCCGTATCAGTTCCCCGAGAAGCTCTTGCCGCTCGTCATCGCCAACGCGAACGAGGACAAGCCGCTCCCCATCTACGGCGACGGTCTCTACGTGCGCGACTGGCTGTACGTTCGCGATCACTGCGAGGCGATCCTGGCGGTCCTCGAGCAGGGCCAAATCGGCGAGGTCTACAACATCGGCGGCAACAACGAGCTCGCCAACATCGACCTCGTGAAGCGCGTCTTGGCGGCCCTGAAGAAGCCCGAGTCGCTGATCACCTACGTGAAGGACCGCCCTGGGCACGACCGCCGGTACGCGATCGACGCGTCCAAGATCCGCCGCGACCTGGGCTGGGAGCCGCGGTTTGGCTTCGATCAGGGACTGGCGCTGACCCTCGCGTGGTACCGGGCACAAACTCAATGGCTAGAACGCGTTAGGAGCGGAGCCTACCGTGAGTACTACGCCCGCCAGTACGGCGCCTGAATCAGGCCGTCAACCCAACCGCGGGGTGGCGCCGATCCCTAATACTCCCGCGGCCCGCGCGCGTCCCCCGACCCCATGAAACCTCTCCCCACGCGCCTGTGGGCCCTCGTCCTGTGGGCCTTCTGCTTCTGCGTCGCCGGTTGCAGTTCGTCACCCGACAAGCGGGTGCTCCAGCACCTGAACACCGACGGTTTCGGGAACCGGTACACCGGCAACGCTGAAGAGGAGAACTGGGTCGCGATCGGCGACACGCTCGAGATCACGGACGCGTACCACGCCGAGGAACTCGACGTGAAGGCGCCGGTTGATATCGACGGCACCGTGCTGCTCCCCGAGATCGGGGCCGTGCTCGTCGCGGGGCTGACCCGGACGGAGATCGAGTCCCTGTTGATGGAGAAGTACAGCCCGTACTACGACCTGCTCGACATCAAGGTGCGGATCGTGACGCAGGGCAAGAAGTACTTCATCTTCGGGGAGATCGCCAAGCAGGGCGCGCAGCCTTTCCCGGGCGACTTGACGATCTTCGAGGCCGTGATGGGAGGCGTGCCGAACAAGGACACGGCGAACATGGGCCGCGTGCGCCTGATCCGCGCCGACCCGCGCGACCCGTTCGTGCAGACCATCAACTTGAGCTCGATCATCGAGACCGGCGATTCGACGTTCAACGTGCACGTGCAAGAGCGCGACATCATCTTCGTGCCGCCGACGATGCTGGCGCAGATCGGCTACTTCATCGACGCGCTGCTGTTCCCCGTGAAACAGGTGCTGATCGGACTCGGCTCCGCGTTCTGGAGCGTGAACGCGATCAACGCCTACGGCAACTCCGGGAGCTTCGGCGGGGCCGGCATCTTCTGAGTCATGGCCGTCGAGATCGAAACCAAGGGCCAGCTGCTCGAGTTCCTCGACGTGCTGCGCAAGCGCTCCTGGCAAGTGATCTTGCCGGCTGCGTTCACGATCACGCTGGGCGTCGCCGCGGCGGTGCTCGTTCCGAAGAAGTATCTCGTCCAGACGCAGATCGAGCTGCGGCCGGTCGGCATGTCGGTCAGCAGCAAGGAGGGTGGCAACGCCACGTTCCAGATCCGCTCGGTGGAGCGCATCAAGAAGGTGGTCGAAGCGCTCGGCCATCCCGACTACCTGGCGCTTCCTCCGGAAGAGAAGCGGCCGTTCTTGATCGAGATGCAGAACGACGTGCAGGTGAAGCTCGACAAGAGCGACAGCCAAGGCTCCACCTTCGTGACCATCTCCTACGCGGACGTCGAACCGCAGTGGGCGGTCGATTTCCTGCGCGAGCTGCGCCGGAGCTGGATCGACGACGTGATCGAGCGCGATCGCAACAAGCTCGACGACGAGCTCAAGCAGCTGCGCGATCTGAACAAGCTCCTCGAATCACAGCTCGGGAAGGCGAACGACGAATTCACCGATGTGCGGCGCGAGTACAACATCTCCGCGACGCAGCCGATCATAGGCACGACCGCCGCACGCGAAGAGCATCCGACGTACGCGCGCTTGCAGCAGACGAAGTCAGACCTCGGCGCGCTCGCGGTCGAGATCGGGACCCTGACGGTCGAGATCGACAGCATGCAGGCGCAGTTCGACGCGCTGCCCGAGCAGATGACGCGTGAGATGGTCGTCGCGGGCGTCAATAACGAGAGTGAGCTCAAGCAGGTCGAGCTCGAGATCCTGCACCTGCGCGAAGAGCTGGACGGCTACTTGCCCGCGCATTCCAAGTACCGGCTGACGCTCAACAAGATCGAGCTGCTCGAAGAGCGCGCTCGGCAGCTCACTCAGCTCGTGACGAAGAGCCAGCGCCAAGAGGTCCCGATGCCCAACCTCGAGCGCATGGACCTCCGGGCCGAGATCGCGAAGGCGAAGACCAAGCTCCTGGCTCAGCAGACCAGAGAAAAGTTGCTCAAGGAGAGCATGGCCGCCGACGAGCTCGAGGTGCAGCGGCTGCAGGGCGTGTATTCAGAGCTCTCGCAGAAATCCACGGCGATCGAAAACCTGCGTCAAGCGAGCTTGGATGCCGAGCGGCGGTACCAAGAGAAGAACGCGCAGGTCGTGATCATCGCCGGACCGCTCGCGAATCCCTTCGAGATCACCGAGGACGTGACGCCGCCGATCAAGCCGACCGAGCCGAATCCATTTCTCATCATCGCGTTCTCCGTCGCAGCTGGATTCGGCCTCGGGATGGGGCTCGCCGTGTTCCTCGAGTACACGAAGAACTGCTTCCGCAGCCCGCACGACATCACGCGCGTGATGGTCATTCCGGTGCTCGGCACGATCAACTCGATCATCACGCGGCGCGAGGCGCGGCTGCGCACGGCGCGGCGCACGGCGGTGGGGCTTTCGAGCGCCGTGGTCATCGCGTCCATCGTGTTCGTCACGTGGGCCTGGCAAAACCATCCCACGCTCCTGTCGCAGGAGCTGCGCGACACGATCGAGGATCTGCGTTCCCAGTTCCGCTAGGAGGCGGCGCATCTTGGCGAACGCACGAGAGAGGGCCTACGCGTGAGCTTGCGCGACCTCCTCATCTGCGTCGTCATCATCGGCTCGCTCCCGACGTGCTTCCGGCGGCCGTACATCGGCCTGCTCATGTTCACGCTGCTGGCGTACATGCGGCTCCAGGATCTTTCGTGGGGCTTCGCGCGCTACCAGCGCTGGTCCTACTACGTCGCGATCGTGACCATCGCGGGCTTCGTCTGCGCGGCGGGGCCGAAGCGCTTCATGCTCAACGACGCGCGTTGTTGGATCATGATCGCGCTCATCTCGCTGGTTGGAATCAGCTTGGTCACTTCGCACACGTCGGCGTCGTACGACACGTCGATCTACATCGAGTTCTGCAAGATCATCGGCGTCGCGCTGTTCACGACGGGCCTCGTCAAGAACCGTGACTCGCTGCGCATCCTCGTCTGGGTGATCGCGCTCTCGCTCGGCTTCTTCGGGTTCAAGGGCGGGATCCAGTGGATCCTGTCCGGCGGCGGGATGCAGATCATCGAGGGCCCCGGCGGGATGCTTTCGGACAACAACGACTTCGCGCTGGCCATGTGCATGGCGCTGCCGCTGCTGTTCCATCTGGGCCTCGCGGAGAAACGGCTGATCCTGCGCCGGACGCTGATCGCGATGGTGCCGCTGACGATGCTCACGATCATGGCCACGCACTCGCGCGGCGCATTCCTCTCGATGGGGATGGTGGTCATGGTGCTGATCTGGCGCTCGCAGAACCGCCTGGCCGGCATCTCGATCGGGATCCTCGTGGTGCTCGCCGGCGTGATCGCGATGCCGCAGTCGTACAAGGACCGGCTCGCGACCATAAAGTCGTACGAGTCGGAAGGCTCCGCCCGCGGGCGCCTCGACGCGTGGGCCGTCGCCGGGAACATGATCCAACAGAATCCGCTGCTCGGCGTCGGCTTCGAGAATTTCCAACGCAATTACCAGCAGTACGATCCGAAGCGAACGATCGACGGGCGCACGGGATCGGGAACCCGTGTCACGCACAACAGCTATCTGCAGATCTGGGCCGAGTGCGGAACGCCGGTGTTCCTCTTGTTCATGTCGCTGATCGTGCTCACGCTCGTCGATCTGTGGAGCATCCGGAAGGAGGCCAAACGTCGGTACTACTCGAGTTGGATCCTGTCGTACACGACGATGTTCGAGGCGTCGCTCGTCGCCTTCTGTACAGGCGCGATGTTTTTGAACCGCGCCAACTTCGACCTCTTCTACCACCTCGTCGCGATCGTGGTCGTCTTCGGACGCGTGGCGCGCGAGGCGATGCGCGAGGAGGGACCACGATCTGAGCTCGATGCCGGCCGCGGCACACTGCGCGTGATCGAGTCTCGCACTTTCGGCCGCAAGCAGCGGCGGAGCGGGTTCGAGCGGCGTGATGTCGTGTCCGGTCCGGCACTGGGCAGGTTCTAGCGTGTGCGGATTCACAGGCATCGCCCTTCGTGACCCGCGCGCGCGCCCGGAGGAAGCCCTGCTGCGCGCGATGGCGAACACGCTCGTGCACCGCGGTCCGGACGACGAAGGTTTGCTCACGCGCGGTCCACTCGCCGTCGGTTTTCGCCGCCTCTCGATCATCGATGTCTCGGGTGGGCACCAACCGATCTACAACGAGACGGGCGACATTGCCGTCGCGTGCAACGGCGAGATTTACAACTTCCAGGAGCTGCGCGCGGGACTCGAAGCCGACGGCCATCGGTTCCGCACCGCTTCCGACGTCGAGACACTCGTGCATCTCTACGAAGAGCACGGCGCCGATCTGGCGCGCCACTTGGTCGGGATGTTCGCGTTCTGCATCTTCGACTGGCGCGACGCGCGCGAGCCGCGCGTGCTGCTCGGCCGCGATCGCATTGGGATCAAGCCGCTCTACTTCGCCGTTACGGACGACGCGCTCTACTTCGCGAGCGAACCGAAGGCGATCCTCGCGAGCGGAGCCCTCGATCGAAGTCTGCGCGGCCGATCGCTGCTCGACTATCTCGTCACGGGGTACACGAGCGGCCGAGAATCCGCGTGGGCCGGCGTCGAGCGTCTACCTCCGGCAAGCGTGCTCTCGTGGAGTTCGAAGAGCGGCGTGTCGATCGAGCGCTACTGGGATCTGCCCACGGACGCGTTGCGCGAGCCCGCCAGCTCGGACGAGATCCTGACGTGGATGGATCGCGTCGTGAGTGACCACCTACTCTCCGACGTTCCGCTCGGCGCGTTTCTCTCCGGTGGAATCGACAGCACGGCCGTCGTCGACAGCATGGCACGCGCGCGTGACGGCGGGGAAAGGCACGATCACGATGCAATGCGCACCGGGCTCGTCTTGTGCTCGGTCGGTTTCGAGGAAGCAGAGTTCAACGAGATCGCGACCGCCAAGGCGACCGCTCAGCGGCTGTCCGCTCTGCACCACACGCGCATCTTGACGGCCGATCCCGCGATCGCGAGCGACGTCCTGCCGTGGCACTTCGACGAGCCACTGGCCGATCCGTCGACCGTTCCGACGTACCTCGTGTCGAAGATGGCGCGCGAGCACGTGACCGTCGCGCTCACGGGCGACGGCGGCGACGAGGTGTTCGCGGGCTACCGCCGCTACGTGTTCGACGTCGCCGAGAACCGCGTGCGGCGGGCGCTCGGTCCGGGCGGGCGAAAAGTCCTGGCGCTCGTCGGTAAGGGCTATCCCAAGCTCGACTGGGCGCCCCGTTTTCTCCGCGCGAAGAGCACGCTCACGAGCTTCGCGGCCGATCCCGCGCGCGCGTACTTCGAGAGCGTGAGCCAATTGTCGCGCGCGGACGCGCTCGCCGTGCTCAACGAAGACGTGGCGGCCGCACTGGTCGGTCACGATCCGTTCGACGCGTTCGCCGAGCACTATCATCGGCCGCGCATCGACGATCCGCTGTACCGCGCGCAGTACGCCGACTTCCACGGTTTCTTACCGGACCAGATCCTCGTGAAAGGCGATCGCGCTTCCATGGCCGCGTCGCTCGAGGTTCGGCCGCCGCTCCTCGACCATCGTTTCGTCGAACGGTTCGTTCACTTGCCCACGCGTGAGAAGGTGCGCGGCGGGCGCGGCAAGCACGCGCTGCGCGAGGCGCTGCGAGCGCGGCTCCCGGCGAGCGTGCTCGATGGCAGGAAGCGCGGCTTCGACATCCCGCTGCGTCAGTGGCTGCGCGGGCCCCTCGCGGCGCCCGTGAGCGACGCGATCGAGAGCCTTCCGGAATCCTGGTTCCGCCGCACCGTGCTGCGCGACAAGCTCGCGCAGCACGCTGCGGGCGTGGTGGATCACTCGCACCTTCTGTGGAGCGTCTTCGTGCTGGAGCAGTGGCGCGCGCGGCACTGCGTGAAAGGGCTCACGCTGTGAGCGCGGCCCAAGTAGGCACGCGCTTTCGTCATGCACTCAGCTTCGACGTCGAGGAGTACTTCCAAGTCGCTAACCTGCGCGGCCATTTCACGCGTGAAAGTTGGGAAGGCGTGTCCCCGCGCGTCGACGTCGGCATGGACGTGATCTTGTCGGCGCTCGAGAAGCACGACGCGCACGCCACGTTCTTCTTCTTGGGCTGGATCGCCGAGCGTCATCCCGCGCTCGTTCGGCGTTGCATCGACGCGGGCCACGAGATCGCGAGCCACGGATACGAGCACCTGTTTCTCCAAGATCTTGGTCCCGAGCAGTTGCACGAGGACCTCGCGCGCACTGAAGCCGCGCTCACCGCCGCCGGCGCGCCGCGCCCGCTCGGTTTTCGAGCGTCGACGTTCACGTTGACGCGCTCGACGTGGTGGGCGTTCGACGTGCTCGCTGCGCGCGGGTACCGCTACGACTCGAGCGTGCACCCGGTGCGCCATCCCGTGTACGGCATCCCGAACTTCGAGCCCGGCATTTCGACCGTGCGCTCCTCGAACGGCACCGAGATCGTCGAGTTCCCCGTGTCGACGTATCCGATCTTCGGGAGGAACTTTCCCTTCGCAGGCGGCGGTTACTTCCGTTTGCTACCCGTGGCGTTCACGCAGCGCATGCTCGCGGGACTCGAGCGCCGCGGACGTCCGGGCGCGTTCTACCTGCATCCGTGGGAGTTCGATCCTGGGCAACCGCGCGTCGACGCACCGTTCCTGAAGCGGTTCCGTCACTACCTGAACCTCGACCGTACGAGCGCGCGTCTCGAGCACATGCTCGCGCGCTTTCAGTTCACGACGATGGCCGACGTGCTGCGCGAGAACGGTCGCACACTCGGCGGCAGCGCGCGCTGACGGATCACCACTGCGCCGCGATTCCGTCGCGGGCGTCGTTGCCGAAAAGGAGCGGCGCCGCGCGTTGCTTGGGGTCCCAACCGACGGAGAAGCCGCGCTCGGTCGCGAGCTGCCTGGCGCCGCGAAACATCTCGAAGCTGTCGTTCCGCACGATGAAAAAGATCCAGTGCGTGGCGGGGGAGAGCCGCGCGAGCTCTGTGCGGTACGCCGAAGTCGGGTCGAGGATCTGGAGGGAGTCCTCGCCCGCGGCGCTCTCGCGCAGCTCGAGCTGCAGCGAAGAACCGCGCACGTCCGGGATCCTGACGCGGTACAGCTCGTTGCCCACGTCATTGCGCTCGAAGAGCCGCTGGCGCTCCATCGGCGTGATCGTGCGCGCCTGCTCTTTGACGTAGCGGCTCGCGAAATCGTCGCTGATCGTGTGCAAGGCCGGATCGTCGAGTCGGAAGATCCGCTCGCGGCTGCACTCGAAGATGACGCGCGTCGTAGCTTTTGGCGGCGGTCGGACGATCGGAGCACCCAGGTCGATCTTGATGTCTTTGGCATTCAAGATCACGGCGATCGCGACGAGCACCAGCACTCCGACGACGTTCGAAACGACGTCGAGGAACGAGTCGTGCGTGAGCGGGAGCGGGTGGCGCCGGAGGGTCACTTCAAAGACTCCGGTTGCGTGCCGGCGGCGCTCGGCGCCGCTGTGGGATCCGGTGCCGTCCCGAAGCGGATCGGACCGGCCGCGTAGATCGCGTCGGAGCCCATGTCGAACGGCCGCTTCTTGCTCTTGCCGAACTCCTGCGCGACCTTCCACGCACGCTCGTAGCTGGCGATCCCGTCGGGGCGCACGAGCAGGATCAGGCACTGGCTCTCGGAGTTCGCGGAGATCTGCGTGAGCAACGCGACGTAAGCGTTGGCCGTCTGTGACAGCTTCTCGAACGGCACGAGCTTGCCCTGCGGATGGATCAGCAAGCCGTCGCTGCGGCACTCGACGTAGCGCGGCGTCTTCTTCGACCCGCCTTCGGTGAGCTCGATCAGCTGCTCGGTGTCGCCGAGCGCAACGGCCGTCATGCCCGAGATCATGAACGACAGCGTTCCAGTGACGCAGGCGAGCACGCTCAGGAACGGGAAGAGCGAGACCGTGAGGTGCGACCTGTCGCGACGAGCCACGCAGCGACCTCGTTCAGCTCCCGAGCCAGAAACGGCGCCAGAAACCGGACCGTGCCGGCTTCGGATCCGGAGCGCTCGGCGCACCGTTGGCGGGCCGCGGTTTCGCGGCGCGAGGCTGCAGCGCCTTCCGCGGGAGCTGTGCGCGCGGCGACTGCACCGGTCGTGGCCGTTCGCTCGGCGATCCGTCGGCGTCGTTCGCCGGATCCGCAGGAGTCGAGTGCTCGCCAGCGCTGGGATGGTCCGCGGGAGCCCCGCGCTCGACGTCGGCTGGCGGGGCGCGATCTGTCCGCACGGTCGGCTTGGGCTTCTCCGTGCGCGGGCCGCCGTTCGCCGGCGCATCGGTCGTCGCGCGCGTGAGGTCCTGCGCGGGCGGGGGCGTCGTCGGCGCGGGCTTCGTCGCGCGGCCGACGTCGACGAGCGTCTCTCGGCGCGCCTCGACGCGCTCGCTCTTCTTCTCGAGCGCTGCCGTCGTCCGTCCCAGCGCCGTGACGATGTTCTGGCACTCCTTCACGACCGCGCCGAGCTCGCGGCTCTCCGAGGCCTTCAGCGCCTCGCGATGCTCCTCGAGCGCACTCGCGAACTGCGTCGACACCGAGGCGACGAGCGCCTGCTGCGCTTCGACGAGCTGCCGCAAGCTGGCCGTCGAGTTCGCTGCGTGCGACTCGAAGGCGAGCGCCGACGCCCCGAACGTCTTCTGCGCGGTCGCCCACGCGTCCGCGACCTGGCTCTGATCGCGCTGCTCGTCCGCTTCGACGCGCGCTCGCGCGTCGCGGATCGCGGAGCCGAGCTCCACTTCGAGCGCCCGCAGGCTCGACTGGAAGCTCGCCATCCCGTCGGCCAGGCCGCGCTGCAGCGCCGCGAGCTCGCGCGTCTGTCGCTCGAGTTGATTTGCAATCCCCGCGACGAGGGTCTTCGTTTGCCCTTCGAGGCCGGTGTTCATCTGCCGGAACATCGCGGAGAGCTGCGCCGTGGATCCGGAAGCTTCCTTCGCGAGCGCCGCGGTGGCTCGTTCCATCTCCTGCGCGGCACGCTGGATGGTGCGCGCGACCTCTTTCTGTTCGTCGCGGTCGCGTTCGCGCAGGACGCTCACGGTTTGCTGCGCTTCGAGCGCCGCTCTTCGGCTGAGCTCGGTCACCGCCGAGGCGATCTGCGCTGCGGAGCCCGACGCCTCGCGCGCGAGCGCGGCCGTGGCGCGCTCCATCTCCTGCGCGGAGCTCTGGAGCGTGCGGACGATCTCGCGGTATTCGTCGCGGTCCTTGTCGCGCAGGCTCGTGATCGCCTGCTGCGCCTCCGCGAAGAGCTTGTGGCTGAGCTCGCCGATGAGCTCGCCGACCGACGACGCCGATCCCGACGTGTCCTGCGCGAGCTCCGTGCCGACGCGTTGGAGCTCCTGTGCCGAGGTGGCCAGCGCCGCGGCGATCTCCTTGTGCTCTTCACGGTCGCGCTCTCGCAACGCGACGATCGCTTGCTGGGCCTCGATCAGCGCCTGGCGGCCCATGTCGCTCTGCACGCCGTACGTCCGCACGGCGTCGGCCTCGATCCGCTCGCCGACGTTCGCCATCTCGCCGATCAAGGTCTGCGCTTCGGTCGTGCGCGCCTTCGCGTTGGCGGTCAACTCGTCGAAGAGCGCGCGCGACGACGACTCGAACGCGGCGACGAGAGTCTGCGCGCGATCCTGTGCGACACGCTCGCGTCGCTCGAGGCGCTCGTCGACGTGCGACCAGGCTTCGAGGACACGCCGGCCCATGTCGCGCACGGCGTGGTCGAGGCTGGCCCGCAGCTCCGCGAGTTCCGCGTGGCGCGCGGCGGCTTGTTCCGCCAGCGACTCGCGGAAGAGATCGAGCCCGCGGTTCTGCTCGTCTTTGTCGCTCTCGAGCCGCCGCAGCAGGCGCTCGTCGAGGTAGTCGTCGATGTCGCCGAGGAGGCTCTCGTCGGCGCGCTGCAGTGCGCTCATCGGGAACATGACGAGCACGCTCAACACGAGCGCGACGAGCGTCGTATTGAATGCGACGGCAAGCCCCGTCGTGACGTTGCCGAGCGACGTGCGGATCACCTCGAGCTGCTGCGCTCCCTGCATCGTGTCGGAGAACCCGTGCACCGATTCGCCGATGCCGAGCACCGTGCCGATGAACCCCATGATGGGGATGGCCCAGATCAGGACCTTGAGGAACGTGTAGCTCGACTCGACGGTCTGCGCGTCCGCCTCGGCGACCGCGCGCATGTTGCTCGCGACCTCCTGCGGTGACCGTCCGGACTGATAGAAGCGCAGGATCTTGACGACCCGCTTGATCGCGAACGTGCCGGGGAGCTGCGCGTCGAGTTCTTCCGCGTGACGTGCGAATCGCCCCGCGTTCACGGACGAGATCCCGTCACCCAGTTCGCGAGGCAGCAGGTCGAGCTCGAGCGCGCGGCGTTGGCGCCGCAAGTCGAGGCGCTTCAGCACGAGCAGCGCCGCCGCCCACGACGCGAGGAAGACCGAAACGACGTTGACCCACTTGCCGCTGACGATGACCTGTACGAACTGAGAGCTCTGCGGTCCGAACGCGCAGACGGCGTACACGAGCGCGGTGGGCGGGATCGCGAGCGCCGCTGCGAGCAGCACGCTTGCGTCGCTCACCCGCCGCGATGCTCGCGCTGCGCGGCTTGCGGCCGGCGCGTCGGCGGCCGGTTCGTCGGCGAACACGGGAATGAACGAGTGACTGCAGCGCGGGCAGACCAGCGGACCGTTCTTCGTCTCGGGCGAGACGAGCAACTCGACGTTGCACTGCGGGCAGGTCGTGACGATGTCCATGGGCGCGGCCGGGAGCCTCAGCGCAGTCCCGCCGTGGTCGGTGTCGCCGGCGGTGGCGATGCGAGCGCCGTGAGCGCGCGCACGAGATCGCGCCGGAACGGATCCGTGACGCGCGCGCCGAGTTCCGTGAGGAGCATGCGCGCGCGCGCCATGTCGGGCTCGTTGCCACGCGCGATCAGCGCCTCCGCGAACACGAACCGATAGCGCTCGGTGTCCGAGGCGCTGAGCTCGCGCGGCTCGATCGATTCGAGTGCCTCGATTGCGGCCGGTATTCCGCGGCCACCTAGAGTGAAGCCGGCGCGCGCGCGGATCAGCGCCTGCTGCGCTTGCGTGACGCGCGTCGCGTACTCCGGGCTGGCTTGCATCTCTTGCGCGCGAGCCTGTTCGCGCTAGAGCTCGCGGTCGTTCGCGATCCACGCGTACTCGGCCGGCGGCGCGGACGAAGGCGCGGAATCGAGGCGCGGCTCGCCGTCCCGGTTCGTGCGCATCGGGAGCACACCCAGGTTCTCGTGTCCCGATTCACGTCCAGCCATCAGCCACAGGTATTCCGGGAGAACCGGATGATCCGGGGCGAGATGGAGCACGAAACCGTACTGCGCGAGCGCGCCGGTGACGTTTTTCTGCGCGACGAGCACCTCTCCGAGGAGGACCCACAGGTCGAGCGCGCCCGGCTCGAGCTCGAGCTCGCGGTGCACGAACGCTCGGGCGCGGTCCGGGTCGACATCGAGCAGGAACTTGGCCCACCCGGCCGCCGCACCAGGGGACAGGCTTTCGACGGCGACCGTCGCATGGTCCTCGAGGAAGCGTTCCAAGCGGGCGTACGCGCGCGAGAGCGCCAGCGACGGATGCGCCGGATCGAGCGCGAGTTCGAGCTTGGCCTGGGCCACGACGACGCGCGGATCGTCGGGCAGCGCGGCGTGCAGTCGCTGGAGCTCGATCCAGCATGCGCGCGGACCGATCTCGGACGGCGAGGCGTTCAACGCGTCGTCGAGCAGCGCCAAGAACTCGCCCGCAGCGGGGTGATTCGATCCCGCGTCGATCGCCTGCAACGCGTCGGAATACGCCCGGATCGCGCCGGCGCGCTCGCCACGCGCGCGCAAGAGCTGCGCGAGCTTCCATTGGATCTCGCCCGAGCTCGGATCTTCCGTCGCGGCCGCGCGCGCGACCGCCAACGCGCCTGCGACATCGCCGCGCAGGTGGAGGATCTCGGCTTCGTCGAGCAGTCGTTCCGCGAGAGTCCCGGAAAGTTCGCCCAGCGCCTCCATGCGCCGGATCCGCAGGCCGATCGCCGCGCGCGGATCCGGTCCCGTCTCCGGCGGAATCTCTTGCGCGAGATCCCACGCCGGTCCAAAGCCCGGATTCTTCGCGACGACTCCGCCGATCCAGCGGCGCGCGAGCGCCGGTTCGTCGTTGGCGCGCGCGAGCAATGCGGCGAGGAGCCCCGGCCACAAGTCGCCGTGGGTCTCGATGTCCATCGCGTCGATCTCGGCGCGCGCCCAGCCGCGCGTCAACGGGATGTACAGCGCGAAGAGCGTGCACAGCGCGCGGCGCGGATCGCGAGCGCCGTCGGGACCGATCAGGAAGAGCTCGGTTTGATCTTTCGCGCGCTCGCCGAAGTACGGCGGTGGCGTCCAGATCCGGCCTTCGAGCGTGGCTGCCGCGGCCTCGATGAGCTGCCAGCGCGGATCGTTCGGCGCGGCCTTCAAGGCCGCCGCGATTTCGACCGTCGCGACATCCTCGCGGTCGGCGAGCAGATCGACGATCGCCGCGTGCATGGGCGCCGGATCGAAACCGCTGAAGCGCAGCACGGAGGCGGCGGACGCGAGCTCGCTCATTCGATCGTCGTCGATGCACGCGAGCATCGTGACCAGCTCCGCGCTGCCAGCGGTGTCGAACGCCTCGGCGCGTTCGAGGAACGCCTCGACCGCTTCCAGATCGCCGCGCCCGAGCGCGGCCGCGGCGCGTCGCACCAGGATGTCGCCGCTGCGCGTCTTGGGGTCGTCGTCGAGGCGCTCGAGCAATCGGTCCGCGGCCGCGGCCGAGCCGCCCGCGAGCATCCGGTCCGCGAACGCCAGCCATTCGGCCGGCTCTGGCGGCGACATGCGCACGAGCGCGCTCGCCATCTGATCGACGCGCTTGTGGTCGTGACACTCGATCGCGGCCTCGAGGAAGAGATCGAGCGAAGTCTGCAGTGCCTCGCGTGTGCGCGCGAGCGGCACGAGCTCCGCGAGCGCGGCCTCGGGCTCGCCCAAGTCGAGGTGCAGGCGCGCCGCGAGGCGGATGCCGTCGGGGCCGAGCGTTTCCGCGCCGAGTTCCTCCAGGATGGTGAGCGCGCGTCGCTTCTCGCCGCGCGCGGCGAGCGTGCGCGCGACGACGAATCGTCCCGCGTGATCGGGGTCCGCGTGCATGAGCCGCACCAGGTCGCGGTACGCGAGCGAGTCGAGCGGGATCGAGCGCCGGATCACGGCGCTCTTTTCGTCGGGGCCGACGAGCTCGAGGCGCGCGAGGAATAAATTGATCACCTCGCGCGTGCGTCCGAGTTTCTGCGCCAGCTCGATCTCGAGATCGAGTCCGGGCAGGAAACCCGGCACGATCGTGAGCAACTGGCGCACGTAGGTCGAAGCGCGCTCGAGATCGCCGGCTTCGATGTACACGCGCGCCAGCGACCACAGCTCGTACGGACTGGACTCTTCGGTGAGGCTGTAGCCGCGACCCGCGGCGATCGATTGGCGCACGAGGTCGAGGTCCACGCCGTTCGCGGAGAGCTCGCGGTCGCCGAGTTCTTTCCACGTCGGCAGCAAGACCTCGGTTTGCTTCGGCAAGAGCGCCATGCCGCGCGCCCAACGCAGGCCCGGTTGGACGAGCCCGCCGCGCGCCGCAGCGAACTGCAGACGCGCGAGCCGCAGCCAGCGCGCGCCGTCGCCGCCCGGATCGAGCGCGACCGCGCCCTCGAGCGCTTCGCGTTCGAGCGCGAAGTCCTCGAGATCACGCGACGCACGCGCGATCTCGCGCCACGCCACCGCGCGTGCGTTCGGGAACGGCTCGCGCGACTTGCTGGCGGCGTAGCGCTGCAGCTTGAAGCGCCCATCGCTCGTGGCGTCGCCGGCTAGATCACACAGGCCCAGGTATAGCTCGGCGGAACCGTCGCCGGTGGCCTTGAGTGCCTGCGCGGCGACCGCGAGCGGTCGCCAGCGCTGCGTCCGGTAGAGCACCTCGCAGCATTCCGAGAGCAACGTCTGCGAGCCTCCTTTGCGAAGGCCCGTCCAGATCGTGGCCAGCTCGGACGCGTAGCGCAGACGTCCCTGCTTCTTCAGCTCGCCGATGACGAACGTCATCGTCGCTTCGTCTTGGTGCAGGGCATGGCCCTTCATCGCGGTGAGCGCGAGCTCGAGCGCGATGTCGACCTGATCCGCGCGGCGATAGAGCTCGAGCAGTCCCGCGAAGGACCGCGGCCGGAAGCCGGCACCCAGGCTGCTCGCGAGCACCGCGCGTGCCTCGGCCAAATGGACGGCCGATCGGTGGGCTGCGTCGAGCGCCGCCTCGAGCTTCGGTTCATCGCCCGCTCCGAAAAGCGGCCGCAGATCGTGATGCAGCGCGACGCGCCGGGGATCGCCGGGTTCCCATCCGGCGGCGCGCATCACGAGCGCGCTGGCGCGCTCGGCGTCCTCGGCGACCAGCGTCTTCTTGAAGATGCCGAGGCACTCCTCCAAGGCTCTCTGCGACGCGCGCTTGTGCAGATCGCCGAGCAGCGCGACGCCCTCGGCCCAGGTGGGATCCTCGTCCGTGAGCCGCTGCACGCGCGCGAGGCCGGCCGAGAAATCGCCCTCGCGGACGTCGATCTCGACCAATTGGCGCTCGATGGCCCGGTCCTTCGGGCGCGTCTCCAGCACCGCGGAGAGGTCCGCGCGCGCGCGGTCGAAGGCGCCCACCTCCAGCAGGATTCCGCCGCGCGTCTCGCGGATCTTCGAGCCGAGCGCCGTGTCACCGGCCGCCGTCGCGTTGTCGAGCGCGATGTCGAGGTTGGCCAGGGTCTGCTCTTTGTCGTAGCGCCCCGACGCGATCTTCGACTCGATCGTGTGGAAGAAGTCCGCCGGCGTACGGCCGGTCTGGCGGGACACCATCGCGCCCACGGCGACGACGATGGCCGTCGCCAGGACGAAAAGGAGGGTCGTGGTCCACTTCATGGGCGCGCGCGGGGGTAAAGCCTCTAGCCCCCCCGGCTAGGGAAGCCCAAGAGCTTGTGCTTCCTCATCTTGTTGAACAACGTCGTGCGGTTCAGGCCCAGCATGGCCGCGGTTTTTTGACGGTTCCCGCGGTTCTCTACGAGGCTCCGGCGGATGATCTCACACTCCGGGCCCTCCAGGGCTTTCTTGAGCGACCCGGGTACGCCCGACGCAAGCGCCGCGAGCGAGTGCAGCACGGCTTCGCCGGCCGGATCGCTGGCGCGCGATTCGCGGTGGAGCTCGCTGCCGAGGTCGGCGGGGCCGATCTCCTCGGCCGGGCACAGGAGCACCGCGCGCTCGACGCAGTGTTCGAGCTCGCGCACGTTGCCCGGCCACGGATAGCGCAGGAAGAGCGCCAGGCATTCCGGGGAAAGCGTCCGCGCGGGGCGCGCGTACTCCTGTGCGAACCGTGACACGAAATGGGTGGCGAGTAGCGCGATGTCCGCCGGTCGTTCGCGCAGCGGCGGGAGGTGCAGTGCGACCACGAGGATGCGGTAGTAGAGGTCCTCGCGGAAGCGTTGCTCGCGCACTTCACGCTCCAAGTCGCGGTTCGTGGCCGCGATCACGCGGACGTCGATCGTGCGCGTCTTCGTTTCACCGAGCCTTTCGAACTGCCGTTCTTGGAGAATGCGTAGGAGCTTGACTTGGAACTCGAGCGAGCTGCTGGCGATTTCGTCGAGGAAAATCGTTCCGCC